>DASZPA010000132.1:0-9158 GCA_035550555.1 Fimbriimonas sp.
ACGTGTTCGTTTGGAATGCTGGCAAGGCCACGAAACTCGCCATCCCCGCAAAGTGCGACATCGACGGACTGGTTAAGAACCAGCTCGTTATTTCCATCAACCAAGACTGGAAGCCACAGGGGGCGAAGGCAGGATTTCGGCAGGGCTCCGTGCTCTCGCTGAGCCTGGACGACATCAGACGCGACCCGACGCATTTGAAGCCGGCCGTCGTCTTCGCTCCAACCGCGACCGAGTTTCCGCAAAGCGTGAGCGTCACCAAGAACAAGCTGCTCCTTCTGACTCTCGACAGAGTCCAAGGCCGCGCCTATATCTGCGACCGCGGAGGCCGAGGCCGTTGGGTTCGAAAGAAGCTTCCCGTGGGCGATAATCTGTCCGTTTCGATCGCTTCCACCAGCACGGACGATGACCGGTTCTTCCTTGACATCTCGGGATTCATCACCACCCAATCGCTCTACTTGGGGGATGCTGCGACCGGCACACTTGCTTTGGCCAAGTCGAGAAAGCCGCAGTTCGACGCCTCGAACCTGAAGGTGGAACAGCTCTGGACGACCTCGAAGGACGGCACCAAGGTGCCCTATTTTGTGGTTCTTCGAAAAGACCTCAGATACAACGGCGAGAACCCCACTTTGCTCACGGCCTACGGCGGCTTCCAGATTTCGGAGACTCCTTTCTATTCGGGCAGCGTCGGAAAGCTCTGGCTGGAACGCGGCGGAGTCTTCGCTCTGGCCAACATCCGTGGCGGCGGCGAGTTCGGTCCGGCGTGGCATGAGGCGGGACTCAAAACCCACCGGCAGCGGATTTACGACGACTTTGCGGCCGTGGGCCGCGATCTGGTTCGGCGCAAAATCACCTCAACCCGACGGCTCGGTATCGAAGGTGGTTCCAACGGCGGACTACTCATGGGCGTCGAGATGACCCAACACCCCGACATGTGGCACGCGATCGTGATCCAAGTTCCGCTGCTGGACATGCTCGGCTTCGAGCACATCGCCGCAGGCGCCTCGTGGGTTGGCGAGTATGGCTCGACATCGGTCCCCGCCGAGCGCCGTTTCCTCGCGTCGATCTCGCCCTATAACCAGCTCAAGCGAGACGTGGACTATCCGGAGCCGTTCATCTTCACCACGACCAAGGACGACCGAGTCGGTCCCGTTCACGCTCGAAAGTTCGCTGCGCGAATGGAGGAGTACGGCAAGCCGTTCTTTTACGACGAGATCACTGAGGGCGGCCACTCGGGCGGCGCAGACCTGAAGCAACAGGCGCACTCGGCGGCCACCACCTATATCTATCTGATCCGCAAGCTAATGGACTAGCCGATGCTGACCATTGAACAAGTCGAACGCTTCCGCAGGGACGGTTTCCTTAAAGGCTCGCGAGTCTTGAGTGATGCTGAGATTGAGACTCTGCAGGCGGAGACGCTGCGAGTGATCGAAGACCGTGACGATCCCGCGAAGCCTCAACCCGTCATGTGCCACCTGATGGGAGGCAACATCTGGCAGATCGTGAACATCTGGCAAGCCAGCCCGGCTTTTCGGGATCTGATCTCGAACCCGACGATCGTCGAGGAGATGCTCCAACTCACTAGGGCGAAGACCCTACGCCTCTGGCACGACCAGATCCAGTTCAAGCCTGCGTCGACGGGTGGAGTCAACCACTGGCACCAAGACGGTCCCTACTGGCCGATCCTTCAACCCAAGTCCCAAGTCACAGCCTGGGTTGCGTTGGACGACGTCGACGAAGGCAACGGCTGCATGAGAATGGTTCCGGGGTCGCATCTCTGGGGTGACCACGTTAAGTTCCTGGAAGCGCTCCCCAGCTTCGATGAGATGCCCTCAACTTTCGAGGGCCACCAGGTGAAGGTCGTTACGTGTCCGGTCAAGAAAGGCGAAGTCCACTACCACCACGCCCTCACCTGGCACGGCAGCGGCTCAAACGCTTCGGGTCGGCCTAGACGTGCCATCGCCCTGCACTACATGACGGAGCAGACGAAGTACTACGCCTCGGGTGAGCACGTCATGAAGCCATTCGTGACGGCGGACGATGGGCAGGAACTGGCTGGCAGTCACTTTCCGACTGTCAAAGACAGTTAGCGGAATCATGCCCAGACGCCCACTGAGAACGATCAGGCGCGGCAGCCACAACATCCGAAATGAGTGGCCGGCATGTGTTGCGCAATTCTCGACACAGGTTCGTCGCCGGCTTGAGTCTCTTTAATCCTGTTGCAAAATGGATGAGATGGCGGGATGGCGAGCCAATCTTTTTGGACGATTCGAGCTGCGGGCGCATGATGGACACTTGGTTGCCCTCCCGACTCGAAAAGTCGCCGGTTTGATCGCGATTTTGTCGCGCAATCGCTGCTATGGAGTCAGCCGGCAAGTCTTGGGGCAGGCTTTGTGGCCGGAACTGAGCTCCGAGAAGCAGCGCAACTGCGTCAAGCAGGCGGTTGCCACGCTGCGTTCCGTACTCGGCAAGGAGAGTGTTGAGAGCTCAGGAGGCGGTTACCGGTTCGCCGATGGCTTTCTACTTTTGACCGATCTCGACGAGCCGTCTTCGCCACGCGAAGGCGGATTTATGCCTGGATTCGAAGGCGAATGGTTCGACGCAGTCAGGTTTGAGGTCGACGATCGGTACGAGCCGAAGGTCGCTGCCGAAGCCCGTCAATCAATGATCGACAACTTCGTGGGCCTGTTGGAGTACTACGGTGAGCACGATCCGAGCCGAATGGTCGGCATGATGCGGGAAAGCCCGGCTCTCCTCTTCGGAATCCCGATGCACGTGAAGCAACGACTCCTCGGAATGGCTGAAAAGTCGCGCGACCATCAAACGTGGGTGGCGTTCCAGCAAGCCGAGCTCATCGTCGCCAGCGGCAGCGTGCGGTTGGCCACGAAACGCTTTAAGTCTCTCATCGAACCGGCACTTCAGGAGAAAGATCTGCTCTCCGTGATCGGCGCTGCGATTCAGTTCAGGGTAGGCGCCTGTTTGCAAAATCAGTTCGAGGAAGCGATGGCGGTGGCGGACTTCGCTATCGCCGAAGCCTCGAAATCTCGCTCGAAAGGACCGCAGGCCTCAGCTCTCCAAAACAAGGGCTGTTTGTTCGGGACCGTTGGCGAGTTGGACCGCTGCCTCGAACTGCTCTCAGTAGCAGAACAAAGCTACCGAGATCGGATCGACTCCGTCAGCATGCAAATGTTTCGAGCTCTCTTCAACGCTTTGTATGGGCGGCCGGATGAAGCCCAGAAGCTTCTCGTTGCGCCGTATAAGGTAGCCCGCGAATGTGGCCACGGCTTTATGAAAGCGTCGACCGCTTTCACCGCCGCCGTGATCCGGTTCCAAACGGATCGATCCGACGCCCTTCCGCTCGTTCAAGAGGCGCTGAAGGAAGCCGAAATCTTTGGAAACGCCCACATCCTGATTCCAGCATTGGAACTCGCTTCCCAGGCCTTGCGATCTGAAGGCGAGATGAGAGTTGCCCAGGATCACTTCGCGCGCTCTAACAGGCTTAGGAACTCGATGGGAATGCCATTGACGCCGATGGACAAGATCTTTCGTTCTCGGGTGCTCGCTCTCTCGTGATTAGAGGGTTCGACCGGTAAAACTCGGTAAAACCGCGCGACCCCACCGATCGGCCAAAGGTAGGTTCATCGCATGGGAAGTCTTCGTTCGAACGGCGTTTCGTTCACCGTGCTGGTGGCGGTTGGCGGTATCGCAGTAGCGTCTTCCGCTCCATCTCATGGCATTGCGTGCAGCCTCATCCAAGTTAGGGACTCTCAGCGGTCCGGCCTAGTCGCTTTCACCTACTTGGCTCCAAAAGGCTGGAAGGCCAAGAACAGCATGACCTGGAACGGTAACGTTTACGAGGCCGATTACGGCGCCGAAACGGCCGATGAACAGTACAGCGTCAGCCGATTCGAACCCTTCACGATGACTTACTGGTCGACCAACGGCCGAGTCACAGGCGGCGCGCGCTTGGCTCATGCCACCGACTTCCTAAAGATCGTGGCCTCCAACCTGCAAAAAAGCGGGCTGATCGACGACTTCAAGGTGCTGGACCAGTCCGACACGAGTCTGCCGCCAAGCGACATCCAAAAGATGACGGAACAACAGCCTACTTATGGATCTGGGCGACTGCAGTTCCGCGAAGCGGGATTCTTAAAGCTCGCTTTCACGAAAAATGGCTTCCACGGCTGTGCCGGTCTAGGCGCTACCGTAGAAGGCACCCTTTTGTCTCTGAACGCGTCCTATGGAAGAGGAATCCCAACGTACAGCCAGGAATCGGGAGCCTATATCATCGGCCCAACCTTGATCATCGCCACCCCGGAATCTCCGGATCCGCAACGAGTAAAAGAGGTTCAGATCGTAGCCTCCAGCGCCCGAATAACTCCGGATTTCCGGTCCTACACGATCGCCTTGGCTCTCAAGATCTCGGAGGCGAATCTAGAAGCGAACCGCGAACGGATTCAGCAGGAAAACCGGATGATGGAGGAGAGGCGGGAAAAATCGATGGCCGAGTTTCGGCATCAGATGGAGGTCAAAGACGACAACTCCCGTCAGTTCTGCAACTACATTCGCGATCAGCAAGACTACGTGCAACCGGATGGCGCCCGCGTCACGTTGCCGATGCAATATGACCACTCGTGGGTGAACTCAGCGGGCGAATACATCCTCAATAGCGATCCCACATTCGACCCCAAAGGATATGGGTCGGGTGGTTGGGTCCAGTTGCAGAAGTACGTCCCCAAGGGTTAGGGACGAAGCGGTTTTACCGTTCTTTACCACGGGGATGAACCCTCTTGGAGATGAAAACCGCCGTCCACCGCAAGGCGCAAACGCTCCTCGTCCTATTTGTGTCGATTTCATTCGCTGCGACAGGTGTCCTCACTGCGAGTTGCGGAGGGGGTGGAGGTAGCGGTTCGAAGGGAGGCGGCACGTCGAACAACGGCTCGTTGGCAGTTTCCGTGGCCCTCCCAACCGGATACGAGTCGCCAAACGGAGGGCTTCGCCTGTCGGGAGGCCAGTTTGATCCGGTGGCCGTCACTTCCGGCGCCGTTCGCGTGAAGTCTTGGCCGAACGACAGGCAACTGGTGGCAGCGATCGATGGCAACGACAATCCCGTGCTGCTCGGCTTCGTTTCGCCGGGACATCAAGTGTTGAACACACAGACCACGGCGGTGGCCCTGACTTACTTGGCGATGGACGGCTTCGCGGCTCCCTATGAGTCGCAAGAATCGATTCTCGAGATTCTAGAAAACGACCCCATGGTGCTGTCGATCGGCGACACGATCGGTTCGGACCTGAAGAGCGCCGGCAACCTCTCTTCACCGTCGCTAGCCTACAACACTGCCATTAGGACCGAGGCGAATCTTCTGTTGGGGCAGGTCAATAGTTCAGCCGCCTCCGGCGGTAAGGCTTCGAAGAAAAGCAGAAGCTCTTCGTCTCTCAATCCTTCATCGGTCGCCGTGAACCCCTTCGGAGCGCCGAAGAGCGGAGTCTCTATGCTTTATGCCGATACGCCCAACACCCTCTATGCGGCGAACACCTTCCGACGCCGGGTTCTGCTGTTCGTCGATCAGGTCAGTGTGACCGATACCAATGGCGTTGTAACTCCGAACCCGCAAACCATCGGAAACTACGAGGTGGCGCCTGCACAGGGACAGGTCTCGCCTTACGACCTGCTCAGTGCGTTGGGTTTCGATTCCAAAACCACGGTGAGCGAGAACATCCTGCTTCCGGATCTTTCGAGCAATCTGAAGTCGGCTCAATATCAGGTTGTGGCGGCAGGAGGCGGGTCGAACTTCGGCAGCAATCCAACGCTCACAATTTCCGAGCAGGCTCAGCTTCAGGCCTTCTTCGCAAGGAGTTTCGTTAAAGACTACTTCTTGCCCGTGTTCAACGTGATGATGGGAAATGCTGCTACCTCCAACCACCTAAATGGCAACGTCCGCCTCTACCAAGTGCTCGAATCAGCCGTCGATAGTCAGAGCGACGCGGTTCAGACCTTCGTAACGGCCAACTACCCATCCGCGACGCCGTTCGTGCAAAGTGGTGACTACAATGCCGCCCTGAACGCCGTGCTCAATAGCACGTCTGCCAAGGGTTCCGCTTCACAATTTGCTAAGTTCTATCTTGGTCTGGCACAGTCTGCGGGCGTCGTTCCTGGTTCCACGACCGCGGCCAGATACGAGACGATCATCGATTGGATCTCTAAGCTACTTATCGGCCGGAATACCGGCGCCCTGGTATTGCCTCAGATGTCCGCTGTCTCGGCCTCTAACCAGTTCGATACTTGGGAGGCCGATGTAACCAACGCTCAAGTCAGCGTTTTGCCGCCTTCGCCGACGGTGTCGAATACTGTCGCAGCTCAACTGACTGCCCCAATTCAAGCCAAGGTGAGCTATCCCGGTGGGATACCTGCTGGCAGTTCTCTCGTCTACACCTGGACGACTTCCGGACAGCACGGAGACCTGACGATCGACGGGAAGTCCGGTACTTCTTTTACGAACGTGACGAACAACACGGCCGTCTATGGCGCTACCACGGGGCTGACCGCTTCTGCTGGGACGGACACGGTCGACGTGGAAGTTTCGTTACAAGATTCGAAGGGCGGCCTCAGCAAGATCGGCCATGCTCAGTCGACGGTTACCATCAACGGCGACTACGCCATCAAGATCCTCCCATCGGCCGTCTCGGTCAA
Organism: Fimbriimonas sp.; assembly: GCA_035550555.1. Lineage (GTDB taxonomy): Bacteria > Armatimonadota > Fimbriimonadia > Fimbriimonadales > Fimbriimonadaceae > Fimbriimonas. The sequence continues at coordinate 6,689 of DASZPA010000132.1, forward strand.
GCCTGGGGAGACCAGTCGCACGTTTCAAGCGGTGACCAACAGCAGCCCGGGAGATCCTCTTTCACCCGGCACAAAGGTCCGTTGGTCCGTGTCTCCAGCAAACCTGGGCACGATCAGCGCCGGAACCCAAAGCACCGATCAAACTTCGGCGACGTTCACTGCGGGCTCGACCGAAGGCTCAGGCAAGATTACCTGCGTCACGCTCGACGCGAAGGACAACATCACGGGTTCGGCCACCGCGACGGTCAGCGTTTCACCCAAGACGTCCGTTACCTACGGAGGCGTGGCTCATATCGTCCACAACTATACGAAGACGGACGGTTCGAGAGCCGACAACTGGGTGATCTACGTTAGCTTTCCGGTTCCAGCCGGCGCCAAGTCTGTGGCGATGAACTGCTACAACTTTCACGACCCTTCCTACTGGCAGTACTCCATCTCTTCTTCCGGAACCTTCGATGGGAAGACTTGGCATTGGCAGGGAGGCGACGACATTAACGGTGAAGGCCTCGACGCAGGCACTGTTGATGCCAACGGCCAACTTTTCTTCGCTCTAACCGGAGGAAGCGGTGGTGGAGACAAGGACGAAAGTCAGGTCACGAGCGAACAAAACCAGCGATTCCACAACATGGTCGTCCAAGCCACCTTCACCTATTAGCTGATCCCGAGGTGTAATGATCCTCTTTGGCCTCCGCACTTCAAGGCAAGGAGGCCGGCGCGCATTTGGATCAAACGTTCGCTTCGTTCTTTGCGGAAAGGCTGCGCGCAAGAGGTTCAGCTAAAGCGCGCAGTGAGGTCCAGATAGTATGGCCCCTGCTGGTAAACGGCCGCCGTCGAGCCGGCGCCTGCGACCTCGGCGGTCACGGCCATTGGAATCGGAAAAAGCGCTGCCCGTTGTCGACAACCTATGGGTCGGCATCGCCTCCACAAAATTGGACGACGACGGGTTCTTCCTCGACATCAGCGGTTTCATAACGCCCTCATAAACGAGTTGGCTGGTCATCACTTTCCAGTAGCCGTTGGACAGGTCTGAGTTAGGCCGGGGGTGTTTTAGATGCAGCCTTTCGCAACTTCTGCTTCGTCAACCGTCCGCGCAAAGCGCAATGCTCCCTAGCTCTCCATTCTAAATGCAAGAGAATGATAAGAGCATCGCTGTAGAATGTCGGCATGACTGTGGACTCCACCTTGGCCAGCGAGCTCAAGAAGACGAATCCCGGAGCATTCTCCGTAGTTCCGCTGTCGCAGTACGTTAAGGCCCTCGACTACTGAGGGAAGAGGCGGTTGCCTCGTCTGAAGCGATGCTGCGCCCCCACCTGTGAGCTTTGGAGCGCAGCGTAATGTACTGGTATTGGACCAGTCCGATAGAAGGGGGGCGCTCTTTCGACGCCCCGCACCTCAAGCCGCCACAGGTGGCCGTTTCGTTCGACGTCCGAACCTCCAACCCAGCAAGGCCACCGGAAGCCAAAGGGGCAGGAACGCGGAGATCCAGATCAGGCCGACGAACACCGTGCGATACACGAGGCTCGTGGCCAGCCGCGCGCTTTCCCAAGCCTGACTCAGCCATTCGGGGTCCTGCGCGGCATCGGACGCGATGCTTTGTTCCAAGCCCAAGTTGATCGTGGATAGCAAAGGCTTCACGGGGCCAGCGCTCTTCGCGGCTGCCGAGTCCGTCACGTCTTGCATCGAGACCGATTTCGAAATCGGGGACCCGAGGGCCTCCAGACTGTCCATGGCGGTTGCGACGTTCGTCACCGGAATTTTCAAGGTGAGCGTCATGGTCGGATAGCGGGATGCGAGGTCGCCACTCGACGCGTTTTCGATGTAGCCGCCGGCCGTTTGCAGAATTCGCCCGATCTCTCTTTCGGACTTCTGAACATTCGGCACGCGCATCTTGAGGTCGGCAGTGACTTGCTCACTGCGTTTGGAATCCAGCGGCGGCAAGCCTGCGCCGGATGCACTTCTGTCGGCAGTATCTGCGGCAGAACAACCGGAAACGATCATGGCGCAAAGCGCCAAGAAGGGTAAGGCAAGGGCAAAGCCCTTACCAAGGTGAACATTCATCATTGGTGGTCACACTCCTGTTTGTGCCAAGGAAGCGCCCCATGGCCGATCCGCTCTTGTTCAGATCGACAGCGAGACACCGCCTTAAGTCACGGAACTCCGACCGTCGCCAGTAAGTTGCGTCCTAGGGCTATCGCCTCAGATCGAAACAACCAGCAATGAGTTGGAAAGGCGCCGCGTCAAATGCCACAGCAGTACTGCGCGTGCCTAGACATGTAAGAGCGGAATCAACGACGCTGTTGGACTCTCTTGCCGCCTGTAGCCGTTACGGCTACGGATGTGGCTTGATGCCTATGGTTACATTCGACGAACCCAAGTTCTTCGTGATGCTCACCAACGAGTACACGGTGTTGGATCCCGCGACTTGGGAGATTCGAAGGTCGCTGTTGCCGTTCTCGAGGCCGTTGAAGGC
>DASZPA010000133.1:0-12458 GCA_035550555.1 Fimbriimonas sp.
GTCATGTCGACGGTTACGGGCAGGCTGTGGCGAAGTTCTTTCGCAAGTTGCTCGATGACTTCTGTGGACCGCGCCAGGAGGGCGACTTTGGCGCCTTTCGAGGTGAGAGCCTTGGCGGTGGCCAGTCCGATTCCGGACGAGGCGCCGGTCACGACGAACACACGATCTTCGATTTGCACGGAAATTGATACGCGGTCAGGGGTGGTCGAGTCGGCAATCGGGCCGACGGCCAGACAACCTCATGAGACTTGGGCTCGATAGGTGATCTCGATCAAGTGTTCCTCCCCTGGTTTAAGCGTCTTCGAGGGCACAATGAGGCCACTTTCCAGGCAGACGAAGTCAGGAGAGCCGAGGTCCTTGAGCGTGTGGTTCGGACCCGGGTTCCAGAGCACGGCCCCTGAGCAGCCCTCCGTGGAGACCTCCAGGCGGTATTCGTCCGTCGCGAGCACTTGCCGGTCTTGGGCATCCAAGTAGACACGATCGAAAGGAGTTGGATGGGGAAGGGAGCTGTCGTCCTCGCGCTGCTCGGTCAGGCCGAGAAGGTTGTCGAGGTATCGGTTGCCGAGGCCCGTGATCGTGGCGCCTGCGGGCTTTTGCGTTGCCCAATAGGTGTGGACGGCTAACTGAAACGGCGCCTCCTTCTCGCCGACGTTTTGAACCGTCGCTTCGATGCGGAGACCGTCACTCAGGGCATACGTGAGGTCGCAGGAGAACTCAGTTGGACCGTAATCTGATGCGCACGGTTGCTGCACCGAGAAAAGGACGCCGGAGTCGCGGACTTCCGAGCACCACACGGTTGTCCGCGCGTGCCCGTGCTGGGGAAGTTGGGTCGTGCCGTGGGGGAGGAGCGTGCCCATCCCGAACTGGGGAAAGCAGATCGGCGCGCCTCCTCGGTAGGCGGTTTTGCCGTCGAAGACCGCTCGGTCGCAGTTTTCGAAGACGATGGGTACGCCGCCCTTGGTCCAGGAAATAAGCTGTGCGCCGAACGACGAAATCACGGCCACCTCGTCGCCCGAGGTGAGCGTGTAGATGGGGAATCCGGCCGGGTGGTTGTGGGTGGCAACGTTCATGTGCTTGAATTGCACCCGATTGGGTGCGTCGAATGGTATGGCCAGTGAAGCAGGCCAGTAGCTTTGGATCGCCTGCAAAGCGACGTCTCGCTCCGTCGGCGCGAGCTAGCCCCTGCAGAGGAATTGGTTGGGTGTTTTTTTGGAAGTGTTTTTCGGTGGGGGCGCTCCGCTGTGGCCATTCCCCTTCCACTTCAAACTCGCGCCTATTCGCCCTCGGGAGCCGTCGCGGGCCGCCTAACTCGCTTTGCTCAGACAAGGTGGCTCACCAAGCGACGTCTCGCTCGGTCGGCGCGAGCTAGCCGCTGCAGAGGAATTGGTGGGGTCCTTTAGGGGGAATGTGAAGAGTCCTTGCCGGAAGGCCTCTCTTTTTCCATGCGTCCAACACGGACCAGCTCTTTGCCAAGCTAGTGCAGTACAGTCCAGCCAGTTGGGGGATTTGTATCGAGACTTGGCTCGATTCTTAGGTCTCCTGACTGCTTATCGACCTGGTAGAACGCCCGCCACTCGGAGCCGAAGGACGAGTCGGCTTTGATCGAGCGGTGGACGGCGCCAAGTTCTCGGAGCTCGGCTTCGTTCGGTCCTTTGCCGAATCCAAGCGTGCCGGGGAACTGGATGGTTAGGTGAGGGCCGGTGCGGATGGCCTTTCGCTTTTGCAGCAACTTCATGCCCGGCAGCTGGTCGTACATGGCGGCCGCGATCTTGGTCAGAAGTTGAGCGGGGTCAACCTTGGGTGGCTCGATGCGCACTGCCCAGGCGGCTTGGGTCGGTGGCGGCGGGGGAGCCACTGTCTCGTAAAGAGACTTCTTGGGTGGTTCCTCCCTGGGCAGTGTAGAAGCGTGGCTGTATTCCGGGCTGGCGAAGTACGCGGCCAAGTCGTTGAGAAATGCGTGGCCAAGCGCGCTTGCGTGCTCGTTGGAGCTGAAGATGACCACCGGCTGAGTGTCCGCAAGCATGGGCCGATGGAGGTCGATCTCCCTTGCGAAACCGTGTTCGGCCACGGCCACATGAAAGCCCGGCTCGGACTTTCTGAGCTCGTTGCGGTCTTCGTCGGTTCGGAGGATCACGACCTCGGATTGGTGTCCGGACTCTGCCGCTTTAAACGACCGCAGCGAGAACTCGTTGATGCGTGGGAAGTCCTTGGCGTCGAAGGGAACTTTGAGCGATTCCAGGAGCTGAGCGATTGCGGCCCTCGCATGGATGCGCTCGCCTTCGATCTGCAGATATCGTCGATCGTCGTCCCGGTCGAAATATTTGCCTGCGTAGGGATCGGCGGAAAGAAGCGGCTTTAGCTCAGTTTGAAGCTCGGGATAGACGAAGTACCGAAACTCCAAGACTTCCTCTCCACCTGCCTCATCGAGTATGTGCTGTAAGTCGTAGGCGGTCATGCCTTCGGGAGGCCGCAGGTAGTAGGCGTGTCGGGCGGCTCTCTCGCTCAGGAAGATGTGGTACTTGGTCGACGAGTAGTCGACGTCGAGCACCATGATTCGCCCTGTGCCGTCTGCGCCGCGCATCTTACGGCCGACATCGGTCATGTCCGCGATTTCCATTTGAGACTCCAAGCCAGTCACGTTCTTCTACTTCATTGCGGGACGGCCAATGAGGCTTCGGACTCAGCACATCTTGCGAAGGGCAGTCTGTCTGGCTGCTTTGAACGTCCTTCTCGATGGAGCCTGCCTCTGGTGTTTTGCGCCGTGAAGGTTCCTGGTTTCGCTGTGGCTTGGGGGTAAAAACCGGCACCTGATGGACAATCTCAAACCCGCACTCAAAGGGCAGATGCATGCGGCCCTCGACATGCTGAGGGGAGCGATCGAAGCGTGCCCGGACGAGCTGTGGGTTTCCGGCAGTCCCGGCCGGAAGTTCTGGGATCTGGCCTATCACGCGCTCTTCTATGCGGACCTCTACCTCCAGGTGCGGGAAGAGGAGTTCGTCCGTTCAGAGCAGCATCGCGACGGCGAGAGAGGGAGGCCAGGCGCGACACCCTATTCCAAGGCCCAAGTGCTGGCCTACTGGGACTTGGTCGATGCGATCGTCGATTCCCAGATCGATAAGATCGATTTGAATTCGCCCGAGTCAGGGTTCGGATGGTATCGAATGCCGAAGCTGGATCACGTGATTCTCAATATTCGGCACGTTCAGGAGCATGCCGGGCAGCTCCGGGACAGGCTGTTGGAGGCGGGCATCGATCAGGAGTGGGTGGCGACGGGCTAACGCCTCCTTCATCGGGTCCAAGTTATTGCGTTAAGCGGCGAGTTGTGCTGCTGCCACCAGCTGCGGTTGGTTGGGGTACACCTTCTCTTATATGGTGCGCGGCCATCGCCGCGACCCCTCCCCTTAGGACCCAGATATGGCAGATACTCTCGAACCTTCCGCAGCCTCTCAGACCAACGGCAAACCAACATGCCCCTTTAGCGGTGGCTCCCTCAAGTTTCTTGGAGGCGGAGGGACCCGTAATCGGGACTGGTGGCCAAACCAGCTTCGACTCGACATTCTGCGCCAGCACGACCCGAAATCAAACCCAATGGACGAGGGGTTCAATTATGCGGAGGCCTTCAAATCGCTGGACCTCCAGGCTGTTAAGGATGATCTGTACGCGCTGATGACCTCTTCGCAAGATTGGTGGCCGCCGGACTATGGACACTACGGCCCGCTGTTCATTCGAATGGCGTGGCACAGTGCCGGCACGTACAGGATCCAAGACGGCCGCGGCGGCGGTGGCGCAGGACTGCAGCGGTTCGCTCCGCTGAACAGTTGGCCCGACAACGCGAACCTGGACAAGGCGCGAATGCTGCTGTGGCCCATCAAGCAGAAGTACGGCCGAAAGCTCTCGTGGGGCGACCTGATGATCCTGGCCGGCAACTGCGCTCTGGAGTCGATGGGCTTCAAGACGTTTGGATTCGGCGGAGGGCGCGAAGACGTCTGGGAGCCGGACGAGTCCGTCTATTGGGGAGCCGAGGTCGAGTGGTTGGGAGACAGCCGCTACTCGGGTGAGCGCGACTTGGACAGCCCGCTCGCCGCAGTCCAGATGGGACTCATCTATGTGAATCCGGAAGGTCCGAACGGCAACCCCGACCCAATCGCGGCCGCAACGGACATCCGTGAGACGTTCGGCCGTATGGCGATGAACGACGAGGAGACGGTCGCGTTGATCGCCGGCGGCCATACGTTTGGCAAGACCCACGGGGCCGCCGATGCCAAGGCTCACGTCGGCAAGGAGCCGGCTGCGGCAGGCATTGAGGACATGGGCCTCGGCTGGAAGAACTCGTTTGGCACGGGATACGGCGCCAGCACGATCACCAGCGGACTCGAAGGCGCGTGGACGACTACTCCGACCCACTGGAGCAACAACTACTTCGACAACCTGTTCGGCTTCGAGTGGGAGCTCACCAAGAGCCCGGCAGGAGCGAACCAGTGGAAGCCGAAGGGCCACGCCGGAGAGAACACGGTTCCGGACGCGCACGATTCTTCGAAGAGGCACGCGCCGATGATGCTCACGACCGACCTCGCATTGAGGTTCGACCCGGCCTACGAAAAGATCTCACGCCGCTTCCACGAGCACCCGGACGAGTTCGCCGACGCGTTTGCCAAGGCTTGGTACAAGCTAACCCACCGCGACATGGGCCCAATCGCCCGCTACCTCGGTTCCGAGGTTCCAAGCGAGGTGCTTATCTGGCAGGACCCGATCCCGAAGGCCTCGCATCCCCTGATCGACGCGAAGGACGTCGCTGCGCTCAAGGAGAAGATCCTCACTTCGGGCTTGACCGTTTCGGAGCTGGTATCGGCTGCGTGGGCGTCAGCCTCGACGTTCCGAGGCTCGGACAAGCGGGGAGGAGCCAATGGGGCCCGCATCCGATTGGCTCCCCAGAAGGACTGGGAGGTTAACAATCCGGCGCAGCTTTCAAAGGTGCTCGGCAGGTTGGAGGGAATTCAGAAAGAGTTCAACAGCGGAGGAAAGCAGGTTTCGCTCGCCGACCTTATCGTGCTCGGCGGATGCGTCGCCATCTCGAAAGCGGCAAAGGACGGTGGGCACGAGGTGACGGTGCCGTTTACCCCTGGACGAGCCGACGCCTCGCAGGATCAGACCGATGTCGATTCGTTCGGAGTGCTCGAACCGTCCGCCGACGGGTTCCGCAACTACAAGAAACCGTATCACACGGCAATGGCGGAGAGCTTCCTGATCGACAAGGCTCAACTGCTCAACCTGAGCGTGCCGGAGCTGGCGGTGCTGCTCGGTGGTTTGCGGGTCTTAGGTGCGAACTGGGACGGCTCCAAGCACGGTGTGTTCACTGCGCGTCCGGGCACGTTGAGCAACGACTTCTTCCTGAACCTGCTCGACTACGGCACGCACTGGAGCGCGGTCGGTGGTGGTACCGACGAGTTCGAGGGCCGGGATCGGAAGACTGACGCCGTGAAGTGGACCGGGACCCGCGTAGATCTGATCTTTGGGTCCAACTCGGAGCTGCGAGCGGTGGCTGAGGTCTACGCCTGTTCGGATTCGAGCGAGAAGTTCGTCAAGGACTTCGTCGCGGCGTGGGACAAGGTGATGAACCTGGATCGGTTCGACATCGGCTAAAGGCCTGGCTTCCGCAGTTTTTCTGCAGGGACTGCGGAAGCTCGGCTGTTTTCTTCTTGGAACCAGCTGAGGCCACTTATAATTTCCTAACGAAGTGACCCGCGTTTATCGCATCACGATGTTGGGAGGGTTGGCGGTGCAGGTAGGGGCCGACACCGTCCGCCGTTTTCGCACGAAGAAGACCGCTTCGCTGCTCTCGCTCTTGGCTTTCCATTCCGGACGCAGCTATTCGCGGGCCGAGCTTTGCGAGCTGCTTTGGCCGGGAGAGGAGTTCGATTCGTCTCGCAATCGGCTGCGGATCTGCCTGAACTCTCTCAGGCGTCTCTTGGAGCCGCTCGGCGTAGCTTACGGCTCTGTGCTGCAGGCTGACCGAACCGCCGTTTGCCTTCAACCGGAATGCTGCTCAACCGACGTCGAGGAGTTCAAACAGGGAATTCAGTCGAGTGAAGGCGAGAGGGTCAGGCGGGCACTGGAACTGTACAGAGGGCCCCTCCTGCCCGATCTGGACGACGATTGGGTGTGGGCGGCGCGAGCGCATCTCTCGAGCTTGTACGTCTCGGCGCTTCGCCGGCTGAGCAACGCCGAGGTGGACGGCCGTAGGTGCGATGAGGCGCTTCAGCTCGCGTACCAGGCTCTTGAAGAGGATCCGGCTGCAGACGGATTTCAGGTGCTGGCGCTGGAGGCTGGGCCGTCTGTGCCCGAAGTGGATCGCGGCAAACCGGCGATTGTCGAGCGAGGGCATGGCTTGCCCACTCAATACACAAAGTTCATTGGAAGGGAAGCCGAGGTGGAAGAGCTGACGACCGTCCTTGCGACGGCTAGACTTGTCACCCTGGTTGGAACGGGCGGAGTGGGGAAGACTCGGCTAGCCTTGGAGATCGGCTCACGAGTCGAAGAGCTCGGCGAGCGCAAGGTTTGGTTCGTTTCCTTTGCGGAGTGCCGCGAGCGCTCGCAAGTCATCGCCACGCTCGCTCGCCATTTCAAATTGAGGGTCGAAGTCGACGAGGACATCTGGCAGGGGTTGGACGGGGTCTTCTCCCAATGCCAAGGCATGCTCATCCTGGACAATCTCGAACAGATCACCGATTTCATGGGCGGGATGGCTGCGGCTCTGACGCAGCGCTATTCTGGCCTCTCCATCCTCTGCACCTCTCGACGCCCTCTTCAGTGCCGATGCGAACTGGTGCGCGTCATCGATCCGCTGCCGGTTCCCTCTTCCGAGGGCGTTTCGGAGGAGGAGCGCGCCTCGAATCCCAGCCTGCAGCTTCTGGTCGATCGGGCCAGGTCGGTTCGTCCGGACTTCGCGGTGACCTCCCGGTCTGCGCCGGCTTTGGTCCAGCTGTGCCATGTGCTCGAGGGGCTCCCGTTGGCCATCGAGCTGGCGGCATGCCGCGTTCGAAACCTGTCGATGCAGGATTTGCTTGCAAGAGCAACCGCACGTCTCGACTTCCTCAAGGGCAGACACGCGGATCGGGATGTTCGTCACCGCTCACTTTCGGCGGCTCTCGAGTGGAGCTACGATCTGCTTGGGGAGGAAGAGCGGCGAGCCTTTCGGGAGCTTTCCGTCTTTCGCGGGGGTTGGACGATGGCGCTCGCCGCCGAGCTGATCGGGGACACGCTGGGGCCCGAAAGCTGCGAAAGGCTCTGCGAGGACTCGCTTGCGTATTCGCGAGAGGGGCGGTATCGGATGCTCGAGACGGTCCGCGAATACGCGCAGGCTCAGATTTCAGCCGATGAGCGGCTCGGAGTCGGCAGGAGGCATCTCGCGATCTTTGCCGCTCTGGCACGCGAAGTAGCATCGAACTTGGACGGGTCCAGCCAAAAGGAGTGGCTGGACGTGCTGGACTCGGAGATCGAGAACATCCGCGCAGCATTCGAATTCGGCGAGTCGGACGGGGATTCCGAGGAGATCGTTGCCGGTCTCTGTCTCGATCTAACCGAGTATTGGAAATGCCGCGGACCGCTGTCCGAGGGGCGGGCCTGGTTCTCTAAGGCGATCGATTCCGGTTGGGGAGATGCCCGCCTCTTTCTGGGAGCGAGCGTTCTGGCGGAAATGCAGAACGACCTGACCACTGCCGAGCAACTCGCCGCGAGAGGCTTGGAGCAGGCCGGGTCCAGCGCCGTTGGCGCGGCTCTCCTCAGCTGCCTGGGCGCGATCGCGAAGAAGCGGACCGAACACGCTTCGGCCGCATGCTTTTGGGAAGAAGCGCTCGAGACCTATCGGCAGCTTGGAAACGAGCAGGCGGCCGGCAAGACTCTTCTTAGCCTCTCCACGATCCCGAGAGCCTCGAGGGAGTTCGCGAAAGCAACGCAGCTCTGCGAAGAGGCGTTGAGCATTTTCGAACGCCATGGCAACCGGCAGCAGACCGCTCTGGCCCTGCAGAATCTCGGACTGCTGGCCTGTTACCGCAGCGAGTGGACTCGATCGAAGCTGCTCCTGGAACGAGCTGCCGAGATTCGGCGCGGGCTCGGGGATCAGAACGGCCTTGCGTTTTCCCTTGGAGCGCTTGGCCAAACCGCCCTCGACGCGGGCTGGCACGAGGAGGCTTGGCGATACTACTCCGACTGCCTCGACCTCTGCCTGCAGTCCGAGTACCGGACAGGTTGGGAACACTGCCTATGGGACCTATCCAACGCTTGGTGCCGCATCGGACCGCATGAGGTTGGCGCGCGACTGCTTGGAGCATCGCGAGCGCACCACCGCCAGATTGGCATTCGACTCGAGCCGGGCGAGGAGGAGCTGCTGCAGGAGTCTATGACCTGCCTGGAGTCCCATCTGGGGATTGAGACACGCGACGCCCTGCTGCTAAGCGGCTCAACCTTGGACCTTCCCACGGCCGTGCTGATGGTTCGAGACCAGTTGGTCAGCCTCCGAAATGCGTTCAGAGAGTGAAGCTCTCCTCCATCGTGGCGGTTCCATCCTGTCCGGTGGGCACCGGGATGAAGTTCGGCTGCAGGCCGACCACCTTCTTGCCGTTGGGACGGGTTACGTCGATCTCCTGGTGGCCGTAGTAGCCGCCGTACCGGTCCTGGCATTTGATCTGAACCGTGTCACCGGCCTTTGAACCCGTCAATGTGAACGGGCCGCGCGTGCCGGCGCCGGCGTTCGGTCCATCTTGGTAAATGACCGTGCCGTTCAAGGAGACCGTCACGATGTCGTCGACCGAGAACTTGTCAATGACGTAAGGTCCCGTGGTCTGGTTTGAGCTGCCCGACCCGCCGGAGCCGCCGCATCCGGTGAGAAATGCGATAGCCAGCCCAAGAGAAACGCTGTTGCCTATCCTCATGGGCTTTACCGTACGACGCTATCGTTTCAACATCATTTCAAGGAAAGGGAAATCGACGGATTGAGCGGCGAATTCGTGCGATCTCCAGGCACGCCACTCCCTGCAAAGGACAATCCTATTGCGTTCGGCGCAAGAGGGCAAGGGCGCGACCAGCCATATTGCCGGTTTATTGAGACAATTCGTTGTGACCCGATGGGCACAATCCGAGATTTAATTGAAGCGCTCGGCGTCACGCAGCCTGTTGCGGACCGGTCGCTGACATCATATGCCCAATCCGGTCTCAAGAATCGCTTATCGCTTTTTCAAAGTCTTTCTTTTTGCCCTTGTCGCAATATTCATGCCAGTTGCTGCGAAGGCGCAAACCCTCTCTTCGGTGGTCTTGTCGCCAACGTCGGTCAAAGGCGGCTCCACGTCGACCGGCACGGTAACGATCAGCACTACCGCGCCATCCGGTGGGAAGGTGGTCACCCTGAGCAGCAGCAACACTGCCGCGGCAACGGTGCCTGCAAGCGTTACGGTTGCATCGGGCTCAAAGACAGCGACCTTCACCGCGAGTACGTCGCCCGTAACAACCAACACCTCGGTCACGATCACCGGGAACCTGAGCGGCGCCAAAACCGCAACGCTCACAGTCACCGCACCAACCCTCACGGGCGCCTCTGTGAGCCCAACTTCGGTGATCGGCGGAAATACCTCCACGGGAACCGCGACTATTTCGGGCCCTGCGCCTACAGGCGGCGTCACGGTCAGCCTTTCCAGCGCGCACACCTACATCGTCGTGCCGTCGTCCGTCACTATTCCGGCCGGCTCGAGCTCCGCCACCTTCACGATCAACACGACTCCGGTCGCGAGCAACAGCTCCGGAACGATTCCCTTCACGCTCGGCACCACGACCCTGAACGCCTCTCTCACGGTTACGCCGCCCACGCTCTCTGGGGTCTCGCTCAATCCGACCTCTGTGGTCGGAGGCAACTCGTCGACCGGTACGGTCACTCTCACCGGCGCCGCGCCCTCTTCGGGCATCTCCGTCACGCTCAGCGATAACAACTCGTCCGCCTCCGTTCCGGCCACGGTTACCGTGCCTTCAGGCTCTACGTCCGCCACCTTTACGATGTCGACGACGGCTGTTTCGGCTGCCACCACGGCCACCGTGACCGCTACAGCGGGAACTGCGACCTTCACTGCGGACCTCACGATCAATCCCGCCGATCTCTTGTCGGTCAGCGTGAACCCGACCAGCGTGCCGGGTGGAACCTCTTCGACCGGAACGGTTACCCTCACTGGCCAGGCGCCGGCGGCTGGACTGACAATCACTCTGTCCGACACGAGCACGGCAACAACCCTTCCGGCGTCGGTAACGGTGCCTTCCGGCAGTACGACGGCGACATTTACCGTCACGACCGTAGCGGTCGGATCGAACTCGACCGATACGATCACGGCCGCCAACGGAGCTACGACGGCGACTGCGACGCTCACAATCACCGCTCCCGCATTAAGCGCGGTGTCCGTGTCTCCGACAAGCGTTGCGGGAGGCACATCGTCGACCGGGACCGTCACGCTCACCTCTGCCGCGCCCTCTACTGGTTTCGCCGTCGCGCTCAGCAGCAACTCGGGGTCGGCCACCGTTCCGAGCTCAGTGGTGGTGCCTTCGGGCTCGACGACTGGCACGTTCACCGTCACAACGACCGCCGTGGCTTCCAATACCACGGCAACCATCACCGCCACAAAGAGCTCGGTAACAAAGACGGCGACGCTGACGATCACCCCGCCGGCCGTGACCGGCGTCACCGTCTCACCCACGTCGGTCGTCGGCGGATCGACTTCGACGGGAACGGTGACGATCAGCTCGGCCGCGCCAACGGGCGGCATCGTCGTGAGCCTCAGCAGCAGCTCAGGATCGGCCACTGTGCCGGCTTCCGTGACGGTTGCCGCAGGAGCTTCGACCGCGACGTTTACCGTCAACACGACGGCCGTCGCCAGCAGCACCTCCGCGACGATCACGGCGACTGCCAACGGCGCTTCCAAGACGGCGACGCTGACGATCACGGCGCCGACCGTTTCGTCGTTGAGTATGAGCCCGACCACGGTGACCGGCGGCACGTCTTCGACCGGAACCGTCGTGATTTCGGGCCCTGCGCCGACGGGCGGTTTGGTCGTGTCGCTTTCCGACGACTCTTCGGCGGCGACGACTCCCGCTTCCGTGACGGTAGTTGCCGGAGCCACCAGCGCCACCTTTACGGTCACGACGGTCCCAGTAGCTTCTGCGACCACGGTGACAGTGACGGCGACCGCGAACAGCACGTCTCAGACGGCGACCTTCACGGTCAATCCGCCGACGCTGTCCTCGATCAGCGTGTCTCCGACGAGTGTGGCCGGCGGCGCTTCGTCCACAGGGACGGCGACCATCGGCTCGGCCGCTCCCACAGGCGGCTTAGTGGTGAGTCTTTCAAGCAGCTCGACTTCGGTGACGACGCCGTCCTCCGTGACGATCGCTGCTGGAGCGACCACGGGCACCTTCACCGCTACGACAACCGCTGTGGCCACCGATACTCCGGTCACGATCAACGGCACCTTCAACGCGGTAACCAAGTCGGCGACCTTAACGGTGACCGCCCCGACCGTGACCGCCCTCTCGGTCTCGCCGACCACTGTGATCGGCGGCAACACTTCCACAGGCACCGTAACGATCAGCAGCGCGGCTCCCACGGGCGGGCTTTCCGTGGCACTGAGCAGCAACAAGGCTGCCGCGACGGCGCCCGCCACGGTGACGGTGGCCGCCGGAGCGACCAGCGCCACCTTCACGATCACGACGATAGCCGTCTCCGGGAACACGACGGCGACAATCACGGCGACCGCCTCGAGCACCAACAAGACCGCGAATCTGATCGTTAACGCGCCCACCTTCTCGTCGCTCAGCTTCAACCCGACGAGCGTGCCGGGCGGAACGTCTTCCACCGGCACCGTGACGCTTACGGGCAACGCGGGGTCGAGCGGGCAGACCGTTACGCTCAGCAGCAACAACGCCAACGTGGTGGCGCCTGCCTCCGTTATCGTCCCGTCCGGCTCCAACAGCACGACCTTTACGGCGACGACGACGGCCGTTTCGGCCGACGTGACGGCCACTGTGACCGCTACGGTGAACTCCAGCAGCGGAACGGCTCCTTTGACCGTCAAGGCTCCGACCGTTTCGAGCGTCTCGTTCAGTCCGAGTTCGGTTTCCGGAAGCTCCTCTTCCACTGGCACCGTAACGCTCTCTTCGGTTGCTCCGACCGGCGGGTTCTCCGTCAGCCTGAGCAGCAACAGCACCAAGGTGACGGTTCCAGCCAGCGTGACCGTGTCCGCAGGCGCCACCACAGGCACCTTCACAGCCACCACGACGTCCGTCACGACCACCACCACCGCGACGGTCACCGCTTCGGCGAACAGCACGTCAGCGACGGCCACTTTGACCGTGACGTCGGGCAACGGTCTGGCCGGTTCGGCTTGGCCGAAGTTCCACGCCGACCTTTACAACAGCGGTCTGTCGAACTA
>DASZPA010000134.1:0-15321 GCA_035550555.1 Fimbriimonas sp.
CCGAAGGAGGGGTACCAGCTGCCACCGCTGAACCTGCTCGCGGAAGCTCTCATGCAGCCGAAGCGCTCGGCGGCTGAAATGCAGAAGAACATTGAGACGCTGGAAGGAACTCTGGAGGAGTTCGGCATTTCGGCGGACGTCGTGCACGTTGCCACGGGGCCGACCGTCACGCGCTATGAGATCCAGTTAGGTCCGGGCATCAAAGTGAACCGAATCACCTCGCTGGCCGACAACATGGCCATGAGCTTGGCGGCGAGTCAAGTTCGAGTGGAAGCGCCGATTCCGGGCAAGGCGGCGATCGGAGTGGAGGTGCCCAACGTGGCGCCCTCCACGGTCACCCTCCGCGAGCTCTGCGAAGAACAGCAGTTTAAGAGCCATCCTTCACGGCTTTGCGTAGCGCTTGGAAAGGATGTCGCGAATGCCAGCAAGTATGCAGATCTCACCAAGATGCCGCACCTGCTGATCGGCGGCGCCACCAACTCCGGTAAGTCGATCGGCCTTGCGACGCTGATCACCAGCCTCCTAATGCGCAACACGCCGAAGGACGTTCGCATGGTGATGATCGACCCCAAGCGGGTGGAGCTGACGCTGTTCGACCACATCCCGCACCTGATGTGCCCCGTGATCAAGGACGTCAAGGAAGCTGCCGGCGTGCTGAGGGCTGTGTGGCGCGAGATGGATCGCCGCTACGACGTCTTTAGCGAGGCAGGAGTTCGGAACATCGACGGCTGGAACGCGAAGGCGAGCTTCCAGGACCGGATGCCCTACATCGTGGTGGTCATCGACGAGCTTGCCGACCTGATGATCCAGTGCGGCGCGGAGGTCGAGACGGTCATCGTGCGGCTAGCACAGCTTGCCCGAGCCGTCGGCATCCACATGGTCATCGCCACTCAGCGACCGAGCGTCGACGTCATCACGGGCTTGATCAAGGCGAACATCCCCTCACGAATCGCGTTCAGCGTGGCTTCCTACATCGACTCTCGCACGATTCTCGATATGAAGGGCGCGGAGAACCTGATCGGTAAGGGCGACATGCTTTACAAGCCGATCGACGCGATCAAACCGCTGCGCGTCCAAGGCTGCTTTGTGAGCGAGAAGGAGATCGCCGCCGTCTGTAAGTTCTGGCGCGAGCAGCAGAAGCCCGAGTACACCCTCAACCCGATCGAGGATTCGGTTGCGGATCGGGACAAGGAAGCAGGCGATTTCGGCGAGGAAGCAGACCCGCTCTGGGAAGACGCCGTTCGGTGGGCCGTCGACCGCGGGCAGGCCTCGACCTCCATGCTTCAGCGCAAATTCTCCATCGGCTTTCAGAGGGCTTCCCGGCTCCTCGATATGATGGAGGAGAGAGCTATCGTCGGACCTCGCGATGGGCCTCGTCCACGAGAGGTCCTGGTAAGTCCACTAGAAGTGGATGAGCTTTTTGCTCCCAGGCGCGGCCAATCCGGTCCAAAGCCTGAGTAAGCGGTAAATTCACGCCGTTTATTTATATATGGCCCCGGTATTCCGAGGGGTGTGGCCCGCTTTTTGCTGCGGGGTGGGTGGGCGAGAACGGCTTGCAATTTCCGACTAACTCTTTCGATTCGGGCGGGGAGAAGGGTCGTCCGGACGACGGACAGAACCCCGCGCATCGTGACGCCTCCCAAATCCTGACTCCCGAGGAGCTGGAGGCGCTGCAAGGCGTCATTGCATCGCCAGTTCCCGAACCAAAGCGCACTGCGGCGGACATCCTCGAAGAGGGGTACTGGAGCTTTCAGGTCACCACAGAAAAGCTTTCACTGACGGAGAAGTTCAAGTCGCTGCTCGGATACCTGGGTGACGAGGTACCGGACACTCTCGCGGGCCTGCTAGAGATTTCTCAAGAGAAGGCTCGTCTGCGGACCCTCCTCGCTGAGCAGAACAAGCCATTCTCAGTTGAGACGAAGTTCCTGAGAAGAGACGGAGCGTACGCTCCCTGTCTCTTTAGGGGTTGGCCCGACGACCTGGATCCCACAAAGATGGTCGGCACTTTGGTGCGGATCGATTCGGGCTCCTCGGAGGTTAGCGGTGGATTGTTGGCCGAAGCCGTCGAGGCTGGGTTTGAGGCGTTCTTGGTGCTGCGCGCCGTCCGAAACGGAATCGGCGACGTCGTCGACTTCGAAATCGCCGGCCTGAACCGAAAGGGCGCAGAACTTCTCGGCGTTGTCTTGCCAAACGCTTACGGCCGGCTCTTGAGCGATGTGGTTCCGGCTTCGAGGGAATCGGGTCTTGCCGAGCGGTACGCGGCCGTCATGCGGCGAGGGATGCCGGTGGAGGAGGAGTTCCACGTCTCTCCGGGCGGGTTCCAGCGGATTTGGGTGCAGCGCCGAGTAGTGCCTCTCAGCGACGGCGTTGCCGTGTTCGAGTCCGACATCAGCGACTCGAGGCGCTCGTCCGAGACCGTCGAGCGGTCCCTCCGAATGTTCGAGCGAATTACCACCACTACGCCGGACCTCCACGCCATCTGGGACATCGAAACGCGCCGGTTCATCTTCAGCAACCGCAGCCTGTTCGAGATGCTTGGCTATGAGGCGAGCCGAACGGCCACGGTCCACATCTCTGCCATCGAGCGGATTTTGCATCCCGAAGACGTGCAGGCGTTTCACGGGCATTTGAACAAGCTTGCCGTCCAAGCCTCGGACAACGTCGAGCAGGGGGACTTCCGATTCCGTGCGGCCGACGGAGCCTATCGCTGGCTAACCTTCCGGGACGCGGTATTCGACCGGCATCCTGGAGGCCGCCCCAAGACCCTTCTTTGCACCGCGCAGGACGTTACCGGCATTCGGGCACACAGTCTCGCGCTGGAGTCGAGCATGGCGGAGCTGGCAGCGGCCCGCGAAGAGCTGGAGAACCGCCAGCGGGTGCTGGAGGGCCAGAACATCGTCTTGGAAGACATGGCGATGACCGATGGGCTAACCGGAGTCAAGAACCGCCGCGCCTTCGAGGAGAGGTTGAGCGAAGAGGTGGGACGAGCGTCGCGCTACAACCTGCGCCTCGCGCTCGTAATCGCCGACGTTGACCACTTTAAGATTTACAACGACACCTACGGTCATCCTGGTGGCGATCAAGCGCTTAAGGGCTTCGCCAAGGTTCTTTCCGAAGTCTCCCGAGACAGCGACTCGGTCGCCCGCATCGGCGGGGAAGAGTTCGCCCTGATCCTGCCCAACACCGGAGCGAAAGAGGCTGGACTACTGGCCGAGCGCATCCAGGCGTCGCTTAGGGGCACTGAGTTCGGCATGCGAGGCGTCACGGCCAGCTTCGGCTGCGCCGAGATGCAGCCCGTCCGCGACGCGAAGGCGCGTCTGTTCCACGACGCCGATCAGGCGTGCTACCGGTCGAAGGCCGAAGGCCGGAACAAGATCACCGTCGCGGGCCAGTAAAGCCAAATGTAGCCGCGACCTGGGAGACTGTTGCACTGCATTTGGCCCACCTGACTGATATTCAAACACAGCCAAAGCCAAGCCGCTCTCCGCCGCGAGAGAGGCCGGTGAGGAACGAACCGGGTGAGAGGGATATCCGGTTTCTCAATGCCAAAGTCCATCAAAACGAGGCCGATCAGAGCTTCCAAAGCCTCCCTTTTAGTGGACTTTTTACAGTTTCGGATTCTTCCTCGCCCCCGGTTCGCTTCGCTCAGCGACCCCTCCCGCGGCGGGAAGGGGCTTGGCTTTTTGCGGTCACGAAAGTCGCTCGGCCACCTGTTGGAGATCCAATGCAACAGCCTCCTGGTTCGTGGTCGCGTACGCCTTTTCGGAAGTTTTTCTGGTGCAAGTCAAGCCGGGAACGATCTGAAAGACTTTCGCGATCACAAACGAAGATGGCGGCTACACTAGCGCGGTTCTGCCGGTTCGAGCCTGCGCCCACGGGAAAGGCCGACAGGTAATCTACAGGGTTGTGGGCAGCCGCAGCGATGCAATGGCGCGGGCCGCAGGCGCTCACCGGAGATACCTGAAAGAATGAGCAACAAGCGCGTCTACCTGTTCCGTGAAGGCAACGCCACCATGCGCGACCTTCTTGGCGGCAAGGGTGCGAACCTGGCCGAAATGACCAACATCGGCCTTCCTGTCCCTCCTGGGTTCACCATCACCACCGAGGTTTGCACCGAGTACTACCAAGATGGCAAGAAGCTGCCAACCGGTCTGGCCGACGAGATGAAGGCGGCCGTCAAGGACGTCGAACAGCAGATGGGGCGCACCTTCGGCGGCGCTGAGAAGCCCTTGCTGGTGTCGGTTCGCTCTGGCGCCAAGTTCAGCATGCCGGGCATGATGGACACCGTTCTCAACCTGGGTTTGAACGACACTACAATCAAGGCCCTCATCGCCGAGACGGGCAACGAGCGGTTCGTGTATGACTCTTACCGTCGCTTTATCATGATGTTCTCCGACGTCGCGTTCGGCATCAGCAAGCACGGCTTCGACGAGGAGATCTTCGGCAAGTACAAGGCAAGGGTAGGCGCCAAAAATGACTTGGACCTCGACGCCAACCAGCTCAAGGAAGTCTCGCAGCTCTTCTTGGAGCATGTCAGGACGCACGCAGGACGAGAGTTCCCGAGCGATCCGTTCGAGCAGCTCGAGCTCTCCGTTGAGGCGGTATTCAAGAGCTGGAACAACGACCGCGCGATCTACTACCGCCGCACCGAGAAGATCCCAGACGAGATCGGAACTGCCGTCAACGTGCAGTCGATGGTCTACGGAAACGCCGGCTTCGATTGCGGAACGGGCGTCGCCTTCACTCGCGACCCGTCGACAGGCGAGCACCGCATCTTTGGCGAGTACCTGATGAACGCTCAGGGTGAGGACGTCGTCGCCGGCGTTCGAACTCCGGTGCCGATCGACGAGCTGGAGAAGCAGAACAAAGAGGTCTACACCGAGTTCATGGACCTCGCCACCAAGCTCGAGAACCACTACAAGGACATGCAGGACCTTGAGTTCACGATCGAGCACGGCAAGCTGTTCATGCTCCAGTGCCGAAGCGGCAAGCGAACCGGTCCCGCCGCCGTCAACATTGCTGTCGATATGGTCCACCAGGGCCTCATCACCAAGGAAGAGGCGATCAATCGAGTTACCGGCTCTCACCTCGACCAGCTTCTGCACCCGCGCATCGATCCAAGCGGTCTCGATAACGCCAAAAGGCTCGCGACCGGTCTTGCAGCCTCACCGGGCGCGGCGGTCGGTAAGGTGGTCTTCGACGCCGACACTGCGGCCGACCTCGGTACGCACGGCGGCCAGAACGAGAAGGTGATTCTCGTCCGAGACGAGACGAACCCCGATGACGTTCATGGCATGATGGCCTCTCAGGGCGTTCTCACGGCTCGCGGAGGGAAGACCTCGCACGCGGCGGTCGTCGCTCGCGGATTCGGAATTCCGTGCGTGGCCGGCGCCGAGTCGCTCTCGGTGGACGTTCACCACAGGCAGTTCAAGGTAGGCGATACGGTCGTTCGCGAGGGTGACGTGATCACTATGGACGGTTCCTCGGGAGCGGTCTATCTGGGCGAGCTCAAGCTGATCGCTCCTGAAGTGACGGGAGCGTTTGGGGAGCTTATGAGCTGGGCCGACGGCGCGCGAACCATGAAGGTGCGCGCCAACGCCGACAACCCGCGTGACGCTCACCAGGCTTTGGAGTTCGGCGCCGAGGGAATCGGCCTCTGCCGGACCGAGCACATGTTCTTCGAGTCCGACCGTCTTCCGATTGTGCAGGAGATGATCCTCACGAAGGACGAGTCGGTCCGCAAAGCCGCTCTCGACAAGCTGCAGGTCGTCCAGCAGTCCGACTTCGAAGGCATCTTCGATGCGATGGAGGGCAAGCCGGTCACGATCCGCCTCATCGACCCCCCACTCCACGAGTTCCTTCCGAACTACGAGCAACTCGTCCGCGACGAGACCGAGCTCAAGACGAAGATCCACATGGGTGCCACCGGCCTGGAGGACAAGCTGCAAGAGACCCAGAAGATGCTCCTTGCCGTCGAAGGCATGAAGGAAGCCAACCCGATGCTCGGTATGCGCGGTGTACGTCTCAGCATCGTGTTCCCGGGCCTCGTCGTGATGCAGACCCGCGCGATCCTCCAAGCCGCCGCCAAGCTGATCAAGCAGGGCAAGAACGTGATCCCCGAGATCATGATCCCGCTCGTCTCCACGGTGAACGAGCTTCGAGTGGTCCAGGGTCAGCTCGAAGCGGAAGCGAAAGCGATCGTGAAGGAGCAGGGCGTCGATATTCCGTACACCTTCGGAACGATGATCGAGATCCCGCGCGCGGCCCTCACGGCCGGCGAGATCGCGCAGTACGCGCAGTTCTTCTCGTTCGGAACCAACGACCTAACCCAGACGACGTTCGGCTACTCGCGAGACGACGCGGAGGGCAAGTTCCTTCAGAAGTACGTCGAGCAGAAGATCCTCAGTCGCAACCCGTTCGAAACGATCGACACGGTCGGCGTTGGCCGGCTGATGCAGATCGCGGTGGAGGAGGGACGCGCTTCTCGTCCCGGCCTCAAGTGCGGGATCTGCGGCGAGCACGGCGGCGATCCGGAGTCGATCGAGTTCTGTCAGAAGGTTGGCCTCGACTACGTCAGCTGCTCGCCCTTCCGAGTCCCCATCGCCCGGCTCGCCGCCGCCCAGGCCGCGCTGAAGGGCAAAATGAAGGTCGCGGTTAACGACAAGTAGCCGTTCAAAGAACCGTTAAGAAAGGCGTCAAGTCGATTCAGATTGGCGCCTTTTCATTGATCGAAGCAGGTTCAATACACCTGGATGAACCGCGCCGACTTCGACACCCTGCTTACCTACTCCGACAATTGCTGGCAGCTCATGGGACGAACTCTTGCCGGATGTCCCGGCGCCTGGGATGCCGAGTTTGAATCGACGTCCAAGTGGAACAGCATTCATAAGTTACTTGCGCACACCATTGCTGCTGAGGAGCGCATGGTCACCGTTCGCCTTCGAAATGAGCCGATTCCTAGTGGGTATGAGGATCGGGCAGCGGCTGATTGGGAAGGACTCTACGGGGATCATCGGCAGGTTAGAAGCGTTACGCGCGCGTATATCGGGGCGCTGACCGATGAAGAGATCGAGGGGCAGGAGGTCGTGATCCCGTCGATCGACGGACGACCGACTCAGACGCGTTCGGAAGCACTCTTTCATATCGTCAACCACGAAAGCTTCCATCGCGGCGAAGTCGTCATGGCGCTCCAGCGGCTCGGCTTCGATCCGCCAAACTTCGACTTTGTCCTTCTGAAGCAGTCCCCATAGCTCTTCTCACAGGAAGCACTCAGGCCCAAGATGAAAGTTGCTGTAACCGACAAGAAGGATTCTTAACCACAGAGACACAAAGGGCACAAAGTTTCACAAAGGGGGCTGCGATCTTTGTGAAACTTTGTGCCCTTCGTGTCTTCGTGGTTAGAAAATCTAACGCCAAGTCTTATGCGGGAACCAATTCGTCGATCTTCTTCAACTCGTCCTCGCTGAACGATCGACTCTCCAACGCCGCGACGTTCTCTTTGATCTGCTGTAGCGACGAGGCTCCGATCAATGCGCTCGTAATCTCTGGAAGTCGCAACGTCCACACAAGGGCCATCTGCGCAAGCGTCTGGCCGCGAGACTTCGCCATCTCGTTTAGCGCCTTCAGCTTCGCCAGCCGATCGGTGCTGAGGTTGTTCTTGACCCACTCCTCGCCCCACTTTTCGGCCGCGCGACTCTGCGCGGGGATGTCGCCGCCCAGGTACTTGTCGGTCAGCATTCCGGAGGCCAGCGGGCAGAAGGGGATGATGCCGAATCCGTGCCGTGCAGCCTGCGGGACAAGGTCCTTCTCGATTCCGCGACCGAGCATGTTGTAGTACGGCTGATGGATCGTGATCGGCGCCCAGTCGTGGGTCTTGGTGAGTCCCACGGCCTCGTTGGAAGCGGCGCCGGTGTAACTGCTGATGCCGGCATAGATGGCTTTCCCTTGCTTCACCAAGGTGTCCAAGGCTCCAATTGTCTCTTCTAACGGAGTATCAGGATCGAAGCGGTGAGAGTAAAAGATGTCGAAGTACTCGACGCCCATGCGCTTTAGCGACTGGTCGCAGCTTGCGATGATGTACTTGCGGCTGCCCCATTCGCCGTAAGGACCGGGCCACATGTAGTAGCCGGCCTTGCTGGAGATGATGAGCTCGTCGCGCGGCATCTCCTTGATGATCTTCCCGCACACGATCTCGGCATTGCCCGGAGGCGTTCCGTAGTTATTCGCGAGGTCAAAGTGGGTGATCCCCAAGTCGAACGCGCCAAAGAGGCACTCGCGAGCCACGTCGGCCCCACGGTAGCCGCCGAACGTTTCCCAAGCTCCCAGCGAGATCTCAGGCAGCTTGAGCCCGCTGCGTCCGCAGCGGCGGTAGGTCATCTTGTCGTAACGGTCGGCAGCAAACTCTTGGGACATTCGAGCAGTTTAGTCGAACGCCGCCTGCCTCAGGTGCCGCAGCGCAGCCTCGTTGGCCGGAAGCTGCATGTCCGCAATGTTCCGCCAGAAGGGAAGCAGTGCGGCGACCGCTTCGGTAGCGAATTTGAGATTCTCTGGCGGCGCCTCGAACTCGCCGATGCGGGAAAGGCCGAAAAGGACTTCCACACGAGCCCGGAACCGGTCGGTGAACGAGCCCGCTTCGGAGTCAGACACATATCCTCCGGCTTGCGGCGAAAGCCATGGCTCCACCTCCGAAACCAGCCTATCGGTGACGACGCATCGATCGAACTGCGGAAGGAAGCCGCTAAGCTCCAGAAGTCTGACCTGAGCCCAAATGAAGGCTACGACTGGCTTGGCGTTTCTTTCGATAAACTCCAGGCTATGTCCGAGCAATTCAAATGCTTCGGGAGCCGGCTCGTCGTAGGGAAGCACAGCCGCGAAGAGCTCAGCCAGCGCCAATCCGAAGGTCAGCCGGTCGAAATCGGACCGCAAGCCCCTGAAGGCTGACATAGGCTGCGCCTGCGTTACGAACGCGCTCTTTTTGCCGGTTGCGATGCCCAACACGGCGTGGCTGAGCGGCTCGCTTATCCCCGCTAGACGCGCGGCCGCCTTTCGTGCGCCCTTTGCCGTCACGTCGATCTTGCCAAGCTCCTCCGTCAGGATGGTCAGCCGCCGATCCGATTCGCCAGCGTCTCGCCGGCGAAGAACAATGGCATGAACTGAGATCTCGGGCACGACCCGCTATCGGTGCGTCAAGGTAGGCACCAGACTGTGCATGAGAAAGTCCTGAAAGACAAACGACATGCGGTCGATCAGAAGCGTAAAGCGCATCATGACCGTTGAGCCGAAGATAGCGCCGAATCCGATCATGAGGAGCCACCTGCCGCAAAGGCTCAAGCCAGAGATGACCTTGCTCTTTGTCTCGAAGCTGAACAAGAAGTACGCCAAAACACTGATCACAGTGAAGACGAAGATGAGGTTCGTCAACGCGTCAGAGATGTAGACGTTCGAGTGGATCGTGGCGACCTGATCGGGCGTTAGGCCCGTGGTCTCCGGCCGCAGACTCCAAACTGTCGGGACGACCGGCCGAATCGTGTCGGAAATCTGAGGGATGTAGCGGTTCTGCCAGGCTTGGAACTGTTGGCCCGAGTAGAGGCCGATGATGATGCCGATAGGGATGCGGCTCATCCAGTTGTGCTTCCTGCTGAACACCATGTAGCCCATGAGCCCGATGGGCAGGAGCAGGGCGTAGAGCCAGTAGCCCCGCGTCAGCATTTGCCCCGAGTCGGTGGTCGAGCCGACCATCTTGTCCCACCAGGCTGATTTGAGGGTGTCGGTCCAGAGCGCGACCAGCGCCCATCCGGAGGCCAACCCCAGGAAGATATGCTCGCAGAGCCGGTAGAACTTGTTCTCTCGGTAGAGAATCGAATAGAGGCCGAATGTGAGGATCGCCGAAACGCCGAGCCTCACTACCATGTAGTTCATGATCGTGCCCCCCTTCTGCTAAGCCAAACGCCCAGGTTGCCCGCAAAGATCGCCAGAATCAGCAAGGCGAGGCATGCGTGAAGCGCGAAGTAGTACGAGGTGCCTCTTCCGACGTTATGCTTGCCCGGGAAGCCGGGCACTGGGCCGAACCGAGGCGCCGAAACGCCGCCGGGAACGTTGAGGCCCTTCTCCATCATCTGCTCGAGATCGAAGACTCCCTTGACGCCCCCGATGAGGCCCTTGAGCTGACCCGACAGATAGTACACGTTGTCTTCGGGAGTCATGACACCCGTCACCATGAACATGAGCGGCGTCTTCTTGACGCGCTCGAAGGTGACCCTCTCCGTGTTGGAGGCGGTGATCATGATCAAGTACTTGAAGTCGGAAACCGAATTCACTCCCTGGAACACCGGCGAGTTGAAGATGTCTTGGGGGCTGCCGTTTGGAGGGGAGTCTTTTTTGCCGGCGAACACGCCGCGGAGGTTGTTATTGATGCCCAGCGCCGTGCCTTCGGCGTTCGGAAAGTATCCGCAAACGACGTAGTCTTGGAACTGCTGGTAGGGAGCCTCGCCGTGATCCAGCTCATCCTTCGCGATCTCGCCGATCGTGTCGCGAAACACCTGAGGCGCCTGCGGATCGCCTGAGGAGTACATCGCGATTTTTATTTTCTTGCGAATCAACATCCGCAAAAGCGCTTCGCACTCGCCACCGCTCTCGCCGCGGGTCGACTTGGTCCAATCGCTTGCCACCAGCACTTTATCGCCGGCTTTCAAAGACATGACGTTCGCAAAAAAGTCTTCGCTGGATTGGCTGGGCGCATTGGGAAGAGCGATCGGCACAAACAGCGGCACCGAGGCGGCCAAGAGCAGGATCAGGAACAGCCAGGTGCGAGGTAGCGACTGCAGCTTGTCGCCAAAAGATTTCGGCGCCACGGTGTCGCTCATGACTCCCTCCCGAGCGGCTCCAGACTCAACCAGAGCCTCAATGCCATGGCCAGGAGCCCGACGCCCACGCCGAAGTCGAGCCCTCGGATGCTGGCAGCCTGCATCGTCCCGTTAAGCCACGTCCGCATGTCCTCGAGGCGAATGTTCTTCAAAAATCCGATATGGGTCGCGTCGATGGTGTTGTCCCAATTGGATTGAATGAGACCCATGGAGGCGAGGATCACGATCAAAGCTGATAGCAGAAGGATGGTCGCTTCCACAGAACGTGCGCGAAAGGCCCGGTAAGCGGCCGACAAAATATAGAAGGCGATCAGCGAGAACATCGCCGAGTCCATCTGCTGGAGAAAGCCCTCGAAGAAGAAATCTTTCGCATAGAGCGGAAAGCTCCACTTGTCGTTGGGAACCGCGCCCAGGGACCCGCCCGTTGGGCCCTGACGGATGATCCAGTCCCAGTAGCCGAAGAATGCCACTGTGAAGAGGCTCACCACCAGCACCAGGCTGAAGGCCCAGTCCTTTTGCTGCTTGACGATACGGCCTAGGTGGATGCGGAGCAGAGAGTAAATGCCCAGGCCGATCAAGACGGCCGAAAGGATATTGGAGACATTGACAACCGAGGGCACGGCATCGGCTATCAAAAAGCTGAACGACTCGAGAGGCCCGTTCGGCGCATCGGTCGGACCGCGCGAGATTGGAGCCGGAAAGAACCACAGAAGGAAGTAATAGAGGCCGCTGAGGAAAGTGACCGCGACAACGATGAACCGTCGAAGTCGAAGAGGCGCCGCCATTAGGGCGAAGATCAGTCCGATGCCGACAAGGAACGCAAGGACGATCTTGAGAATCAACGCGGGCGAGCCGTTGTCGCCGTTGAAGAACGTCGGAGGATCCAGATCCAAAAGAAGGTGAAGCACTAGGCTCTACCCCCGCCAGAATCTTTGACCGGCTGAGGCAGCTCGTCGGGCCTGCGTTTGGACCGGTTCACCTTGATGTCCGGGTCAGGGTCGGGATTGAGCAGCCGGGACAGAAGGGTGTCGCCTTGCTGGATGCTCCTCTTGGGGATTTGTTTCAGCTTGCCCTTAGACCACTCCTGAGTGGTCGTGCCCTGCATCGCAACGCTGTTGAAGATCGCACCCAGCGCAACGAAGACAACGAGCGCCAGCTTGCACCAGTCCTGTCCAACCAAGCTTCCCACCAGCACGGGCTGTCGGGTCAGGTAGGCGCTTGCGGCATAGAACTCGTCACCGATCAGGACGTAGTCGCACGCCGCGATAAAGAACGGGGTTTGCGTCAGCTCCGTCGAGCTGGCAACCTGGATCGCTCCGACTCGGTTTGCAGTCTCGGCGAAGATCAGCGACTCGGCGTAGAACTCGCCCATAAAGAAGCATGAGGCGATCTGCTCTCGCAGGAGGATGCCCGCCACACCGGCCGCAAAGGCGAACTGGCGGTCGGAAATGAAGCGGACGCTGTCCAGGTCGTAACGGTCTGCCAGCCCCTCTTGCTGATATACGTCGCGAATAACTTCCTGCGAGACCGTGTACACCGAGGCGCTGGAGCAGCAGTAGAGAATCGGGTTTGCGAAGCGCGCGGCGATTCTAGCGACGTGCGAGAAGATGTTGATCGCCTGCATCGCCTTGGCGTTGATGGGGTCCGACATACCTGGGACCATCAACACAGGCTTGCCAAGCTCTGTGGCGCGCCCTACGGCCTCGTCGATGCTGTTCAAACCCGGGATTCGGCGGATAAACAACTCCTTTCCGCCCTTGGCTCGCAGAATGTTGAAGAGGATGAACGCGACGATGACAATAACGAAGAGGATTCCGAACCAGCCGGTATCGCGATACTGGTCACCGATTCCCAATTAGCCGGTCACCTCCGCAGGTTTTCTCTCCAATCGCTGCAGCAGCCGCTCCACGTTCTGCGGCTTCTTCAGCAGGCGGCTGTAGTCGTTCACGGTGTCGAATCCAAGAACCGGCACCAAGAACGGCGAAAAAGCCACGGCCGCGTTCGCTCCGATGAATGCGAGCGGCTTGTGCATTTCGAGGAACATGATCGCCGGGGTGGTGAGCTTGCGCCTCTCGATGGTGTTCGCGGCGCGGTCGAGAAGCTCCTCCTCCTGCTCTTCCGTCAGCTCCTCGTTCCAGAGGTCGAACATGGCTAGCCTTCCTCCGTGCGCGCGTCCTCGTAGGTCACGCCCTCGGGCGCGTGGCGCCGAATGAAATCAAGGACGGATTGACGGTTGCTCGGCGTGGTTCTCAGCAGCACTCCGCGGAACGGCTCCAAAGCGCTAACCGTTTGAAGGGGCGAAATTCGCAGGGTGTTCGTACCAATCGCCACTCTCTTCACCTGCGTCCATTCCATCGCCGTTACGCTGGCCACCGTCCGAGCCTTAACTCCCTTCTGGTCCAGCGCAAAAGAGCTTCCCATCCAGTGCTCCGCCGTCGATCCCAAGATCATAGCAAATCCGACTAATCCCATCAAGGGTTGCCGAAAGACAATCCCCCCAAACACTCCCGCTGCGATGGCGATGCCGGAGATGATCGCCAGCTTCCTCGGATCGTTGGCCAACGGACGTACCGACCATCTGAGCACGTCGGTTCCCGCCGACGACAAATCCGTCGAGTCATCGCTTAGCGGCTCCGAAGTCGTCGTGCTCATTTCTTAACGTTGCGTGGATGATACGCCAGATTCGCGGGTTTGTTGCGGCGGGTTCGCCGCGATTTACGGGAGGACTCCCAAACATGCAACCCATCCCGATCCCGGACTGTATGTTGCGGATGAATTGAAACTGTATCACGCTGCTGCCGCCCTGCTTGCCGTTTCCGCGTCCGCCGTCACGATCGCCGCTCCGCCCTCCTTTGCCGTGAGGGTGGTCGGACACGGGGCGCCGATGATCCTGATTCCCGGCTTGGCCTGTGGAGGCGACGTGTGGAACTCGACGGTCGACCACTATAAGGACCATTTCACCTGCTACGTTTTGACTCTTCCCGGCTTTGCCGGACAGCCGCCAATCGAAGCCCCTGTTTTGCCTCAGGTGAGGGACCAGATCGTCGCCTACATCCACGATCACCACCTAAAGAAGCCGGTTATCGTGGGGCATAGCTTGGGGGCGACGCTGGCGCTCTGGGTCGCGGCGACTTCCCCTGATTCGGTAGGGAAGGTGGTGGCAGTGGACGGCGCGCCCTGGCTGCCAGCTCTGCAATTCCCGAACGCAAGCCTGGAAATCGCCACCAAGCAGGCGGACGCTCTGCGAAAAACGATGGCGTCAGAAGGTCATGAAAGGTTCGTCGCGGGCATGAGACAGTCGCTCCAATCGATGATCACATCGCCCAACGACGTCGATTGGATGCTGCAAAGCTGCGAAAGCTCGGATCCGAAAACGGTTGGCGAGGCGATGTACGAGCTGTATTCGACCGACCTGAGGCCGGAGATGAAGAAGATCAGAGCGCCGGTCCTGATGCTCGCCGAAGGCGCCTACTTCACGACGCCGGCCATTCGTGAGGCGGCAACCAAGAGCTACGAGGCTCAGATCCACGACATCCCGCAGCACACGCTCAAGATGTCCAAGGCCGCCCGACACTTCATCATGCTCGACGATCCGTCGTTCTTCTTCGCCGAGATCGACGCGTTCCTCAGCGCCAGTCGTGGAACAGCTCGCTGACGGACTCGTTGAGGTAGATCCGGCGGATGGCGTCGGCCAAGAGAGGCGCGCAAGAGAGCACCTTCAGCTTGGAGAACTGCTTTTCGGGCGGAATTGGGATCGTGTCGAGCGCGACAACTTGACTGAGACAGCTATCCTCCAGCCGGGTGCTGGCATCTCGGCTGAAAACGGCGTGCGAACAGCAGGCGATGACCTCGGTGGCGCCGCGGTCCATGAGCGCCTGAGCGCCCATGACGATCGACCCGCCCGTGTCGATCATGTCGTCGATCATCAGGCACTTCTTGCCTACAAAATCGCCGACGATCTCAACTACCTCCACTTGATTGGGAGCCGGCCGCCGCTTGGCGATGACGACGAACGGACAGCGAAGCCGTTCCGCCAGCGACTTGGCCCGTCCGACCCCCGCAACGTCTGGACTGACCACAACAAGGTCCTTGTCCTCGCGAAACCCCTTGCTGACGAAGTAGTTGCCTAGAATGGGCCCGCCATAGAGGTGGTCTACCGGGACGTTGAAGAAGCCCTGGATCTGTTCGGCATGCAGGTCGATCGCAACGATGCGGCTGGCGCCGGAATTCTGAAGGATGTCGGCAATGAGCCGAGCGGTGATCGGCTCACGCGGCTTGACCTTCTTATCCTGCCGGGCATATCCGTAGTAGGGCATGACGACCGTAATGCGCCGGGCCGATGCTCTTCGAAAGGCGTCGAGCATGATGAACAGCTCAAGCAGGTTGTCGTTCGTGGGGTTGCAGGTCGGCTGGATCAGGAAGACCTCGTGGCCCCGCGCGCTCTCATCGACCATAATCC
>DASZPA010000135.1:0-65779 GCA_035550555.1 Fimbriimonas sp.
TGCAGTCTCTCCCGTCGTCAATCCCGAAGTCGTCCAGCAGTTTCGGGACGAAGGCTTCGCGATCGCTCGTGGGCTGTTCCCTCAGGAGGAGGTCGATCACTTCGCGACCTACTTCACGGACATGGTGGAGCGTGGAGGCGACGGCTGGGCGGAGGGCGTTGTGGACAGGAACCATCCAGACCCGCTCAAGCGATATCCGCGCCTGCTGCAGCCGCACCGCGGAGACCCAGTGGCGTTTGGGTTTATGATCGACCCGCGCATCAACGCGTATCTGACGGCGATGGCTGGAGCCGAGCCGCTCGCAGTTCAGACGATGGTGTACTTCAAACCCCCGGGAGCCCGGGGACAGAACCTTCATCAGGACAACATGTATCTGCTGACCGAGCCAGGGACTTGCATGGCTGCCTGGATGGCGCTCGACGACATCGACGAGGAGAACGGCTGCATGGTGCTGGCTCCAGGAACCAAAGATCTCCCGATCATCTGCCAGGTCGAGACTCCCGGCCTGAGCGTCGACCAATGGGGGGATATCGAGACGCCTTTGCCTCCCGGCGCCCAGCCCATTCCCGCCGTCATGAAGCGTGGCGACGTGCTGTTCTTCAACGGTAGCGTGATTCACGGCTCGTTCAAGAACAAGAGCAGGAATCGTTTCCGCCGCAGCCTCATCGGCCATTACATCGCAGGCGACGCCAGACAGGTTGCCAAATACTACTTTCCGGTGTTCAGAATGGACGGCTCGACCCTCGAAGAGGGTATCGAGGAGAGCGCGCCGAGCGGTCCCTGCGGAGTCTATTCAGAGTTGGGCGTGGAGCTTGCGGGCCAGTTCAAGACCTGGGAAGCGGCGCACTAGCCAAGCGGCGCGAGTAGGCCTCGTCGAATAGAACAGCCCACATGTGGTAGCCGTCCACCGACGGATGGAAGCCGTCGGAAGCGCACTCACCGGGCGTGAGAGAGCCGTCCTCGTTGAGTGGCACGAGCTCAACGAAAGGGTAGTCCGACGCGATCTCGCGCACAATTTGAGTGAGCTTCTCAGACCTTCGAATGCAATGCACTCGAATTGCGCTGGGCAGGGCCGGCGAGGTCCGGAAGTTGGGTGTCGTCGTGAGCAATACCAAAGGCGCCCGCCGATGTTCGAGCTCTTCCAGAACTGCCCGGAGCTGGGCGCGGAAGAGAAAGGTGTCCGTGCCGCGGGTCGCGTCGTTGGCGGAGATGGAAAGGGTCACCAGGTCGATCGGGCCAGCCGGTAGGTCAGGGATTTGCCGCTCCAGCACATCGGCGATCTTCGCACCGCAGTTGCCGAAGTTCGTCACGTCGACGCGAAGACCCCTCTCGGCCAGGTGCTCTGCGAAGAGGTAGGGCAGAGTCTCCTCGACGCTGTGCACTCCAACGCCAGAAGCCGTACTGTCTCCGAGTGAGACATACCTGATGGGCTGTCCACTTCCCACGGAGTAGCGCATAGGGAAGGTGAGCGATTTTTGAATCAGCCGTTTCGTTTCGCTGATGTGCCGCTTGGCCCGAAGGCTGTGGTATCCCAATAGGGCCACCGCCGGAGCGGCGACAAGCAGAAGGGTTTTGGATCGGCGTTCCGGCACGGCAACTGCAATTTTGCCTGACGACTCGATGTCTGTCTAGGACCGCGGGACCGCCAAAGTGGAATCTCAGTCGAGAGATCGTCTCACTTCCCGCAAGATTCAGGCAATGGTTCCAGCATTCGTGAGGCGGGTAGCGCTAGTAGTTCCAGCGATTGCGGTGAGCCTCCCACTCGATGCAAGCATGCTTCATGGAAGGGAGCGGAGACACCGGCAGCCGGCGCGCTTTGCATCCATCCGCCAAGATTCGTCCGGCATCACGACCTCGGTCGCCAACATTTTTGCGAGCATCGTCGCGGTGATCCTCTTCGATCGACTCTCCCAATAGGTGCAGGGCCCAATTC
The DNA here is from genome assembly GCA_035550555.1 of Fimbriimonas sp. Classification (GTDB taxonomy): domain Bacteria; phylum Armatimonadota; class Fimbriimonadia; order Fimbriimonadales; family Fimbriimonadaceae; genus Fimbriimonas. Next base: position 1,934 of record DASZPA010000135.1, read on the forward strand.
TCCATTTCCCACCGTGGTCGAACAATTAGAACTGGCTCATCTTCGAAGGTGTCCTCAAGATCGGATTCCCTCAGCTTGCGTCGCAGCCGATCGTTGATTTGAGCGTCCGTGAGCTCGTCTCCATCGACGACGACTATCAGTCGAGTCTGCACATGGGCTTTCCGCAGTGCGCGGACCTCCCGAGGGAAAGCCTCGAACACAGCCGACTTGCTCTGCATCCGCTCTAGCCTCGCCCTCCCCACAGACGGCATTCCCACGCGATGAAGGAACGCGTTGATAAACCTCTGGTGCATCTCGTCCTCACAGAGGATTACCAGCGACACTCTCTTAGGCATCTATCCATCCACGGGCAAGTCGCTCTGAAAGCGACAGCCCGGTTTCGTCAGGGGTCACACTCGAAACGACGGCGGGAGAAAGATGGTCCGGACGCGAGAAATACGCGACGCTACTCTCGGCCATCGACTGAATGATCTCCTGATTGTGCGAGACGATCAAGAACTGCCCGTCGGCAGGACGATGATCGAGCATTTTGAGAAGCCACGGCTGAATCTCCATAAGCGCGACAAAATTGTCTGGCTCATCGATGACGATCGTGGTTGGAGGAGTCGCGCTCTGGTAAGCGAGGAGAGTGTAAAGGACCACGAGCATTCGCTCACCCTCCGAAAGCTCGTGAAACTCGATCACCGATTCTCTGGCGGCTTCTTTGGGACGCTTGAAGACTGCGCTCAGTGCCATTCCGCGCCCAATCTGGTCGAGCTTCAGGTAGTCGAAGTCGTCCCATACGTCCGAAAGCAGACCAAGCATGGACTCGGTGAACTTGCCACTCGAAGTCTGACTCCAGTACCAGGCAACGAAATTCTCAAAGCGATACCAGGGACGTGGCTCCGGGCGTCTCGCCTCGTTGTCCATTAATGGAGGCATGGGCCGGACAATGATCATCCTTGTTAGAGCTGCCAAGAACTCCGCGACCAACTCCGAACCTTCTGTTGCTGAGAGAGCGTTCACAGCGCTCTGATTGGGCGGAACGATGACTTGGAGGATCGGCTCCGTTTCGCCGTTGTGGGATGTCACCGCTTCTTTATTTCGCGCGAAAACCGTTCGATCTCCGATTCGGAGCGATTCTGTCCGCACACTGGTCCCCTTAGCCTGGACGACGAATTCGACACGATATCGGAAGAGCGAGTTTCCGGTCTCGAGGTCAAGTTCGAACTTCGCGACCTCGGAGTTTTGCCACCGAGTCAACGTCTCTTGATCAACAAGCTCCTCAAGCCTCTCCCAGCCGCATGACCACGCCCTTATGAGGTCCAAAGCATCAAGAGCACTGGTCTTGCCGCTCCCGTTATATCCCAGGATCAGGGTTTCCGCGCCGGGCTCCCACGTAAAGTCAACCAGACAACGATAGTTGTCGGCGTAGAGACGGCGGATCATGGGATCAGTGTACTGGCGTGAAGCCGAATGCATGGCTGTCCGCACGGATACGTGGCCACCGCCTCCGGCCATGCAGTGTCGTCCGCTTTTCTTGGAGGCACGTTGGCTGGAGCTTCGCGTTTCGCCGGCGATTGTTCCTTGGCGTCCCGATGGAGCAGGGCGGCCTCAGGCGAAGGTCTTACTGGCGGCCGCTTGCTCAGCGGCAGGAGTCTTCACGGGAAGGGCGAACCGGAAAGTGGCGCCCTTGCCGGGTTTGCTTTCCGCCCAAATGCGTCCGCCGTGGCGATCCACGATCCGCTTTGCATTGGCGAGGCCCATGCCCGTTCCCGCGAACTCCGTATCGCGGTGAAGCCTCTGGAAGGGGGTGAAGAGCTTGTCGACGAGGGCATCGTCAAACCCCACGCCATTGTCACTTACGGTAACGATGACCTCCGAACGATCTCGACGTGCATGGATCTCTATCTTGCCGTCGCCTCTTTGGCTGCAGAACTTGAAAGCGTTCTCGATCAGGTTTTGCACGAGGAGCGAAAGAAGCAGCGGGTCACCATAGACAGTGATATTGGGTTCGACGCTCACGGCGACCGCTCCAGACCACTCCCTGCTCTGGATTTCCAAGATCGATTGGCCGCAAAGCTCGCTCAGGTTGACTTCGCACTCGTTCAGCTCCGCCTTGCCGAGTCGAGCCATTTCGAGCAGGCTGTCGATTAGGCGGGAAAGCCGGGTCGCGGCGTTGGTCACCCGCCTCAGCTCGTCGAGGCCCTCGTCCGGCACCGAGCTCCCGTAATCCTCCATGAAGATCCGGGTCGAAGCGATGATCCAGCGCAGCGGCGCTCGCAGGTCATGAGCGGCGGAGTAGCAAAACACCTCCAGCTCCTGATTGACCATGTTCAAGGCGTTCGTTCTCTCCGCGACGCGCTTGTCGAGTTCCAAATTGGATCTTTCCAAGGCGATCGTCTTTTCGGTCACTTCGGAAAGCGCCTGCTCGTAACGGCCGCTGAGTGTCTTGATGGTCTTCCAAGACTGGTACGACAGTGTCATCGCGGCTAAAAATGCGCCTCCGCCCAGCGCCACAAACAGAAAGAGGGCCGAGCGCCGTTGACGCTCCACTTGAGTGGCGAGATCGTCGCGCTCTTCAAGAATGAAAGTGCCGACGTCGCCACGCACTTGATTCAGTTTCAGGTTCACCAGAAGCCGCGACGAGCTGGGTCCGGCGTCCAAGCTTGGAGGAACCAGGGATTGGGCGCTCATCCAGCTTCGCAGATCGCTTTCAACCCGTTCTTCCCTGGCGGCCGTCGCAGGGCTCGTTCCGGAAAGCGCGCGAAGATTCTCCAGCTCTCCAGGAATTTTGGACCTGCTGTCGTTATACGATTGCAGAAATAGCTTGTCGCCAGTCGTCTTGTAGTTGGCCCAGCTGTCGCCAAAATCGATCATGAGAGTCAGCACTCGTTCCGCTTGGGCGATGGCGGCCAAGCTCCTGTTGATCGACGTGGCCTGGGTGCTCGTCACCTGCAAGAGCCAGGAAAGAACTCCGACGATCAGCAGCATCAAGAGAACGGGCAGCAGAATGCTCCGTCTGGAAAGGCTTAGAAAGGCTGGATCCTTGTTGGAATACATGGGTTGGCGTGTTCAATCCCACTCCATCGTGGAAACTCACTCGCTTGCGACGGTCAAAGCAGACTATAGCAGTGAAATCCGGGGACCATCATCACCATAGGGACTGCCTCTGTAGATAGAATCGGCTTCTTGAAAGGCAGTCCGCTGGTCTGAGGATGGAAAAATCTGAGGCCGGGCCTCCCATCGATGTCGCTCAGCGGCGTCACAGCTCCAGCAATCGCTCCAAGCAAGGTCTACGCTGACCGTCGAACCGCTTAATGAGAACGGCTTCAGGTCGGGCCACAGGAATCGATTTCCAGCCCTTTCCAACTCTCCTGCACTGAGGACGCGGCGCTGTCCGGTATCAAAGCGGCTTTGGGCGGAGTATGCCAACGGTGACAATCGCACGCCCCGAGGTCCCAACAGCTCAGGGGCCCGTCCAGCAATTATTACAGTGTCAATGCTGCAGAAAGGTGTAATAATGTGGTTTGAGGCGCAATTTTCGCCTGATTGTTAGGGCATGACTTACAGGCTCGGTAGGGACTCAACTGGATTCACGCTGATTGAAGTGTTGGTGGTCATGGCCATCATCAGCGTGGTCGCGGCCATTTTATTCCCGGTTTTCGCATTGGCCCGGAACGCCGCGAACAAGGCTACGTGCCTCAACAACTTGGGGCAGCTTACGCTGGCCTACCAGCTCTACAGCAACGATTACGAGGACACTCTCTGCGCGCCGGTGTACCTGTCCAACCTCGTCGCCTATCCCTGGCACGCGTGGTTCGGAGAATTGGACTCGTCGACTGCGACGCTCGATCCCAGCCGCGCCCTGCTCTCTCCCTACCTGCGAAACACGGCAGTCTTCAACTGTCCGAACATCGATACCATCCCGAATCCTCTCAGCGCAGATTTGAGCTATGGAATCAATGACCAGCTGTGCATCACAACGGTCAATCTCCAGAATCTCAACGTTTCGTTTCAGCCCGTGACGGGTTCCCAAGTTCAAGCTCCGTCGGAAACCGTCCTTTTTGGAGACGCGGCGCAAAATGAGCCCGGCTCCCGAATTGACAAACGAGCCATTCTACAGTTCAACGCTCACTTTGCCGGCACCTCGAGAGGATTCCTGCACGCCCGCCATGGCGGAGCGGTGGCGAATGTCTCTTGGCTGGATGGCCATGTGAAATCGATGCACCTGTCTTACAACACTCGCAACGATGGCGCCCAATACTCCGCTGCATGGGAGGAACGGGAGGGCATTGGGGACCTGCTCAAGTTTCCGCGCCAATACGCCAAACCCACCGGCGCCGCCCCCTCCCTTCAGGACATGTACTACTATCTGACCGACAAGTCCGTCGATCCAACGGGAAGCCTCAACACGCTAACTCAATGGCTGCTGCTGTAGAGGCTGGCAAGTTCGCCCCTTCGCAGCCTCAGATAGATCCTGTAGATACACCGGAACGTTAGGTCTGTACTCAGTCGTTCCAACGTGTTCCGGCATGGAGCGATTGAAAGTGGAGTGGAGTCATTCCCTCGGACCGCTTGAAGATGCGGCGGAAGTAGTTGCTGTCCAGAAACCCGCACTCATGCGCGACCTCATCGATGGAAAGCTCCCGCATCGTCAGCAGGTGCCTCGCCCGTTGGATTCGTCGCCGATGAATCGCTTCCACGATGCTGATCCCATAGGTACTTCGGTAGATCCGTCCAAGGTAGTCGGGACTACAGCCGATACGGGTCGCAATGCCGGAGGTGCTGAGCTCCTTCTGGAAGCAGCTTCGAATGATCGCGTCGGCCTGGCTGGCCATCAGCGCCGTGGCCTCCGTCTCGACTCCAGCCGGAGGCTCATAAGCGACTTCGCAAAGGGCTAAGAGCAATGCGAGGTCGGCAGCCTTCCCCTCGGAAGCCTTCGATTCGTTGTAATCGAGTAAGCGGTGGAGCAACTCGACCATGTGATCCGGCCGAGCGACGGTTTTGTGCTGCGGTACATGCGCCAATAGGCCGTCTTCTTGGATACCTGGCTGATCGTCGATCGAGAAGTAGACCCAATAGTATGACAGGTCGTGGCTGTTCGGTTGCCATCCCTTGTGGTGCCGGTTTGGAAACAGCAGCAGCGACTGATAGGGACCGACCGAGAACCGGCGATTCTCCTCTGAGATGAAAAGCGAGCCTTTTCGCACGTAGATAAGCTCGCAAACATCAAGGCATCGGCCCGGGTATTTGCCGTCTTTGTGAGGCGTAAACTCGCCGGCCCTAATGCAATGAATGGGCAACTTTGCCGAAAGGCTCAAGCAGACGTCAGATTCGGCCATATAGTCGGATTTGTGCTGATAATGTCGGTAATCGTCCTTTGATTTTCTCGACTGAGCGCACTACTATGTACGTGATACCTGTATCTTTGCTTTTTGCCACTGACTGAGTTGAAATGACAAGCCTACCTACTAGTAGCGGATTACATAAGGATAACTATTCATGGCACATAGCAATTCTATTCGTGTTAATGCCTTAAAAGCATTTACCCTAATTGAGCTCTTAGTTGTCATCGCGATTATCGCGATCTTGGCGGCAATTCTATTTCCAGTATTCGCCCAGGCAAAGGCGGCGGCCAAAACAACGGCAACGCTGTCCAACATGAAACAGCTTGGACTCGCTCTACAGATGTATACGAACGATTCGGACGATGTGGTGCCCTTATATGAGCCCACGCAGGCCGGAGGCGACAACGTCTTTCTGATCCAGCGACTCTATCCGTACGTCAAGAACCTGGACATCTTCTGGGATGCTGCGACGGGCGAGCCGGACCTGAACCCCAGAACGATGCAGCCGACGTCGGCTACCGACCAAGGCTGGGGCGATTGGACGCTCTACGAGAACCTGAGCTTCAACGGCGATGGACTCGGCGGCTATTGGAATTTTGGCGGCACGACCGTCTACGACTACGGGCGTGTGCTGACCAGCCAACAGAACCTGGCACAGCGGGCAGCGTTCATGACCACCACCTGGCCCGGCACGGGCGATCCGTGGGGCTATTACCAGTTCCTGAACTGGGTTGCGGTACAGCCCGACTACGCGGACCTCACCGACTTCTGGGCCGACCAGTGCTGGAACGCGCGAGGGCGGCACCGCGATCGCTGGGTTGTCTCTTACGCGGATGGCCACGCGGGCACGGTGGCTGCGACCTCCAAGGTCGTGCCGCCAGGAGGAGACTACTGGACGGTCTACGCCGGCAACACGCTCGCCTTCTGGGGCTCCTACTGGGATCCGACCCTTTAAGAAATGGGTAAGGAGCTTTCGCCAAAGCTCGTGGGGGCCGTCATCGCCTTGGTGGTGGTCCTCGTTCTTGCCATCGGATGGGTGCTCACAAGCGGGGGATCCGGCTCGCATGGAAACCCAAACGTCAAACCCGCTTCTCCGCCGCCCCCTCGGCACGGCCCCCCGCCGCCCCCAGCCGGCGGATTTCCAAGAGGCTAAATCAAGGCCGCTCCTTTAGCGGCCTTGATCCTATACGGAGACCGCGTCGCAGTAGGAGATAGTCGCTGGCTCAACGTTGGCGTGGCAACGGAACCGTTCGAAAGATTGGTCGGGGCGACAAGATTCGAACCTGCGACCTCTTCCACCCCATGGAAGCGCGCTACCAAACTGCGCCACGCCCCGACGCGTGAGCCAGAGAATACCCGCTGAGAGGCTGGGCCTAGACGCCAAACTCCCGTCTAGGCCCAGGGAAATCAACAAAGCACGCTATGCCCGAAGCATCAGTACCGGATAGGGTTCGAAGCCGACCTGATGAAGGCCCACGCTTCCGATTCGGCGGCCGGAGCCTTCGGTGGAGCTTCCGACCGAGCCGATGATCAGCAGGTCCGCGGCACGCATGTGCGCTTCAATCGCGGCGTTCGGCTCGCCCTCGACCACAGCGGACGTCACGTTGAATCCCGCCTCTTTCAATCGGGCGGAGACGATGGCGGTGCGCTTCTCGAACTCATCTTCGAGCCACCTGGAAGCGTCGCCGCCGAGCATGGGCAGATTGAGCCGGGTCGCCTTGGCAATATCGTCGTCGATCTCATAGGCGGAAAGGAGGTGCAGAGAGTCGATGCCCTGTGGTTTCAGCTCGATGAGCTTATCGACCACTCGATCGGTATGGGCCGAATGGTCGACCGCGAAGACTGCCGTGAAGGTTTTCTTCCGCTTTCCGCCATGATCGCCCTTTGCGACCAAGAGAGACGAGGTCGCACCGAGGGCCAGTGCACTCGTTGCGCTGTCCAGATAGGTCTTCGAGGATTTGCCGCAGTGCGTCGCACCGATCGCGATGAGATCGGGCTGTTCGGCTTTCTCTTCTTGGATCATGCAATCCGCTGCTCGGCCAAAGACCATCTTCGTCCTTGCTCGAAGGCCCTTGCCGCAGGCTTCATCGGCGGCGCGGTCGAGGGCGCTCAGGCCGAGATTCTGGACGACTTTGGAGAACTCGGCCTCCGTATGGGGGTCTGTGGGCCCGAGAGGGTAGTTCAGATCGACCGCGTGGAGAAGGGTGACGACCGGCTTGTTGAATTTGAGGGCGGCAAGTAGGTCGAGGGCCGGAAGGTAGGCGCCATGGGTATCGATTCCGACGAGTGCTTTCATTTCTCTTCTCCTGGTCGAGCTTTTTCGGCACGACAGCGCTCGCAGTTACCGTTACAGGCACCGCGACCGGGTCGAGCCCCAGTTTCATCTTGGACCTCAGCTTCGGAGCGGTTCGAGGCGTTCAGCTTTAGGCTGCTAAGCCCCTTCCGTCGTGTTTTGGCCGTGTTTGGGTTGCTGTTCGTGCTGTTTTGTGCCATAGCTCGACATAAAGTCTCCGCTCAGTTCCCTCGCCTCGCAAGTCGCGATTGCATTGTCAACGGATCGCTGTCATGGATTCGAATGACGCGAATTGCCGTCTAGCCTGGAAGGCTGTCGAATACCCATCCTAATGAAAATGGGTAGCGAAAGACCCCTGATCCTGTTTGCGGAGGCAAGCGCGGCCGACCTCGAACACTACGAGCAGCTCAAAGCCTCCGCGACTCTTGTCCAGTCGGAGCAACCCATCTCGGACGGGGCGGTTTCATTTTCAGAGGAAGAGCTTGCGAAAGCTGAGGTTCTCAGCGTGATGGTGCACTCGAAGGTCGACCGTCCCCTCATGGACAGGATGCCGAACCTCCGGCTGATCGCCACAAGGTCAACTGGATTCGACCACATCGACCGGCTGGAAGCCAAGGACCGGGGAATTGCCATCGCATACGTTCCCGAATACGGAACCGACACGGTTGCCGAGTACACCTTTGCCCTGCTTCTGAACCTGACCCGCCAGTCGCACAAGGCCTATGTCAGATCGCTCACCGGGGAGTTCAACTTCGCGGGCCTCATGGGTACCGATCTCTGTGGAAAGACGTTGGGCGTCATCGGACTTGGGCGGATCGGACAAAAGGTAGCAAGGATCGCACACGGCTTCGACATGAACGTCGTGGCGTTCGATCCCGTGGTGCTTAGAAAGTCCACGGACGGCTTGGCGGCCAAACTCGCTTCTCTCGATGAGGTCCTCGCAGGCTCAGACGCGCTGGCGATTTGCTGTCCGCTCAACGAATCCACACACCATCTTCTCAGCGACCGCGAGTTCGGCCTCATGCGGCAGGGCGTTTACCTCGTGAACACTGCGAGGGGAGCTGTTCTCAACACAGCCGCTCTTTTGTCCGCCATCCAGACCGGAACCGTAGCGGCCGCTGCCCTCGACGTGCTGGAGGAGGAAGGCTCGGTGAGCGAGGAAGCGGCTCTCTCAGAATTGGTGGGCCATCAGCTTGGCTCCCTTCACACGTTGGCGTGCAACCTGGCTTTGTTAAGGCATCCCAACGTGTTGGTAACCCCTCATATGGCCTACTTCTCCAAAGAGGCGGTCGAAAGAATCCACCGGACGACGGCTGCCAACATCCACGGGTTCATCGGTGGCGTGCCGACGAACATTGTGCAGGCTTGAAGGCCAATTCTCTGTCATGGATCTGCATGACACGAAGCTCATGACGATTAAATGGCGACTTGCCGAACCGGCCACTTCGGTCCAAGATTCCTTCACTCACTTCAAGAAAAGAGGTGTCAGGAGACCGAAATGCGAATACTGATTCCCGTCGACAACACCGACCGCCACCGAGCCGTTTTTGATTGCTTGTTGAGCATGAAGTTCTCGGATCCCGAGATCAAGCTTCTCAACGTCGTTGCCCCTCTGCCGGCGGTCGACTCAGCGTATCAGGCCATCGCGTCGATCGATACGCAAGCCATGATCGACGCCTTGCGGGAAGGCGGGCAAGCCGCCTTGGACGTCGCATCGGACGACGCGCAAGGGAAGGGCCTCGCCACGACCACGCTTTTGGCTTACGGCTATCCCTCTTCAACCATCGCGGAGACCGCAAACTCGTCGGTTACGGACCTGATCGCGTTTGGCGCCGCGCCAAAAGGAAAGATGGGCAGGTTCTTCGCCGGAAGCGTCACGCATAACCTGGCAAGCGCCGCCGACCAGAGCCTCTTGGTCGTCCGGACCTCCTACCATGCAAAGGACAAGGTTTCAGCCGTGTTCGCCACCGACCATTCGGATTACGCGAACCGGTGCCTGGAGAAGCTCTTGGCCTGGAAGCCCGCGGGGCTGGCGCACGTCCAAGTCTTAACCGCCTACGAGTCGTACGGCTATGAGCTTATTCAGGCCGGAAACACGGAGGTTGTGACGGCGGACGAAGTGGATCGCCTTGTAAAGAACCGCCTCTGCGAGAAGAGCGAGGCCGTGGCAAATCGATTCCGAGAAGCAGGGATCTTGGCAGATGTGTCCCTAGTCAATACCGATATACGTTCGGCGATCGCGGCGACCATGGCTATGACGGGGGCCGATCTTCTGATTTTGGGCGCCAAGGGCCACAGCATGTGGGAGCGCATGATGATCGGAAGCACGGCAGTCCACGAACTTTCGGCAGAGCCCTATTCGATTCTGGTCATTCGAGCATAGAAATGAAATCTTCCCTCCTCGCGGAGCCTTTGCAAGAAATGCGGACGCCACTCTCCAAGAAAGACATCGAGAAGCTGGATTCGTACTGGCGGGCCGCCAATTATCTTTCAGTCGGGCAGATCTACCTACTCGACAATCCTCTGCTTCAAGAGCCTCTCAAGATTGAGCACGTCAAGCCCAGGCTCTTGGGGCACTGGGGAACAACCCCCGGGCTGAACTTCATCTACGCCCACCTCAATCGGGTCATCAAGGGGCGAAAGCTCGACGCTATCTTCATATGCGGACCCGGGCACGGCGGACCCGCGGTCGTCGCGAACGCCTATCTGGAAGGAACGTACAGCGAGATTTACCCGCGAGTCTCCCAAGACGCGTATGGGATGAAGGAGCTTTTCCGCCAGTTCTCGTTTCCTGGAGGGATTCCAAGCCACGCCGCGCCCGAGACTCCCGGATCGATCCACGAAGGAGGAGAGCTGGGGTACTCGCTCTCGCACGCGTTCGGTGCGGCCTTCGACAATCCGGACCTCTTCGTTTTTTGCGTTATCGGCGATGGAGAAGCCGAGACTGGACCGCTGGCGACTGGGTGGCACTCAGACAAGTTCCTGAACCCCGCCACCGATGGTGCGGTCGTTCCGATCTTGCACCTCAACGGGTTCAAGATCGCCAGCCCGGCCGTTCTTGCCCGCCTCCCGGAACAAGAGCTCGAGAGCCTCTTGAAGGGATACGGCTACGAACCTCTGTTCGTGGAGGGATCCGATCCGAGGCTGGTTCACCGGCAGATGGCGGTGACGCTCGATATCGTGGTCGACCGCGTTCGGCAGATCCAGCGTCAAGCTCGCGAAGGTGGAAGTCGGGAGCGGCCCCGATGGCCGATGATCGTCTTCCGAACGCCGAAGGGCTGGACCGGTCCGAAGGCCGTGGATGGCAAAAAGACCGAGGGCAATTGGAGGTCCCACCAGGTCCCGCTCACCGACCTGAAGAAGCCGGAGCATCTGAAGCAGCTCGAAGAATGGATGCGAAGCTATCGGCCCGAGGAGCTGTTCGACGAACAAGGAAGATTGGTGGAGTCGCTCCGCTGTGTGGCGCCGGAAGGCGACCTCAGGATGAGCGCCAATCCTCATGCGAACGGTGGAATCCTCCTCAAGGATCTACTGCTCCCAGGTTTCCGGAACTACGCTCTCACTCTGGAACGGCCCGGTTCGACGGTCAAGGAGAGCACGCGGGTTTTGGGCGAGTTCCTGCGCGACACGATGAGGCTCAACGCGCCGTCGAAGAACTTCCGGCTTTTCGGCCCAGACGAGACGGACTCGAATCGACTCTCCAACGTCTTTGAAGTCACGGGACGAGCTTGGATGGCGACCAAGGAGCCCGGCGACGATGCGTTTCTTTGCGCGGATGGACGCGTCATGGAGATGCTCAGCGAGCACAACTGTCAGGGCTGGCTCGAGGGGTATTTGCTGACGGGCAGGCACGGCCTTTTCTCGTGCTATGAGGCGTTCATCCACATCGTGGACTCCATGTTCAACCAGCACGCGAAGTGGTTAAAGGTCACGCGGCACATTCCGTGGAGGCGTCCGATTGCCTCTCTAAACTATCTGCTGACGTCCCATGTCTGGAGGCAGGATCACAACGGCTTCTCGCACCAGGACCCCGGATTCATCGACCATGTGGTCAACAAGAAGGCCGAGATCGTACGCGTCTACTTGCCACCCGATGCGAACACGTTGCTGGCCGTCGCCGACCATTGCCTCAGAAGTAAGGACTACGTGAACGTGATCGTCGCGGGCAAGCAGCCCGCCTTACAGTATCTGAATATCGACGACGCCGTTCGGCACTGCACGGCAGGCGCCGGAATTTGGAACTGGGCCAGCAACGACCAGGACGGCGACCCTGACGTGGTTCTCGCCTGTGCGGGAGATGTTCCCACCCTGGAGGCCCTCGCTGCCGTCTCGATACTGCGGGAGAACATCCCGGACCTGAAGGTGCGATTCGTCAATGTGGTCGATCTGATGGTGCTGCAGCCGACCAGCGAGCATCCGCACGGTCTTGCCGACAGCGTGTTCGACGAGATGTTCACCACAGACAAACCCGTGATCTTCAACTACCACGGATATCCCTGGCTGATTCATCGCCTGACCTATCGTCGCAAGAACCATCCCAACCTTCATGTCCGAGGCTATGTCGAGGAGGGCACCACGACCACGCCGTTCGATATGTGCGTGCGGAACCGGATCGACCGCTTCCACCTGGTGCAGGACGTGATCGACCGCGTTCCGTCGCTCGGATACCACGCAGCCCACCTTCAGCAGAAGATGCGGGACAAGCTCTTGGAGCACGAAGCGTACGTCCATGAGCATGGCGAGGACATGCCGGAGATCGCGTACTGGGCTTGGCCAGATAACCTGTGAAAGTTCTGTCGCTGAATGCCGGCAGCTCGTCGCTCAAGTTCGCGGCTTTCAGCGCGCAAAAGGAGGGTCAGGAGGAGATCCTTCGAGGCTCGATTGAGAACCTGGGGACTGACCATGCCCGTTTGAATATTTCAAGTTCCGGGGCTGCCGGCGGCGTGCCGGTCCGCACGCTGGGCGAGGCGGTCGGCCATGTGTTGAGCCTCGCTCCTCGGGTCGATGCGGTCGGGTGCAGAGTGGTGCATGGAGGAACTCGCTTTACTGAGTCGGCCCTTGTCGACGACGGGGTCATCGAGGCCATCAAGGAGCTTGCCCCCCTCGCTCCGCTTCACAACGCCCACGACGTCGAGGTGCTAAATGCGGTCAGGAAAGCTCGTGCCGGAACGCCGGTCGTGGCGGTCTTCGACACGGCGTTTCACCGGACCCTTCCGGACTTGGCGAGACGCTATGCGCTGCCAGAGGGCTTGGACGAGGTTCGCAGGTTCGGCTTCCACGGCATTTCCTACCAGTACATTTCAAATCGGATGAAGGAGGTGTTGGCGGCGGGCCAGGACCGCTTGATCGTCTGTCACCTGGGCAACGGGTCGAGCGTTTGCGCCATCAAGGACGGTCAAAGCATGGAAACCAGCATGGGAATGACCCCCTTGGAAGGCTTGGTGATGGGAACCCGCTCTGGAGACCTGGACCCTGGGGCTCTTCTCTACCTGCTGCGCGAGAAGGGCATGTCCGAAAAGGAAGTGGACGATCTGCTCAACCGGCAGTCGGGTTTGTTGGGGGTTTCCGGCCTCTCATCCGACGTTCGCGAACTTGAAACGGCCGCAACGAACGGCAATCGGCAGGCAGCTTTCGCGCTGGATCTGTTCGCCTATCGGGTGGCAAAGTACGTGGGCGCCTATTCCGTGGTGCTGGACGGCTTCGACGCGCTCGTTTTCAGCGGCGGAATCGGCCAGCACTCCCATCGCGTGCGAAGCAGCGTCTGTTCCCGCCTCGCATCGCTGGGGGTGGGTCTTCCGGCCGAAGCCAATGACAGCAAAACCCTTTGCAGACTGTCGGTGGGACGGCCCTCTGTCTGGGTTGCGCGAACCGACGAAGAGTGGCAGATTGCCGCTGAGACGCGAGAACCAGCTTCGTTCCTTTGAGCTAAACTAGGAGCCGGGAGTTGCGAAGACAATCGGATGCTAGTCGACGACTAGCAGGTGAAAAGGATGGACCAGGCCCGCCCCAAGTTTAAGCTCTCCGATCGCGAGAGACAGCTCATCAACCTCGCAATCGCCGGGTCGACCGATACCGCCATTGCTCAAAGGCTCGGAATCAGTGAGGCGACGGTGGGCACCTACTGGGGCCGGATCCGAATTAAGCTGGGGCCGTACAGTCGAACGGAGCTTGTGGCGATCGTCCTTCGTTCCGAGCAGGAAGAAGCGCTCCAGTCGCTACGAGACGAGAACGCCCACTTGGTGCAGCAGCTGGAGGAGTCGGCCAAAACGAACGGCATCGAGTCGTCGTTTTACGAGCAGCTGATCGAGAACGCTCCGGACGCGATGATCGTCGTGTCGTCCGAAGGGAGTCTCATCGCCTCAAACGAGGCCGCTCACGAGATGTTTGGGTATGAATCCGGAGCCATGAAAGGCATCAGCCTTCTCGATCTCATTCCGACCGAGCACCGCGAGGCCCATATCGTTCATCGAAAAGAGTACGTCGAAGATCCGAGGCGTCGCATGATGGGTGAGCACCTCCAAACACCGGCGCTTCATAAGTCGGGCCAAAGCTTTCCCGTCCGCGCAGCCCTTTCCGCCATTAACGCTGCCGACGGATTGGTCATCCTTTGTGCAGTACGAAAGGCTGATTGATTCGGTAACGGTCTGCGAAGGGCAAGAATCTTGCGGCGTTTTGTTAAATTATCCGAAGCATTACAGACAAATCGACGGGCAGGTCCGATAAGGTCAGCATAGTGAAGTCGTTATCCAAGAGCGACCAAGCGGTGCTCCGTTTGCTGAGCGAAGGCAAACGCGATCACGAGATCTGTATCGAGCTTCGGCTGAGTCAGAAGGCGCTCGATGGCGCTGTGGCGAGAATTCAGGGGCGTGCGACGCACGAGTCTGAGGATGCCGCCTGGTTCTACGAGCGGGCCCTCCGGCGGCGCGCGGAAAACTCCCTCGCATCGTTGCACGCCCGGTTCGATGCGCTCATGGAAGTACTGATGCACGCGGTGCTCGTGGTGGATGGGCGCACCGGCAAGATCAAAGAGGTGAACGAGGTCGCGTGCAGCCTGTTTGGCTATTCGCGCAGGGAATTCATCGGTTTGTCGGTGGAGGAGCTCGTTCCTGATTCACACCGGCCGCGCCACGTCGCCTATCGGCTGGGTTTTCTTTCGAGCGTTCGCAGACGCGAGATGGGATACCACCCGCCGATCCAAGGACTTCGCGCGGATGGGACCCTCGTGGAAATGGCCATTGCGCTGACAGCTACCCCGATCGACGACGACGTCATGGTCGTATGCACGGAGTATCAGCGCTGGAAAGGCGGAAAAGAGACCGTCGAGAGAGCCTCTACCGGCCTCTAGTCCGGCTTCGCTCCAGCCGTTCACCGACCCTCGAGTCTCCGGTTAAGACCCTGCAATGGGGGCATAGCTTATCTCGGCCCTAGAAAGCCTTCACACTGATGGAATGAGCGCGGAGCCATCTCGCCAAGTTCGGGAATCCGTCGAGGAGCTGTACCGTCAGGAAGGCGCGCGGGTCCTCTCGTCGCTGATCCGGCTTATCGGCGACTTTGATTTGGCTGAAGACGCGATGCAGGAGGCGTTTTCGGCTGCGCTTCAGCAATGGCCCAGCGTCGGCATCCCTGCCAACCCTCGGGCTTGGCTTATTTCTGCAGGACGGTTCAAGGCGATCGACGTCATACGGCGGCGAGCGCGTTTGAACGAAAGGTTGGAAGTGCTGGCGGCGCGATTGGAATCCGAAGCCGCTGAAATGACCGACGCCGGCATCGAGGACGATCGGCTGCGGCTGATCTTTACCTGCTGTCACCCCGCTCTGCCGGAGGAAGCGCAGGTCGCGTTGACCCTTCGCGAGGTCTGCGGTCTCACGACCGAAGAGATAGCGCGAGCCTTTCTTTCATCCGCGCCCGCGATCGCACAAAGGATCGTGCGAGCCAAAGCCAAGATTCGCGACGACAAGATTCCCTATGAGCTGCCCGATCCTTCCGAGCTGTCGGAGCGGCTTCAAAGCGTTCTGCGAGTCAGCTACCTCGTCTTTAACGAGGGCTATTACGCGTCATCTGGATACTCCTTGACTCGTCAGCCACTATCCTTGGAAGCGATTCGATTGGGCCGGCTCCTCGTCGAGCTTCTTCCCGAATCGGAAGTATTCGGCCTTCTAGCGCTGATGCTGCTGCAAGAGTCCCGCCGTGCCGCGCGAACTTCTCCCTCGGGTGATTTGATCTTGCTGGACGAGCAGGATCGCTCGCGCTGGAACGAGAACCTGATTGCGGAGGGCCTCGATCTTGTTCAGAAAGCTTTCGCCTCAAACCGGCCCGGACCATACGGCTTCCAAGCTGCCATCGTCGCTGTTCATGCCGTGAGCCCAACCTCCGAAAAGACCGATTGGGCCCGGATCGTCTCGCTATACGATCGGCTCCTTGAGATCCATCCCTCTTCGGTTGTGGAGCTGAACCGTGCCGTGGCAGTAGCCATGCGCGACGGTGCGGCGCAAGGGCTCGTCCTCGTCGACGAGCTGCTGGCAAATCGAGGCTTAAGCGGATATGGATTGGCACACTCGGCTCGTGCAGATCTCTGCCGCCGGCTAGGACAAAACGAGGAAGCCGAGAGGTCTTACCGGCGCGCCCTCGAACTTGCCACTCAAGAACCTGAGAAACGATTCCTTCAGCGGCGTTTGGACGAGCTCTCGGTGGCGAAAACAAGAATTTAGAAAACTTCAAGCCCTGGTGTCGATTTGCCGTGCATCCTGGCGACTACTAGCCAAGCCAGGGTCTTCCGTGCCCATTCGATCGAGGAAGAAACCAAAAACCATGAAGTATCTGTGCCTTGGATATCTCGATATAAAGACCTTCGACAGCATTCCGGAAGCGGAACGGAGCGAGATCATGAGGGAGTGCTATGCCCAATGCGTCTCATTTCGAGCGACAGGCAAGGTGATCGAGGAGGAAGGGCTTCAGAGCGTGGAACTGGCCAAGTCGATCCGGCCGCGAGACGGCAAGCCCCATGTGACCGATGGGCCGTTCATCGAGACGAAGGAACAGCTCGGGAGCTTCTTCATCGTGGAGGCTGAAAGCATTGAAGAGGCCGTCGAAGTCGCCTCTCTCCACCCGGCCGCAAGGATGGGTGAACAGTTTGGCTTCGGAATCGAGGTGAGGCCAATCCAGCAGTAAGAGGTAAATGTCCCGTGGTGGCGAGACCCGTGCAACAAGCTCGCCACCTCCAAGGAACCCTACTCGGTTCTTCCCTGTCCCCCAAATTGGACGACGCTGGGGCAAACCATGGGAAAGAACTCTTCCGACATTCTCGTCGAGACGATGCTGCAATGGGGAATCGACACGATTTTCGGCATTCCGGGAGACGGAATCAACGGCGTTTTCGAAGCGCTCCGTCAACGTCAAGACAGAATCCGGTTCATTCAAACGCGACACGAGGAGGCTGCGGCCTTCATGGCTTGCGGCTATGCCAAGTACACCAAGCGGCTCGGCTGCTGCATCGCGACCAGCGGGCCCGGTGGGATCCACCTGCTAAACGGCCTTTACGACGCCAAGATGGATCAGGCGCCCGTGCTCGCGATCACCGGCCAGACCTATTCGGACCTCCAGGGAACTCGTTTTCAGCAGGACCTGAACCTCTGCACCGTCTTCGAGGACGTCGCCTGTTACAACCAGCAGCTGATGAATCCGTCGCAGATGGAAACGCTCGCCAACGAGGCGTGCCGCTATGCGCTGAGTCATCGGGGCGTCGCCCACCTGAATCTGCCCGTCGACTATCAGATGAAGGAGCCGGAGGGCGTTTCGAAGCATCGCCATGGACACGACACCGGAAGCGTCTGGGCGCCCCAAAGAGCGATTCCAGAACCAGAGCAGCTCGCCCGTGCGGCGGAGATCCTGAATTCCGCAAAACGGCCCGCGATTCTCATTGGCCAGGGCGCCCTCGGCGCCGCTCACGAGGTCGTAGCCCTCGCTTCCAAGATCGGCGCGCCCGTATCAAAGGCGTTGCTCGGTAAAGCGGCCATTCCAGATACGCACCCGCTCTCGATGGGCGGTCTCGGCTTGCTCGGCACCAGCCAATCCCAAACCGCGATGGAGCACTGCGACGTCTTGCTCATGATCGGAACCTCCTTTCCTTACATGGACTTTCTTCCGAAGCCCGGACAGGCTAAAGGCATCCAGATCGACGATAAAGCCGATCGGATGGGTCTCCGTTTTCCCATCGACCTACCGCTGATCGGAGACGCGAAACTCTGTCTGCAGCAGCTCCTCCCTCTGATCGATCAGAACGAGGACCGAGAGTGGCTGGAGGGACTGCAAAGGGTTGCCGCGAGTTGGAAGAAGAGCTTGGAAGAACAGGCGCGCCACGAGTTCCCGATTCGTCCCCAGCAGATCGGGTTTGAACTGAACACCCTTCTCGACGACGACGCCATCGTGTCGACCGACTCGGGCACGAACACGACCTGGGCAGCCCGCTATCTCGATATGCGCGGGGACATGATGTTCTCCTGCTCCGGCACCCTGGCAACCATGGCTTGCGGGCTGCCCTACGCGATTGCCGCCAGAATCGCCTTTCCCGAACGGCAAAGCGTCGCCTTCGTGGGCGATGGCGGTTTCACGATGCTCATGGGCGAGTTCGCAACCGCGTGCAAATACAACTTGCCAATCGTCGCGATCATTGTGAAGAACAACACATTGGGCCAGATCAAGTGGGAGCAGATCGTCTTCCTCGGCAATCCGGAATACGGGGTGGATCTTCACCCGATCAACTTCGCCAAGTTCGCCGAGGCGTGCGGCGGCCTCGGCATCTCCGTTGAGAAGCCCGAAGATTTGAGACCGGCGATAGAGAGAGCCCTCGCTTCGGGGAGGCCTGCTGTGGTGGAAGTAGCCGTAAACCCCTTCGAGCCCCCAATGCCCGCCAAAGTGACCCTCCAACAAGCTGAGCACTTCGCGGAAGCTCTGCTCAAAGGAGAGCCCAACGGCCCGCAAATCGGTCTCACGATCTTCAGAGACAAGATCGCCGAGCTGCTTTGATTGCCATCGCTTGAGGCCCTATCAGTTCGTCCTTGCACATCTGCAACACGCTCTCTCTCAGCACCGAAGGTGCGCATCATATGCAGCCTGGGGTGGGAGCGGCGAAGCCAGCGTAATCCCAGGCTAGATGCCGATCCAGCGATGGCGCCGCAACATTGAGGCGGACTTTCAGTTCTTTGAACCTGCCGCCGCCTTTCCTGGGGTTATGCAGCTTCGCTGCGCCACCCCGGGCCGCATATGACTCGCACCTTCGGCGCGGGCACGGCCTCGCAAGGCCAGACGTGGGGGGCAAGGTGGTTACGGTTGGCCGTAACGTAGGCGATTCGGTTCCTTGCCTCAACCCAGGCGATCGCCATCCACGATTTCTTCTAGATAAGACCTAACCGCTCCGCGCAGGACCTCAATATGTCCGCCTCCCATGCGGGCCGCGTGGGCGATCGCGGGTGCGTCCGGTCCGAGGGAATCTTGCCTAACAGGTTTAGGAAGACGGCTGCCGAATGCTTATACGCTGGAATCGGCGCACGGAAAGCCACGTTGCCCAAGAACTGTAGGGCGTCTGCGACAGGCTGGTAGCCTGGTTCGTTTTGCGCGCATAGCCGGTCCCTTTCGGCAAACTTGGACGGGCTGAATGCCGCAAGGCCGAGTAGATAATCGCTGCCGTACTCGACCATGTCGATTCCGAGATCGTTGCCGGTGAAGATCTTGAAGCCAGGGCGGACGCGGTCCCTGATCTTCAGCCGTTGAAGCTCCAGTTGACGGTCAAGACTGGAATGCTTGACGCCGGCGATCTCGGGGATCTGTAGGATCCTTTCAAAGGTCTCCAGATTCCAGATCTCGCCGTTTGGAGCAAACATCCGCCCCAGCTCGAAGGCATACACCTTCCCGAACCCGCGTACGGACTGCGCATAGACTGCAGCCTTTTCGGGGCTGTTCAGCGTGTGAGTGCGCGAGGTCTGAAACAGGATCGGAGTGCCACCGTGCTTCACGATCCGCTCCATCTCACAACGATAGAGGCGAACGACGTCGCCTTCCGTTCCTTCGATATACGCTCCGGCAACAAAGGGCCTCCCGGCTGCGACCTCCTTTGCCAACCTCAAGATCGTGGCCTTCTCCCCGTCATCGAGGAGATTGACATAGCCCGTATCCATGTTCACCGCAGGCGTCAGGCCCGCCTCATAGGTCTCTTGAAGACACGCCTGATAGGCCCCAGCCGAGAATCTTCCATCCTCCTCAAACGGGAGGAGCACCGCCGCCATCCCGGTGATGGTGCGACCAAGCTTCCGCATAGCGGACATCTCGTTTAGATTCAACTGGCCGGACCTCGATAGATGGGTAGGTCCGGAACGTCGACCCAAGCGCGCGTTCGCCAAGACTCGAGCCCCAATTCCGCCAGTTGGACCCCTTTTGCGCCCTCACGCAGGTTCCATGGGAACGGCTCGCCCAGCGCGACATGCCGCAGGAACAGTTCCCACTGCGCCTTGAAGGCATTCTCCTGACCAGGCAACGCCGGAGCATCGGACCAGCCTTCCCAAAAATCGATGGGACTGGGAACGTCCGGGTTCCAGACTGGCCGTGGCGTGGACGAGCGGGGTTGGACACGGCACTCTCGAAGGCCGGCAACTGCGGAGCCTTCCGTGCCGTCGACCTGGAGCGTCAGCAGATCATCCCGCCGAACTCGCACGCACCAAGAAGAGTTGAACTGCGCGACAACACCGCCCTGTAGCTGCAAGCATGCATACGCCGCGTCGTCGGCTGTGCACTCATAGGACTCCCCCTGCTCATTCAAACGGCGGGGAATGTGGGTTGCTCCCAAGCAAGAAACGGAACTGACGGGGCCGAACAGGTTATCCAGCACATACCGCCAGTGGCAGAGCATGTCCAAGATGATGCCGCCGCCTTCCTCCTTACGATAGTTCCAGCTTGGCCTCTGCGGTGAGATGCCGTCTTCGCCCGTAAACACCCAATATCCGAACTCGCCGCGGACCGACAGGATGCGACCGAAGAACCCCGACTGGATCAAGTTCCGGAGCTTGAGAAGCCCGGGAAGCCAAAGCTTGTCTTGGACCACTCCGTGCTTGATCCCCGCCTCTTCGGCCAACCGATAGAGCTCCAGGGCGTCCGCTAAATTGGAGGCTACTGGCTTTTCGCAGTAGACTTGCTTGCCTGCCTGGATGGCTTTTCGCACTGCCGATTCCCGAAGGTCGGTTAGCTGGGCATCGAAGTAGATCTCGTTCGCAGGGTCCTCGAGCTCAGGTTCCAACTCGGTTGTCCACCGGCAGCCACCTGCCTTATCTGAGAGCGCTCGAAGCTTCTCGGCGTTTCGACCGACCAGGACCGGCTCGGGCATCAAGGTCCCACCTTCGGAAAGCGGCACGCCGCCTTGGCCTCGTATGGCCACGATCGAGCGAAGCAGGTGCTGATTCGTCCCCATGCGGCCAGTCACGCCGTTCATCACGATCCCGATGGACTTCACTCTTGGCCCTCGATGAACTGCGGCCGGGCTCCCTCGGGCAGGGGCGGTCCATCGATTCCTGCCCTGGGCAGCGTGCCCTCCAGTTCCTGCCGCCAATGTGCCACGTCGCCGGCCGGCCCGTAGCAGTAGATCATCTTGAGGGGCGTGGAGCCCGTGTTTGTCAATTGGTGGAACACGTTGGAAGGGATGAAGACGGCCTGTCCGCCGGTGAGGGTCGCAAGCTCGTTGCCAAGGCACATCTCGCCCGAGCCTTCCAGAACCAGATAGACCTCCTCCTGCTCGTGGTTGTGCCACGGCACCTGTCCTCCCTCGGGCTCCAAGGTAACGAATCCCAGGCAGAAGTTCTGCGCCTGAATCGGCGAAGCACCTCCCACAAGGTTTTGCGTGCGGCGCCGCGCCGGGTAGCGCCTCCCTTCGATCTGGGTGAGATCGGCGATAGTCATGCTCTTACGCCAGCCATTCACGCAGAGTAGAAGATTCGGCGGGCAGCCTGCCAGGATCGTCGCCGGGAACGAACTCGATCAGCGCGAACCGGTCACCGTGCGCGGTCTCCAGATACTCTCTCCAAACGGTCGCGGCCTCATCCAATGGACGGCGAATGGTTTGGTCGCCTTCACGAATCCAGTTGAAGACGTGCAGGTTGGTCAGATGAGGCGCAAGGTCCTGCAGCGACCGAAGGTTTTGGACGTGCGAAACGCGCGGATCGGGCTGCCAGTTGACCCCTGCGATCCCGCGTCCGAGAAGTCTCAGTGTCGATTCGGCTGTATCCGCGAGCGTGTTCGGATGAAACTCCAGACTCACCCGAATGCCGTGTCTTGCGGCGCGCTCCGCGATTTCTCCTAGCGCCGACTCGACCGCAGCGTAATCGGCGGCACTGGCTCCCTGGGAAGCTTTCGAGCCGGCCCAAATCCGGACCAGAGGCGCACCCAATTCCGAAGCCGTTTTAACCGTGGCATCAGCATCCTCGGACGTCCCGGCCCGAAAGTACGAACCGTAGCATGCGACTTGAAGGCCGGCTTCCTCTGTAAGCGAACGAACCTCGTTTGCACGATGCAGCGCGCCGGGCGGAACGTGCACGTCTCCACCCCACTCGATCGCCTCCAGGCCGTTCTCGACCGCCAGCCGCACAATCTCTTCCGGGCACAACTGGCGGAAGGTGACCGAAACCAACCCCGGCCGCATCATGCCCCTTTTCGCCGCCTCATTGGGTGTAGATCTCAAAAGGCTGTCGAAGTTGCTGCTCCCATGTAGTCCGCCTTGATGTAAAGCCGGGCAGGCGGGGCGTCCGCCTGGTTTAGCTTCGCCTTTAGGACGTAGTACGCCTCGGTCGCGGCAACGAAGCTGGCAGACAGAACGGTTGAGCCACTCGTCTGCAGAACCACGTTCGTTCCGTCGGACACCTGAAGGTCGACGGTTTGCGGCCCGTCCGCCGATATCTCGAGATTCACCTGCGAGCCTGGAGCGGGCCAGATGGCTCCGGCCGAGCGATAGGTTTCTGAAACCGCTCTGCCGCCGTAGCCCAAGCTTCCCGCGCTCGCGTCGCCAAGGTCATCGTCCATCTCAAACTGCTGAAGGGTCCTTCGTGCAGAAGGTTCGAATCCGCCGGTCACGCCCGCGGGCCCCCAAACGGAATAGGAAAGCGGGGGAACGGCAATCTGTACCCAACCGTCCTGGTTCGTCCAGATGTCGTCCGGGCGCGATCCGCTGTAGTCGTGAAGTTGCGTGTGGGGAAAGAATGCGGTCGAGATCCAGGCATCGTGCCACGAGTCGCCGTCGTTGTTGATCGCCACAATCGCCCGTGCTCCGCGCTCGATGATGAGAAGCTGCTCGGAGTCTTGGTACCGCACGAAGTAATCACCGGATTTGAAGGCAAGCTTCTGGTGGCACCACAGCAGGTTTACCGCCCACGGTCGAGTGGGAATCTCCTCAGCTGCCGTTCCGATGCTCCAGGGCTGGACGTTGTGAAACAGATCTGCATAGAAAAACATCGGACTTCCATCGACGGCAACGGCAAGAGCGTATGCCAGCGGAGTCCGAGGATTGTCCGGATCGAGATACGGCCGCACTTGACCGTCGTAGCTGTCGTGGTCGTTTACGAACGGCGTCGTCTTGAACCGATTGTGCTGCTGGGTCGAGGGAAGATGGCCGACGTCGAAATAGCCTTCGCTTGACACCAGCTCCACCAAAGCCTCACGAAACGAGAAATCGAACGTTCCCGCCCGGTTGAGAGTCGCGTCGGCCCATTTGTCCAGGTCGGCCAAGCCGTTGTCCGGAACCAGCTCACCAGCGCAGTAGTAATCTCGCCGGTCACCCATGGCGTTGTAAAGAACGTCCTCGACGACCTCCGGCGGAAACCCTTTCACATCGTCGAACCGGACACCGTCCACTCCGGTCTGGCGAACCAGCCATGTCAGCCAGGCCCTGGCGTTCCGCCGTGCCGCACAGTTTGGGTCCCCGGCGCCGGAATCGGTGCAGCGCCCCTGATAGCAGAAATCCTTGCCAAAGTCGTCGGCCGGCCACTCTCCAACGGTGTTCCAATGCTGGGGATTGGGGTGAAAGTCGAGCCAGTTTCGCTGCCACCGGCCCGTGCCCTCGCCGGCGAAGCCGATCGGCTGAATGAGCGAGAACCGGTGCTGGTCGTCCTGGTAGGGCGACTCGGGATCGGGCGAGCCGCTGCCGCAGTGGTCCAGGACGATGTCTGGGTACACCTCCAAGCCGTTCGCATGGGCGACGGCGATCATACGCAGGAAAGAATCTTGAGTCCCGAACCGGGTGCCCGTCGCTCCGCACTGGTTCTTTTGGCCGATGTCGTAGTAATCGAAGGGCGTATAGCCCATGTTGTTGATCGCGTCGGTGTCCTTGGAAGGCGGCGGAGTCCAAATTCCATCGAATCCAAGGGTGGCCAGCCGGGGCGTCAGCTTGGCGATATACGTGTACCAATCAGCCGGATACTGGGCGTTCCAGCAGTTCCAGAAGAAGACCTGCAGGACAGCCTTGCCGTTCCATGGATTGCTCACGACTGGAAGATACTCTTTACCTTCGCTCCAAGCGCTCCCAAAATCTCGGAAGGAGATCGAATCACTGGCCTGCGCTTTTGGGAGGTCAATGGTGTCAAGCGCCGCTTGCTCGTGAACGAACCCGATCGATGCAAAGGGTCCCGGCATACGCTCGGGACCCTTGAGGGTTCGGGGGGGCCCTAGTGCCCGCGGATCCGGTGGATCTTGCGCATATCCTTGTGGATGAAGTGCCGATCCGCCTCGATCAGACGATCGAGCTGGTGGACCCTGGACCAGTTATGGTGCCGGACAGCATGAGTCCTCTCCCTCTCGAGCCTCGCCAGATCGGCGCGAGCCGCGTGAGAGTCCATGATCGTGTGCCGGAGCGACTGAGCTCCTGCGATGGCGGGGGCGCCGATTACTGCCAGCGCCGAGAGACCGAGAAATATGTTCCTGATGTTAGCGACTTTCATAGTCATCCTCCTGATGTTGAGATGCGTCGATTCCCTTCCAGTTCCGTCGGACGGGACATCTTATCTTACTCTTGCAGCATTTTAATTCCAACCAAGGTTGCTTTAAGCAGGTGTAATACCTCTTGCGATGGGCCAATTCATCCTCGCTCTGGACCAAGGAACGACCTCTTCCCGCTCGATCCTCTTTGACCGAGAGGCCAAGATCGTGTCTGCCGCGCAGGAGGAAATACCCCAGTCCTATCCGGCGCCCGGATGGGTCGAGCATGACCCGGTGTCCATCTGGAAATCCCAGGTCGAGACGGCCCGGAGGGTGCTTCGGGAAACCGGCGTGGAACCGTCCGAGGTCCACGCCATCGGAATAGCCAACCAGCGGGAGACCACGCTGATTTGGGACCGCAAGACCGGAGAGGCCCTTCACCCGGCAATCGTGTGGCAAGACCGCCGCACGGCGGAACATTGCGAGCGTCTCGTCGAACGGGGCCTTGGGGACGCGATCACGGCGCAATCCGGATTGGTGGTCGACAGCTACTTCTCCGCGACCAAGCTCTCGTGGCTCCTCCAAAACGTTCCTCAAGCAGCACAGGCGGCGTTTGGCACGGTCGATAGCTTCCTCCTTTGGAAGCTGACCCGTGGGCAGGTCCATGCCACCGATGAAACCAACGCCAGTCGCACCATGCTTTTCGATATCCATCGCAAGGCCTGGTCCTCAGATTTGCTTGATCTCTTTGCTGTGCCGGCTTCGATGCTTCCGCAGGTCGTTCCTTCGAGCGGCGTGGTCGGGCACACGCATCCATCGATCTTTGGCGAGCCGATCCCGATCGCCGGAATCGCAGGCGATCAGCAGGCCGCAACTTTCGGTCAGGCGTGCTTTCAGCCGGGCATGGCGAAGTGCACCTATGGCACCGGAGCGTTTCTCCTACTCAACACGGGTGAAGAGGCTGTTCGTTCTGGCCATCGTCTTCTGACGACGCCGCTTGCCGGCGGCTCGTACGCCCTCGAGGGGAGCGTGTTTGTTGCCGGCGCGGCTGTGCAGTGGCTGCGTGACGAGCTTGGACTGATCCAGAGTTCCTCCGAGGTGGACGAAATCGCTGCCGGCGTTTCGGATTCGGGCGGCGTATACGTGGTACCCGCTTTCGTCGGTTTGGGGGCGCCCTATTGGGACTCGCATGCGCGGGGCGCGGTCGTCGGATTGACGCGCGGCTCGAATCGCGCGCACCTCGTCCGTGCCACGCTGGAAAGCATCGCATTTCAGTGTCGTGACGTGGCCGGCGCCATGGCCGCGGACTTTGGCGGCCCGCTGGTGGAGCTGAGAGTCGACGGCGGCGCGGCTGTCGGCGACCTGCTGATGCAGCTTCAGGCCGATATTCTCGGGGTGCGGATCGTGCGGCCAAAGGTTACCGAAACAACTGCCCTCGGAGCAGCCTTCCTTGCCGGCTTGGCGACGGGATTTTGGGAATCAAAGGAGGAGATCGAAGCCCTGTGGGCCGCCGATCGTATCTTTGAGCCCTCCATTCCGGTCTTCAAGCGCGAAGCGGCTTACGAGGGGTGGAAGCGGGCCGTGCAGCGTGTCCGATAGGGAGCGGCGCTGTTGCTCCCTGTCTCACGCCCCAGGTGCAAACTCCGCAACCTCTCGTGCGTCGAGACCTAGTCTTAATTGCCCGAGACAGAATCCACCTCCCCAAAGGCTTCGAGCAGCTTCTCCAGAATCTCGTCGGACAAGGGTGGGCCCTCCAGCGCCTTCGCGTTCTGGCGCAGGTGCGCAATGTTTCCCGTGCCGGAGAGGATCACGTCCATGCCTGGCTCCCAGAGGCAGAAGCGGTAGGCGGCTCCTTCGATCGAGCCGGCTACGCCTTGTCCTTTAAGGAAGTCCAGGTCTTTGACAGGCGAGCCCAACTCCTCAAGCAACGAGAGCAGGGCCTCTTGATTGCTCAGCGCACGTCTGACTGCGAACATGCAGAGTGTGCCAATGCCCCGGTCTTTGGTATGCGGCAACACGGTTTTGCGGGCCGAAGGGTTGAGGAGGTTGAAGCCGACCATGACGACCTCCCACGGTCCCTCTTGGACGGCGGGTCCCAGCATCCGGTGGTTGGTGTCTCTTCCGAACGCCTCCGTGATCCCAATGTGACGGATCTTGCCCTCGTCTCTCATCGCGGCAAGCTCTGGGTAGAGCACTTCAAGCGCGTGCGGATACCCCTCGAGGAGCACTCCGTGAAGATGGAGGATGTCGATGTAATCGGTGCCGAGCCGGCGCAAGCAGCCATCAACCCTCTCACGCGTTTCCTTTGCTGTTGCAGGTCGATCCTGAAGATCCGTGCCGACCTTCGTCGAAAGGACGACCGAATCGCGAGGCACGTCGGCGATTCCGAGGGCAACGGCCTCTTCCGTTCTGTACCCTTCGGCTGTGTCGATGAAGTTGACTCCGAGATCGATGGCTTCTCGCACAACGCGGGCAGCCTCCTCTTTCGAGGAGCCTCGGCTCATGCCGAGCCGGCTGTGCCCGCCGCATCCAAGTCCCATCCGCGAGACTTTCAGGCCCGTCTTTCCAAGCGTCGTCGTCAGCACGAAGTCGTTTTACCGAGAAGACTCACCCTTTCACGCCGCCAATCTTGATTCCTTCGATAAACGTCCGCTGGGCTAGGAAGAAAAGGACGATGAGCGGGAGGGTCATGACGACGGACATCGCCATCATCCGCCCCCAGTCGGACGAGTACTGGCCCTGCAGCCGCGCCAGGCCGATCGCCAGCGTGTACTTGTCGTCGTCCATCAGATAGAGCAGCGGGCCGAGAAAGTCGTTCCAGGCGCCGATAAAGCTGAATACGGCGACGACGGCCAGTGCGGCCTTCGAGAGCGGCAGGACCACGGTTGCCCAGATGCGAAGATCGCTTGCCCCGTCGATGCGCGCGGCCTCCATGAGCGAAGACGGGATCGTTCGATAGAACTGCCGCAGCATGAAGATGAAGAAAGCGTTGCCGCAAAAGGCCGGTACTACGAGCGGCAGGATCGTGTTGATCCAGCCAAGGCTCTTGAAGGTCTGGAAGAGCGGAATCATCGTGACCTGGCCTGGGAGCATCATGGTCGCGAGCATCGTCCAGAACAGAACCTCTCGCCCTTTCCACTGCACACATGCCAGACCGTAGGCAGCCAGCGAACAGCTCAGAGCCGTGCCAAACACAGTCAGCACGCAGATGACCAAGGTGTTGCGAAGCATCAAGAAGAAAGGAAACGCCTTGAATCCTTCGGAGTAGTTGCTCCACTCCAGGTGCGGCTTCAGCTTGAGCCCACTTGGCGAGACCGACACTTTGGCTCCCTTCTGCGGCCCAGACAAGATTTCGACAACTTGTTCATTTCCCTTCCTCTCGATAGGTTTGACTTCCACCGTCGAGCCGTTCAGAGTGAGCATCTGAGCGCGCGGAATCAGGTCCATCTCGGACTTTCCGACTTGGTCTTCGGTCTTCAGCGAGGTGCTGACCTGCCACACGAACGGTAAAGAAAAGAGGGCCGCCAGAACGACGAGCGCGAGAAATCCGGGAATTCGAAGGGGCCTCTTTCTCATTGCTCGTACTGCACATGCTTCTGGGAGGCCCGCATCACGATGATCGTCGAGAGGAGAATCACCGCAAAGAGCACCCAAGCCATTGCGGATGCGTAGCCTAGACGGAACTCGGTGAAGGCGCTGTTGAACAGGTGGAGGCAGTAGAAGAGCGTTGCGTCCCAAGGTCCGCCGCTGGTCATCACGAATGCGCGGCCGAACTCCTGAAACCCACCGATCAGCCCCATGACGCCCGTGAACAGGAGAACGGGCGATATCAGAGGAATGGTGACGTTCTTGAACCGCTGGACCGGTCCGGCGCCGTCAAGCTCGGCCGCTTCGAACAGCTCCGAAGGGACGTCTTGCAGCGCTGCCAGATAGAGGATCGCGCCTCCGCCGGCGCCCCATAGCGACATCAGAATCAGGCCCGGCATCGCCCAATGCTCGTCCGAAAGCCAGCCAGGCATCCAGCCTTCGGGCAGGTGGAGAAAGCGCAGAAACGAGTTGATCAGGCCGGACTCCGGGTCGAGCATCCGAATCCAAAGCACGGAATTGGCAACCAGCGGGACGACTGTGGGAAGAAAGAAGAGCGTACGAAACACTTTGATCCCGGGCACTCTCTGATTCATGAGCAGCGCCAGCCCAAGGCCCACAATCATGCCAAGCGGAACCGAGGCAAGGACGAAAACGAATGTGTTCTGGACCGAGTGCCAGAACCGGTCGTCGTGCGCCATTTCCACGTAATTCGCGGCTCCGACATACCGAGGGGAGTCGAGAATCGGGTAGTTGCAGAGGCTGAACCAGAAGGATGCGATCACCGGCAGGACCGTAAAGGCCAGGAGGCCGAGTATCAGCGGGGAGCAGAACGCCAATCCCGTCCAGGTTCGCCGCTTCACCGGTTCGCCTCCACTGCGTGGTGTGAAAGCTCGTCGGCTACCGATTGCAAGCGCGAAGACACGGCCACACGAACCTTTGCCAAAGCCTCTTTGGCAGAAGCGCCTCCATACAGGACCTCGTCCATGGCCCTTCCAAGCTGATCCATGTAGTAACCCTGCACGGGCATCAGGGTTCGAACATGCTTCGAGTTTTCAAGGATCTTAAGGAAAACGCCGCGGACCGGGTCTTGCCGGATGCGGTCGAACACCTGGCTCTTTCGGTAGGCAGGGAACTGCTCCATGTCGGTTGCCTCGATCTCCGTCGCTTCCCGAGAGCTGCACACCCACTTGATGAACTCGAACGCTTCGGGCCTTACTTCCCGGTTCCTTGGCACGGCCAATGACCAACCCCCGATCCACCCCGTCGGATACTCGCCGTCAGGCGGGGCGGGAATCAATCCGATGCCGATGTCCATGGTCGGCGCGTACTTCTTCAGGTCTTTGATCTGGGAGACGTGCAGGAGCCGGATTGCCGACTTGCCGGCATAGAACGGGTTGTTGCCGAGACCGACGACTTGGCTCGAGAACGCGTTGACCTTGCGCACGTCGTATTTGCGCCCGAACTTGGCCATCCACTCCAGAGCCGCGACCACCTTGGGATTGTCGGCGGTCACGGTTCCAAGAGGATGTGTGGTGTCCGGCTCGGCGTAGAAGTTGCCGCCAAATGCGTACCCCCAGGTGAACAGCGAGTTCGCGCCCGTCCATTCCCACGGGTTCATACCGAGCTGTTTGACGAATCCCTGCGAGTCCACCACTGTGAGCTTGTCGATGTCGCGGTCGAGCTCGTCGATCGTCCTCGGTGGCTTGTCAGGATTCAGACCCGCTTTTCGAAACATGTCCTTGTTCCAAATAAAGGCAAAGTTCGGATCGGCTCCCCAGGGGATCGCGTAGACGCGGCCTCGAAACGTGCTCTCCTTCCAACGCGGAGTCCAGAAGTCTTCCGGCTTCAGGCCGCTCTTGTCAAAAGAGCCGGTCAGGTCCGCCAATGCTCCTCGGGCCGCCCACTCGGAAAGCTGCTGGCCGTCGACAAACGTCACGTCCGGCCCAACGCCTCCCGCAATTGCCAGGAACAGCTTTTGGCTGCTCGTCAGGTCGTTCGAAGCGAACGACATTTTGACGTGGATTCCCGGATGAGTTCGCTCGAACTCCGCGACCAAGTGATCGAGCGCCGGCTGGAAACTGGCGTCGAAGGGTTGCCAAACGGTGATGACGTGCGGATCGGGCGTGGGTTTGGGAAGGCATCCACTCAGGGCCAGAACCGCGAGCAAGGCGGCAAACGCCCATCGAGCCTTCCTCCGCATCGCCTTAACATAGCCCAATTGGCGCGGAATCGCAAAGGCGAGTCTTAATAGCGGCAAACAACGTTCACCGTGCCCTTCAAGCCGGCGAGGCTAACCACTTCCTTGTAGGTGTCGAACTTGCTCCACGGACGGCCGTTCACGGTGACGGACCTCATCGGCATGCCTCTTGGATGACGAAGCCGCAGAAGGATCACCTTGGCTTGGCTCCGGTCAGGAATGGAAACCTCGGCGGCGATTTGCCCGTGGTCGACATCCGATGTGATCTTGTACGACATGGTTCCGAAGCAAGTCGGCGCGTTTCGCACGGAAATCTCTTTGCCTTGTTCGAGCCAAGCACGCGGCGTGCCTTTCGCGAGCCAAAGCTCGGAGCCCTCCTCCATCACCAGCAGATTTCGAAACCGCTCGAGGAAAGCAGCCTCTTCGAAGATCTTGTCTGGAGGGCCATGCACGGCGTGCTCGTTGAACGTATAGCCCTGGTCAGGCAAAATGTCGACGGCGTAGCCGTTTAGCATCGAGCGCAGGAACTCCGGAATGCCGTCCGCAGCCAAGTGCATGTTGGCCGTCCGCTCCAGGCCTGTCTGATACTGCCATCCCGCCATGAACCAGTCGCGGTCGCCGACGTTCTTGTTCTCCAATAGCAGCCGGTCTTCGAGAACGTCCAGATACCCCTGAACGCGCACGTCGTCGGCTGGAAGCAGACCCGCAGGGCTGACGAGCGCAGCAGCGGTTTGGACTGTGTCCCAGTAGAGCGGCCCGACGTGCGTGCCCGAGCCGTCGCGATTCCATCCCCAGGCGCCCGTTGCCAGGCCTCGGACGTAGCATGCAAACGGAATGACCGAGTGGTAGGTCCCATCGCGAACCGGAACCACCGGCGATAAGGCGATCGAACGCTCGACCGCAGTTCGGAGATCCTTCCGGTAGGCGTCGGCCTCCTTCTTCAGCCTTGCGCCGCCTGCTGGATCGATATCGGCTAGGACGTCAGCCAGACGATCGACCGCCGACCAGTAGTAGGCCTCGCACTCGTAAAACTGCATCCAGAGCCCGCCGCTGTCCGGCGTGACCTGCAGCGCCGGCTGAAGGCCTTTGCACCAAAGGCGTTCGCCTCCCGGCACCGAGTCGGTGATTACTTTGCGCTGCCGCAGCATCCATTCAGCGTTCGCGGCCATCCGAGAAGCGTTCTTGATGAGCCAACTCTTGTCGCCAGTCAGTCTGTAGTGCTGTGTCAGCGCCCAACCGATAGACCCGGCGCCGAAAGCGTGGATCCCGTCCATGTTGCCGCCGTAGCCATCGGGGCCAACAGCGTAGGTTAGAGCGCCTTTGCCCTCTGAAAAGAGGCCGACCGGATGGTCGCGCTCGAGAGGCAGAGAAAGCCACTGGTCATAACCGTCGGCCGCTGCGTCGCCAGCGCCCATGAGGTCGAGAACGTGCAGAACGAGGTACGTCTCAGCGGCCAAGATGCCGTATGGGTAGTCGTTGAACCAAAGCCGGCCCGTCTGTGGATTGACGCCGCAATGGCGCACCAAGTGCCAAACCCCGAGGTTCCACTGTGCCGTCAACCTCTGCGAAGGTACCTTCACCTGCATCGGCGGCAACGATGTCTCGGGCGCAGCGGGGTGAGGTGGCAAGTTCGTTCCGCGAGTTGCTGTGACCGCACCCTTCCACGTCTGCTCGGCGTGGAGCCGAGTCTTCTCGCGGATCGTCTGCAGTCCTCGCGAGGCCAGCTCCGCCAGATACTCTTTCGCGGATTTGGCGTTCGAGTCCAGCTTGATGGGCGGCTCGGAAGCCAAGCTACCCGGATCGAGCATCGGGTCTTGATAGCAGAAGCGCCAGACTCCTGCGTTTCCGAAGCCGTCTGGATGCGGGTTGGCTCCTTGCAGTGATCCGGCCACATCTTTGGCCAGGTTCCAAGACCGGCCCAGTCCACCCACCTCGGTAAGTGTCCAGTCGATCAGCGTGGTGTCACAGGTGTAATCGCCTTTTGGGCCGATGATCAGCGAAACGGAGTCCCCGGGTTCGACTTCGATGGACCGATCAAGCCGAATCGAGTGCGAGCCCTGGCCGTCCGTGACGCCGTGCGTCAAAACGGTTCGACGGTGCTGCTTCTCTTCGACAATCCACCACTCGATTCCGTTGCTTCCCTTTTGGGCATGGGTGAGTGTGGCGCTGAGGGAGACCTGGCCCTTAAGGGGGCTTCGCCACTGCGTGAGCACATCCACCGAGCGGCCGGGATGCATCGCGACGGCGCCCGTGGGGAAAGTAATTCCCTTTGCTGAAACCGTCTCGGTGGTCGAGTTCGCCGCAACGATCGGCGTGTCATCGGAGCCCCACCCTTTGAGACGCGAGTCGCCAACGACGCTCGCCATCCGCGTGACGAACGGCACTGGCACGACTCGACGGGCTGCAGGCGGTCCAGACGGAGCCAAAGGGCTTGTTCGGCGAACGAAGAATCCGTACTCCGGAGCTAGGATCGGGCCGTTCTCCAAGTCGGCGGCCAGGAAGGAGAACGAGCCTGATCTCGTCCAAATGGTCACGATCGTTCGGGCTACGTCGTCAGCTTGGGACGTGAACTCCTGCCTGCGGCGCCATTTGGAAGTGCCCATATAGAGGAGGCTGAACCTGATGCCGCGGCGGTTTGCACTCCCGCCTGTAGAGGTCCAAGTGTTTGTGCCAGCGACGGCTGTGTTTGCAGCCAACCGTTGAAGGCCGCCGACGCGTCCGTCATAGGTCTCCAAGTGGCCGCTATAGTCGAGCCCGGCCCGGGCGGCTTCATAGCCCCACTCGACCTCCAGATCCATCTCCTTCCAGGTGTCCGGAACCAGAACCTGCGCATCGGGCATGTCGTAGGACGAGGCAGCCAAGTCTCCCCTGAGGCTGACAACCAAGCCGCAACTTTCTCGACCCAGGGGAAAGACGTACGTCTTTCCATTCTCAGTAACGGCTGGCTTCTGATCAAGCGGAACGGCGTCGAGGTTGTTCCACCAGGAGCTGGACGAACCGTGATTGACCAACAGATGGACCTGAAGCGACTCCGGCGGAGGAATCCGCGTGCCAGCCGCCCAAGTGAGCTTCAGCTCTTGCAACGGCCGGATCTCCTCCCACAGGAAGCCGCAGAGAGCGCGCCTAATGGCTGGGTTGGCTAGATCGACGGGTTCGTTGAGCGGCAGTCCGGCGACGTGCTTCAGCGCAAGCCAGCTTTCGGGATCGTTCGCATCGGGTTTGCGGTCAGATCGAAAGCGATACGCGCTTGGAGCGATATCGACCGGCTTGCCCACAAGGTCGTCCGGTTTTTGAGCCGAGGCCTGAAAAGCGAGCATGAACAGGAGCAAGAGGCAAACAAATGACCTCATGAGACCGAGACATGCCGGTCGATGATCGACGCCGAGCGTCCTAAAACCCCATCCGTTGCCGACGGCGGTTTCTTCAGGAACTCCGACTCGACACCCTCGACCTTCAAGAAGCCGTCGGAGGTCAACTCCATGAAGGCGAACAGCGGCTTCGAATACGGATACATGCCGCCGCCCCAGAAATAGCTGGCCGAGTTGACGCAGTAGTAGGGGATTCCGTCCACATGCTCCAACCGGTCGACGTGAAGATGGCCGAACATCGAAAGAGCGACGGTGCCGCGAGGATTGAGCGCCTTGGCCTCCGAGACGATGTCGAGGATCTGTAGCTGCTCCGGCGGGATTTGCTGTCCTGGCTCCGCGAATCCGAGCGGCTGGTGGCTGATGAGGATGACCGGCTTCGCGGAGTTCAGCAGCTCGTTTTCCAGCCAGCGAAGCTGCTCCGGATCGGCCCAGTTGCAAGTGATTCCGTCTTGAAAATAGTTGCCGTGCGAGTAGGGCAGGATTTGGCCGTCCTTTTTGAAGTGGTTCAGGTCAAGCACGACGAACTTGTAGTCCCCAAAAATAGTGCTGCCGTACCGCTTCTTCATGCCCCAAAGCCGCACCGGCGTGTCTTTGTCGCACTTGTCCATATCGTGATTGCCCAGCACGTGGATCTTCGGATAGGGCAGGTCGAGAAACATCTTCGTGCACTCGGCCGAGTCGGGCATCGAGTAGTTGAAGTCGCCCATCTGCATCACGAATCGCAGATCGGACCTTCTCCGAACCTCCTCGCAAAACGCCTGAAGCCGCGAGAGAGCATCGGGAGCGAGGCCGTGGTGAAGGTCGGTGATCACCGCGAACTTGAGAGGCCGCCGCTTCGCAGGCTCCAAGGAGAGTGGCAAAAGCATGGTCGCCGCGCCGCCAACGAGAAAGTCGCGCCGTGTCATGACAGCATTATAGGGATCGGAAGATTTGAGGTGCGCGATTTCTTCCAGGGCTGGTACGTCGCGGCGATATCCTTATTTCGATGGGTGCACCAGGCAAGAAACATCGAGGCCGCAAAGCTCGGCCGGATAGCCCGAACCCTCCATCGACCGATTTCGAGGAGTTCGACCAATACCTGTTTCTGGTCAGCCGGAACGTTGACGAAGAGCTCGACGAGTTCCTTTGCCAGAAGGGTGACGTGCAAGTGGCTAGGTGGCTTGTCGAGATCCTATCGAACTGGAAGCATTGGGCGGCGCCCCTTTCCCACAAGGATCAGAACACGGTGCTCTGGCGCATTGGGTGTAACCCCCTGTTCTTGGGCTGGAATCTCGAACCTCGATCGAAACTCGACTACGAAGACCAGATTGCGATTGTCCAAGCCGCTAAGGAGGTAACGCTATCCATTCCGCTGCTATTCGCTCCCGACGAGCCCATGGAAAACGCCTATTACATGTGGTGGGACCTCTTGGCGTCCGATGTCGTCGACCGTGCGATTGGATCCGCGATCCTTGAGACGCTCTCCGACCTGAGCCTGCATCCCGACGTGCGGGTGCAAATCAGCGCGATACACGGCTTGGGACACCTGCAACATCCTGGCCGACCAAGCGCCGTCGATCGTTACCTTCAGTTCCATCCCGAACTCGCTCGGGATACATGGATCCTGCAATGTCGAAGCGGCACCGTCATGTAGCCGGTCGCCCAACCTTCTGACCGTCAGGGGACAAGCCTCATGACACCGGGCAAGGGCCAATATAGGGGGTTGGCGATGCGGGTGTTTGCGCATCGATCCCACACAAGTAGCATCTCGCCACGATATTTGTGCGTTTCTTAATAGAGTGAAGCGTTTCCGGCCGACGGCATTTCTGGGTTTCGCCATTTCGCCGTTGGTCTTCGGCGGACTCGTTCAAGACCAAGATAGCGCGATTCAGAACGAGTATCTTTCCGCGAAACCCACTGACGCCGTTTCGAAGCTGGTAGAGCAGGTCCGAGGCGGCGCCGTCAAGCTGTCGTACGAGCCGAAGCAAGGCTATCTGAGGTCGGTTCTGAAGGAGCTCGGCATCTCGCCTACCTCCCAAATTCTCGTCTTTTCCAAGACCAGCCTCCAGACCGCGTTCATCTCGCCTCTCACCCCGCGAGCCATCTACTTCAACGACCATGCCTATGTCGGCTGGATACCCGGCGCGCCGAACATCGAGATCGCCTCGGTCGACCCGCAAGTGGGGCCGATCTTTTACACGCTCCACAACGTGGCCTCTACGAAGCCGGCGCTCCAGCACCAAACCCTGGAGTGTCTCCAATGCCACGACTCCCCCATGACCAAGCAGATCCCCGGTGTGATGGCGAGGTCGGTGTACGCGGGAGCGGATGGTCAGCTTCGCTTAGCCGGCGGCTCTTACCTGACGACCGCCAAGAGCCCGATGAGCGAGCGGTGGGGCGGCTGGTATGTGACCGGCGCCCATGGCGAACAGCGACACATGGGGAACGAGGTGGCAAGAGGCAGCGACGAGAACCCGACGATCGACGAGGAACGTGGGGCCAACGTGACCGACCTCAAGAGCTACTTCGACGTCGATTCCTACCTATCTCCCCATTCGGATATCGTGGCGCTGATGGTCGCTGAGCAGCAGATGGAGATCCAAAACCTGATCACCAAGGCCGGCTTTGTCACGCGAAGTGCGACCAAAGATAGCGTCAACCTGCTCAAGTACGGCTTCACCGCGGATCATGTGAAAGAAGAAACCGACGAGCGCATTCGCCATGCCTGTGAGCCGCTGGTCGAGGCGCTGCTTTGCTCTGGCGAGCCACCCTTGACAGACCCGGTGAAAGGCACCAGCGGCTTCACCGCCTATTTCTCCAAGAGCTCTCGCCCTGATGAGAACGGTCGACGCCTGAGCGAGCTCGATCTTAAAACGAGGCTGCTCCGATATCCGTGCAGTCCGATGATCTACTCCGAAGCGTTCGACGGCCTGCCGCCCGAAGCGAAGGAAGCGGTCTTTAAGCGACTCGACGACGTCTTGAGCGGCAAAGACCAGTCACAGCCGTTCGCAAGCCTAACTGTTGATGACCGAAAAGCAATTCTGGAAATCCTGCGCGACACCTTGCCGGAGTTCCCCAAAACCGAGTAAAAGGCAGTTCCATTGCGCGGCTCAGTCGTGTACGCAATTAAACGTCTCTCATCGGCAATCTCGCTTAGGAGGCCCGCGAACTCAGCGCCAAGAGCGCGACGGATTCCAGCCCCCACCGCAGGCGTGGGATCGCGCCATCGACACATTCCCAGGGCCGAAGGCCCGATCAATAGTCTCTTGAAGCAAGTGATGGTGTGAACACGACGTCCCACTTCATTGTCTCGACACTTCGATCTGGCAAGATGCCCGCATCACTCGCTTGAAAGCTGCGTCAACGCCAAAACCGTGAGATCCCCGTGCAGCCGAAAGCCTCCAACTAAACCTAGTAGTAATTCGGGGAAACCTTTGCACCATTCTGGCAGTCTCACTAGCCTAATCTGGCAAATACGCCAGCTGCCTCACGTTAGCGAAAGAAGAGACCATGAGCATTTCGACCCTCCTAATCATCTTTCTCCTGATCGCAGCCGCTGGCGTGAGCGTTCACGGCGCGATGGGCACGGTGATCGTCGTTCTTGCGGCTGCATGGTTCATCGGCGGTCTCGGATATCACGGTTCCAAGTTGGGCTATTACGGCGTTGGGGGCAGGCCCTGGTTTCGCGCTTGGTGGATTAAATAGGGCGACGTGCAACGGCCAATCGCTACATGTGCTGCCGGTGAGGTCCGTCGGCATGCAGCCACAGATTCACGAACGGGTCGTCCTCGCTGCTGATGAGGTGGTGGTCTTCTCCGGGTTCGACGACAAAGACATCCCCGGCGCGTGCCGGCTCCCTGATTCCGTCGACTTCGATCCATCCTGATCCTTGGAGCAAGCAGAAGATCTCCTGGTCTACTTCGAGATGCGGGCGCTCATCGTCGTGCGAGATGTGGCTCGGCCGATGAAACGACACGCCTGCCTTATAGAGGCGCGAACCGTCGACGATCTTGGCGAAGATGTGGGGACCGTCGAACTCCAAATCGGAAAGCCGGTAGCGCCTCAACGGAGAGCCTCCGCGACTTGAGAAAGCTTCGATAGACCGGGCATTCCCACCGGTAACGGCGTTTGAGAGGGCCATGCGCCCTCTTCATAGAAATCGCGCACCTGATCGAGCAGCCCTTCTCCTCTAATATCGTGGATAGCTCCAGACGAGACGAGAGCCAGATCGCAGAGAGCGACGAATGGCTTGCTGTCGTTTAGGCTTGTGGTCGGGTGGTCAGTTTCACCCTTCAGGTATCCCAAGTAGTGAGATAGGTTGTGCCGCAGCATGGCAGCGTTGTCGGGAACGTCTGACCTGAAGCCCACTCCGTCGATCACGGCTTCGTTCCATCTCTTGAACACGATGCGAGTTCGGTCGAAGACCAGCACCTCCTCGTCGACGTAAGCCGCGCTTTGAAGATGGGTCGCCGAAATCCGAAGCTTCACGCCCCCCTCCATAGCAGCTTCCACAAAAGCCGTGTCGAAGCTTTCGATCGGCCTCGTCCGACCGAGCCATGCCGAAACCTGCCCCATCGACCCAACCGAATCAAGATCTCTCCCGCACCAGAACAGAAGGTTCTGAACGTAGTGGGCCATGGCGTTGCCGATGCAAGAGTCGACGACCCATTGATCTCCAACGCGCAACTTGCCCGCCCAGTTGTTGCGTGTGTAGTAGGCCTCGTCCCGGGGCCAGATCCCACAAAAACGAACCTCCCGCAAAGCTCCAAATTCGCCATTCAAGATCCGCTGTTTCAAGCCTCGGCGAAAAGGATCGCCAACGAAGTTGAATCCGACCTGGGTCTGCTTGCCTGCCTGCGAGTCGACCTCGATCATCGACTGAAGCTCCGGCCACCAAAGGGTGGGCGGCTTCTCTAAGTAGCAAGCCACGCCGGCTTGCACCGCTATGCGATGAAAGGAAGCGTGGAGCGGAACGGGAATCGGGAGTGTCAGCAGATCGAGTTGGCCAACATGAGCATCCAAAAGGCTATTTAGATCGAAAAACCTTTCGACGCCAGATCTTGTAGTCAGCGATGGGTTCGGGTCGCAGGTCGCCACGACTTGGCAGAGACCCTCCTCTTCCAGGCGTGCCAACGCCGCATGATGGTCGGCCGCGAATCCTCCCAATCCAGCTACGGCAACACGCAGCATCTACAGTTGCCTCAGGATCACCCGGTCGGTGATCTTGTCGTCGTTTGCCAACATCAAAGCTTTGCTAAGGATGATCGCAAGGACCCCATCGCCTTCGAACGGCAGGTACACGCGGTTGTTGGACCGGTCCTTGTTGCCGCCGGGCACGATGCAGAGGTACTGGTCGTTCGGCTCCATCAGAATGTTTCCGCTTCCTAAATGGATCTTGTAGGTGCGCCGATGGCCCTTTACGATGAGGAACTTGCCTTCGATCCGAGAAACGCTTCCAAACGCCAGACGGGGAAGCAGACGCTCCAGAACCGCTTTGCGCGTCTCGGCCGTCGCCGACAGGTCCCCAAAGGACGCTTTCCCCCAGTAGCCGCCCCATCGATCCCGGTTTCCGTGGTCTCCCCATGCAGGATCGTTACCCACGCTTGAGACTCCAACGAACAGGTCGACGTCGCGAAGGACCTCCGAGAACAAGATCGCGGGCAGGGATTCCAACTCGACCGGGTGACCTGTCATGCGATCGTTAAAACGAACCTGATCGGTCGCCACGTAAATGGCGATACCCGCATCAGAGGTTCCCTCGTCGGTTGCCGACGCCACATCGGCAACTTCGACGAAATACTCTGCTTCCAGACCCCAACTCGGGAGGTCGAGAGTTGGGTGGTTCGTATTGTCAAAGGAGGGCCCTTGCAGCGCATAACGCCAGCCGCGAGCCCTGGCCAGCGCCGCGAACTGATGCTGCTTGAGGATGTGCGCTGCAAAACGGTTGGTATAGGTGTTGGTGCGCAGCTCTGCATCGGTCAGGATGTAGATCTCTCGGTAAGCCTGCTTGAAAGGTTGGCGTATCTCACGGGCGACCAGGAAATCGCGCCAAGCTTCGATCACGGAGACGACTGCACGGATGGGATGCCACAACTGAACGTTCGTCTCGTCTGCCAACCCTGGCACTGGTTCGCCTCGAAAGTCGATCGGCTCACCATCCGGCGCGATGCCGAGGTGCTCACCGCCCGGACTCGAAAACTCCCAGATGAGCCGGCGCGACATGTCGGCTAACAGCGGATGGTCCAGATACCGCTCACGCCAGGCAGAGTACGGAAGACGACGAGCCGAGAGCATCAGGCCTTCGATCCGGGCACGCTGGGCAGCCAGCATGGTCTCCATCTCTTTGGCCGTTGCCTTGAGCTGCTTTAACTCAGCGGCATGCTCCTGCTTCACTTCGGCAGGTGGCGCTTTGAGCTCCTTGCCTTCCCGAAACCACCGCAACTCTGCGTCCGTCGTATTGGAGATTTCAATACGAACATCGACGGACCCAAGGGTCTCGGTAAGGACACCCGGAAGCTCGAGGCCGAAGGTCGGCACGACCAGTTCCTCCAGGTCCTCTATAGGCAAAGACATTTTCTCGGCCGCACGAGTCAGCGACGCCGTGACCAGTGCTGATAGGCTTGGACTCTTGACACGGTTTCGGGTAGCGGATATCTGCGCGACGGCATCGAAAGTTCGCATCGCTTCGAGTGCCCCTATGGCTCCGCCGAACCCCTTTTGCGATCTTGCCCCGAAGCCGGAGATCTTATGACCACTGGCAATCGCCAGCCTTCCCAACAGGGCTGCGGCTCTGGACGTTCCTATCGTCCCGGCAAACCAGGCGAAGCCACGAAGCATATCGGCGTGGAGGGCATCGACCGTTACTGCCATTTGGGAGACCTTCGCGACAGACTCTTCGAAGGTATCCAGATACTTCTCCGTTCCAAACTCAGCCAAGAGCGCCTTAGCGGTCTTCGCCCATCTGTCCGACATTTGGTTGGAGGTCGCCGTAACCGCATGCTTCACCAACGGCAGATACACATCTCCGCGGAACGGCTCCTGCCATGGCTCCGGCATCTCGATCTTGGAGGCGTTTGCTGGGTCGAGCAGCGCCTTAAAACGCATGATCACCTTTCGGTCTGCCGCGCTGAGTCCCCACGGGTTTCTATTCTCGATATCCTTGATGAGCCCACGGAGAATCTGCTCCGTGTCGGCAGTCATCCCCTGGTCGAGTGCCAGACTTTCGGCCATTCCGGCAAAGCGGCCGAAGTCTGTTCCGAAGTGCTTCCACGCCTCAATGACGATTGGGAGCTGCTCATGCGAGAGCGCTCCCTGCGTGGTGAGCAGCCGGCCCGCCACTCTTTTGAGCTCGTCGATCGCCATGTAGCCTTCGCCAAAGAGCATGCTGCCGGTCTTCCCGCGCGCGCGCCTCAAAAGAGCCAAGCCCATGAGACCGCGGTCACGCCCAGTGAAATCGGTGACCGCCTTGCAGAGAGCCGGATTGAGGCGTTCGGTCTCCTTTGAGACGGAACTTCGGCGCCAAGCGTCCCCCTTCAGAACTTCCAAGACCGCGTTGGCAAACTCATCCGCCACTCTGTCGAATTCGCTGGTAGAAGCCTCCTGGGCGTCCTGCTTCCTCTTGAAAAACGGCAGCTTCACGACCTATCCACCGACGAGCGGCACCAGCCTTAAGAAGCTAACCTCGTCGCCATCGTTGAGTTGGATCCTTTCCTCCAACTCCATGGCCTGCCTGTCTGGAAGCAATACGACGAACCGCTGCTTCTTGAACGCTTCGAGAGCTACTTCCACTTGACGGTCGGCATCGATCGGACGGAACCGCCTGACGGCAGGGCCATTGATCAAGCTCTCCATATCGGAAGGTTGAACAAGTCCATAGAATCTCGGCTGTCGTTCGTTGTTGTAGCGCCGAACCTCGGCGCGTACTCGCAACGAGATCAAATCGCGCAACGTGAGGCTTTCCGACTCGAGATCGAGAGGAGGAGCTTCGAACTTGCTTCCGCCGGTAGTTTCATCGATCAGTCGGATAGTGGTCATGCGGCCTCAAGGAAGTTTACAGTCGGTTTCTAGTTCAATGGATAGTCTTTTGGGCATGTGAGTCTTTCAAAAGACGCGTTCATGGATGACAATAAGTTCGTGATCTTGCCGCTCATCCTATTTTGGGCAATAACATACTTCGTGCACACTCCCGAATTCAGATTGGGAGAGGTTGCTGTGCTATGACCTGCATCGGCGTGACGATTTCAACACCGAATTCTCGCAGGATTACAGACGAAAGACCGATCATGCTGAACTCAGCCCCAGATATTCCATCGGTCGTTACAAGGCAGTCGCATTTATAGATGCTTGCCGTGGCTATATGGATGCAATCCGGCAGGTCCAAGAATTGGAATACGTTCGGCTTGTCTGGATGCCTACGTCGTGTTTTCTTGCGAATCGTTCGTGCGAGGCTCATTATCGGCCCCGATCCGTCTATTAGTTCTCCCTTGATGCCATCCAGAACCTTGTCGATCAGATCGAAAGAATTATCTAACAATTCGGCCATCAAAACGGTGCCACTAACAGCGTACATGCGCTCGGCCTCGATTTCCGAGAACAGATTGTCTATGCTTTCCAGAACGGTATCTGAGACATCACGTTTTTGGCGTGCTATGAACAAGCACGCAT
Source organism: Fimbriimonas sp. (assembly GCA_035550555.1). Classification (GTDB taxonomy): domain Bacteria; phylum Armatimonadota; class Fimbriimonadia; order Fimbriimonadales; family Fimbriimonadaceae; genus Fimbriimonas. Next base: position 44,294 of record DASZPA010000135.1, read on the forward strand.
CAAGATAAACCTTTTTCTGTGTTGGAGCCTTTTTGCGGCTCAACCGACCGCCTCACTTATCAGGAGTCGTTCGTCCTCTTCTGATGAATCCCAAAGCTGAGATAGGTTATCGACTAGTTTTAGCCACGCGCCTTCAGGTGCTGCCTCGCGTATCTCCACCGATTCTGCGTTCATACGAATCGGCCAAGGAGCATCGCCCACGAACTCCTTTAGACCTGTAACGGTCACGACATGCCGTATACCCTTCTGGACACTCGGAAAGACTGACTCATCAAATAGGCAACGAACCTTAACTGGCCCTATCTTTGGATAGACCGTAAAGTTCCACGGCTTCGAATGAACGTTGATTCCTTCAAGAATCCCTGTTATGGAACCTCTTGATCGATGTACGGGGCCAAGTTTCTTGTTGATTTCGTCGGCTATGCGAGAATCAATCACCATCTCAGCCTTGGAGGTTGTAATGTGAGCAACATCGTTTTTGAGTTGCTTTGCAAAGTCTCCAAGTGACAGCCATGTATTCGGGTCGAAGGATTTAGGAGTTTTTGGCTGGCTAACCGCACTAAACACCTTTTCGAGGTTTCGTATTGGCTGAGAAGAACCGCGAATAATGGCCTTTCGAGGTTTTACACCAGGAATCTTTACAGGGGCCTCGTTGACGCTTACAACGCGTAAAACGGCCTCAAGGGGGCTGTTCTTCTCAAGCGATAAGACCTGTACCCTTGCAATTCTCGGATCAGCCGAAAACTCGACTAGGAGCCGCATCATAGCGTTCAGTTGTCGCAACACATCGGGAGCCAGGTCAATGCCTAGAGTCGAACCCGATTCAATTCGAATGCTAACTTCTTCCGTGTGTGGCACTTCGGATAGTCCTAATGGCGCTGGCGTTTCTGATCGGCCTGAGACTCTTTCCAAACGCTTTCGCGCCTGTCGAGTTCCGACTTCGGAACCCCTAGAGCTTTCCTCAATCCAGCATCCAGATTCACCATGTCGGGGCGCGCCTCGAATGCCGCGTCTCTGGCGCTTGATCCAGGATCGCTCTTCTTTCGTTTCCTCATGCTGGCTGTTGTTGAGAGACGTTGCCAGTGAGCGCCGCGTAGGTCACTCGCTTACCCTTCGCACCCGCTACCGCGAGTTCAAAACGGTCGGCATCGGTCCCCTTGCGCTCATTGTAACGGAAAGCCTGTTCGTCCAGGTAGCGGAACAGGTGAAACGGTTCAATAGAAACATAGGTTCCGTTGATCGTCCTCTTTAGGAGACTCCAGAAGTTCTCCAATCCGTTCGTGTGAATCTGTCCTTCCACGTAACTCGTGGCGTGGTCGATGACTCCGTGCTGGAATGTCTGATCCAGCCCATCGTAGGATCGAAGCGCATCGGAGTAAAGATTGCACCCGTGAAGAACGTTTTCCTTGATGATCTTGTGAAGCTGCTTTTTGGTCGGTCGCTCAATGTGCTGTAGCTTGACGTTGCCGCCACGCTCTAGCATTCCGAACACGACCGCCTTGTCCTTTCCGCCCGTGCCCGTGATCTTTCGCTCCTTGACCTCTTTGTGCATGTTGCGGGCTTTGCCGCCGATGTACGTCTCATCGACTTCGACAGCATCAGCCAGCTTCTCAAACGATCCGTTCTGAAGGGCTAGCCGAATTCGGTGGAGCATGAACCACGCGGTTTTCTGTGTGACGCCTAGACCGCGATGTAATTCATAGCTGCTGATCCCGTTTTTGGCGTTGGTAATCAGCCACATGGCCGGGAGCCACTTACTGAACGGGATATGGGAAGCCTCGAAAACGGTCCCGGTCTTGGCACTGAACTGCTCACCGCAGTCGTTGCAACGGAACCGCAAGCGGCTCTCGATTAGATGAATCTTGCCCGACTCGCTGCAGTGCGGGCAAACAACGCCTTTGGGCCATCGTCGGCTGACGAAGTAGCTCCAAGCTACGCGCTCATCTTCGAAGTAGCGAATGACTTCGAGAAGCGTTTCCGGTGTTGGCAGTGCGGCGTTCACATATCTATTATAGCATAGAATTGTGCACGAAGTATATTATTGCCCTATTTTGGGTGCTGCTGATCGTGGGTTACACCGAAGTTGCGATCCAGAACGACACGATCGCCTACCTGGCGATCGGCTGGCTATTGGTCGCTTTTGCAGTCTGGTACTTAGAAGACAGTTCTCTCTACTTGGTTGTCCCCACCGCCTTCGTCGATGCTTTCTTGATCTTGAAGATCTTTGGCCGAGATATCGAGGTTCCAAGGAGGGCCGGCGGATTCCGATGGTTCTAGGGCCGCGCTAATCGCCATCTTTTGGACAAACTAGCGCTCGGAGATGATTCGCTTTTCAATCGTCGGCGCTGGGTGGCGTTCGGAGTTCTTCCTGAGGATCGCGCGAGAGCTTCCCGAGCTGTTCGAGATCCAATGCATCCTGGCTCGCAGGCCCGATCGCGCGGAGGAGCTTCGCCGCGAGTTCGCCGTGCGGACGACGGACAATCTGGAGGATCTTCTCGCGGGCAAGCCGGACTTTGTCGTCACATCCGTTTCGTGGGACAGCAACCCGGCCGTCATGCGGGAGCTTGCCGAGCGGGGTGTGCCCGTGCTTTCCGAAACGCCGCCGGCACGCTCTCACGACGATCTGCTAGCACTGATGGATCTGATGAAGGCCGGCGCCCGAATTCAGGTGGCCGAGCAGTACTTCCTCCAACCGGAGCATGCGGCGCGTCTCAACGTGGCCGCTTCGGGGCGGCTCGGAGACGTGTTCCAAGCGCAGATCTCGGTTGCTCACGGCTATCACGGAATCAGCCTCATGCGGAAGTACCTGGGAATCACGTATGAAGCGGCGACGGTCACTGCGAGAAATCTCCCCGAGACGGTGGTCGGAGGTCCCGACCGCAACGGGCGTCCTCCGCGAGAGGAGCGGATCGACCAACACACGCAGCAGGTCGCCTTCTTCGACTTCGGTGACAAGCAGGGAGTGTTCGACTTCGTCGGCTCGATTTACCACTCCTATATTCGAACGCATCGAGTCTTGGTGCGGGGCCCGCGCGGCGAGATCAATGGCGACCAGGTCCGGTATCTAGCCGACTACAAGACGCCAATCGAGTTTCAGATGCGTCGCGTGGACGCAGGGCACACTGGCGACCTGGACGGCCATTTCAACCACGGTGTGCTTGCCGGTGAGACTTGGGCCTACCGAAACCCGTTCCCCTTCGCGCGTCTCATGGACGACGAGATCGCGATCGCCGACTGCCTGAAACGAATGGGCGAGTACGCCCATGGCGGCGCCGACTTCTATCCGCTCGCCGAGGCGTGCCAGGATCACTACCTTTCGATCCTCATGGAGAGATCGGCCGCGAGCGGCAAAGAGGTCCAAGGCAGCGTCCAACCTTGGGCAGGTCTTTGAACCGGCAGCGGCAAGAAGAGAGGTTAGGAAGCTTCCCGAGTCAGCGAGCCGTTCACCGTGCGCCAGATGCCTCTGGAGTTCTCGTTTCGCAGTTCTTCAGGAAGCAAGTTTTGGGGCCAGTCCTGGTAGGCGACGGGACGGGCAAACCGGTAGATCGCCGCCGTACCCACGCTCGTGAAACGGCTGTCCGTGGTTGCCGGATAGGGCCCGCCGTGCTGCATGGCGGGGCAGACCGCGACTCCCGTCGGAAAGCCGTTGTAGATGACTCGTCCGGCCACTTTCGCCAACACCGGAGCAAGAGCCGAGAGATTATCGGTTTCGGAGGCGTGGACGGTGGCAGTGAGCTGACCGTGAAGGCTTTGGGCAACCTCGATCAACTGGTCCACGCTCCCGCAGTGAACCGCCACGGCCGAAGGCCCAAACAGCTCCTCCGCAAGACTAGGATTGCGCACGAACTCATCCGCGGACACCTTGAACAGCGCCGGCAAAACCTCGCCTTTGTGTGCGACCACCGTCTCCACGGATTCGGACCGCCGAGCGGCCTCCCGCAGGTACTTGTCCTTGATCTGGCTCGTCAGCATCGTTCCTGCCGAGACACCCGAAAGCTCCGCTGAAACTTGGGTCACGAACGCGGAGAAGGCCTCGCCAATACCTATCACGAGTCCAGGATTGGTACAAAACTGACCGACCCCAAGGGTCAGCGAGGCCGCGTAGCCTTGAGCAAGGCTGCCGTGATCCGCAGACAGCGCGCCCGGCAAGATAAATACGGGGTTCACGCTGCCCATCTCAGCAAAGACTGGAATAGGTCTCGGCCTCCGTGCGGCCAAGTCGAAGAGGGATCGGCCGGCCGCCTGCGATCCCGTGAAAGCGACGGACTCCAGACGCTCTTGCTGAACCAGCAGAGAGCCTTCTTTCGCCCCGCCATGAATCATCGAGAACACGCCCTTCGGCATTCCCGTCGAGCACGCGGCAGCCACTATGGCTCGCGCCGCCAGCTCGGATGTGCCCGGATGGGCTGGGTGGGCCTTTACGATGACGCAGCAGCCCGCCGCCAGGGCGCTGGCGGTATCTCCGCCTGCCACCGAAAACGCGAAGGGAAAGTTAGAGGCGCCGAAAATGGCCGTGGGACCGATCGGCACCAGCATTCGCCTCAAATCGGGCGTTCCCTGCCCGGCGAGATCGATCCTGGCATCCACCCATGAGCCCTCGGCGACCAGATTGGCGAACATCCGAAGCTGACTCGTGGTGCGAGTCATTTCACCCTTCAATCGGGCAGCGCTGAGAGCCGTTTCCGCCTGCGCTCGCTCGACCATCTCGTCGGCGCTCGACGCGAGCCGGTCGGCCACAGCCTCCAGGAACCTCGCGCGGTCAGGACCAGACACCTCGAGGTAAGACCCTTGCGCCCGATACGCCGTCTCGACCGCCTCGGCAATCTCCGTCTCCGTGGCTACGACGAATTCGCCGCTCAGCTTCACTCCCGAGGCAGCATCCAGGCCGAAGATCCGTTCGGTGCCGTTGGCAGATTCTCGACCGCCAATCAAATTTGAGCCGGTAAGTTGCTGTTCAGTCATAGCGGTCGGGTGAAAGTCTATCAATTGGCAGCTCCGTCGGTTCGCAGTCCACAAGAGTACCAACCAATCTACCGGTTATCGGCCCCAAGCTCATTCCCATCATAGCGTGCCCTGTGGCTACAACAACATTATCGATTCTTCTTGTCCGCCCGATATAGGGCATGCCGTCCGGGGTGCAGGGCCGATGGCCGAACCAGACGGGGCTCGCCGCGACGCGCTCACGGGTGAAAGCGGGGAAGTATTGCTCAATTCCCTTGTACATACCTTCGACCCTCGATTGCGTGATCCCATCTTTGGGATGGCCCAGCTCCAGCGTCCCTACAAACCGTATTCCGTCGAGCATCGGAGTGATTGCGATGCGGGCTTCGGTGAAGATGCATGGCGTGTTCAGTGGCTGAGGAGGGTTCTTCACCGTGAGTCCATAGCCCTTGCCTGAAAGCATCGGCAAGTTGAGGCCGATCGCCTTGCCCAGCTCGCCAGACCACGCGCCGGCAGCGAGGACGAACTGATCGGCCCCAAGCGAACCGGCCTGAAGCTCGACCGCCCCAAGTCGTCTCTGCGATCGATAGAGGCCTTTCACTTCGGAGCAGACGAAACTGACGCCCCGCTGTTCAAGAGATTCTCTCAGCGCGTTCATGAATGCCGGCGGCGTCAGGTGCGCGTCGTCCAGAAAGTGAACTCCTCCCTGGACGTTCAGGTCGAGCTCCGGCTCTAACTTCGCGACCTCTTCGTTTGAGAGCGGCACGGTTCTGAGTCCGAGCTTGCCGGCCGTCTCGCCGAGCGCGATCTCCTCCTCGAGAGCTTTTTCCGTGTTGCAGAGCATCAAGAGGCCTCTTTGAGCGTAGCCGACGGAGATCCGAAGGCGGCTGAGAAGAGCTTCGTAGGCTGTCCTGCTCCGCAGGTTCAGCTCCTTCAAGATCGGGCTGTTTGCCTCAACCTGACTCTTGTTGGCATTTTTGAGAAATCGTCCCATCCAGGCGAGCGTGGCAAGATCCGGCAGGCCCGCCAAACCGAAAGGGGTGTCCCGGCGAAGCATCATCTTGAGTCCGATCCGAACCATGCCGGGTGAGGCCAAGGGGACGAAGTGGCTGGGAACAACGATCCCACCGTTTCCGTAGCTGCAGCCCTCGGTTGCGCCCGTGCGGTCGACCACCGTCACACGATGGCCCCGCTGCAAAAGCTCGTCGGCCGCACACAGCCCGACGACGCCGCCCCCAATGACGACGACGTTCATCCGAGACCCCAGCGAAGCGGATCGTCTTCAGAGAAAAGCAGGGTGGATTCCGCTGTCACATAGGCTCGGCCCACGATCGTCGGAATCAGAAGGCCGTCGTCGACGTCGATCTTTCCGCGAAACGCCGTGCCTGTCGTGCTCTCCTGGACGTACCAATGACCCTCCTCCAACAGTCCGTCATCAAAAAGGCACGCGAGCTTGGCGCTCGTTCCCGTGCCACAGGGCGAGCGATCGTAGGCTCCGCCGGGACAGAGGACGAAGTTGCGCGAGTCGGCTCCCTCCAGGGACGCCGGCCCCTCCAGCTCGACGTGGTCGATCTCCGCGCCATCTGCTCCGGTGGTGCCGTGAGCAGCCAGATGGTCTCGAATCGCAAGCGTCACCTGCGTCAGCTCCATGGCTTTGGACAGGTCGATGTCGAAATGGGGCTCGCGCACAATGAAGAACCAGTTGCCGCCCCAGGAGATATCCCCAACGAGCCGGCCGACGCAGGGCACATCCAATTCGATACCTCGAGCTAAGCGTCGCGCAGGTACGTTTTGCAGCGCAACGTCGCCGTCCTCAGTCAAGTGGGCTGACACGGTTCCGACTGGCGTGTCGATCCGGATGTCGCCGGCCTGCGCCAAGCCCAGATGGCGAAGCGTCTCCACGACTCCGATCGTGCCGTGCCCGCACATTCCCAAATAGCCGGCATTGTTGCAGAAGACCACGCCGGCAGCCGAGCCCTCATGAACAGGTGGCGTGAGAACCGCCCCGACCCAGACGTCAGACCCGCGGGGCTCCGTTAGGATCGCCGTTCGCAGGTGGTCCAGCCGGTCGCGAAAATCGTTTCGCCGCTCGGCCATCGTTGCTCCATGAAGCTCGATGGCTCCAACCGGAATGACCCTCGTCGGCTCGGCGGCCGTATGCGAGTCGATTACGGGGATACGCAGCATGCTCAATCCAAGGCGGGACGGTGCTCGATTCCTTTGCGAATGATATCGAGTACCCGCTCCCGGTCGGAGCCCGAAAGCGCAAGCCGCGGCAAGCGAACGTATTCGCGGCCGAGACCGGTTTCCTGGATCGCCAGCTTGATGTTCTGCACGAACTTGCCGCCGACGTCCAAATGCAGCAGAGGCGTGTACCACCGGTAGATCTCTCGCGCCCTCTCCCACTTGCCGGCCATGGCCAAATCCCACAGGTACTGGTTCTCACGGGGAAAGGCGAGGCCGATTCCCGCGATCCAGCCGTCGGCGCCAAGGAAGGCCGCCTCAAGTGCGAGATCGTCGACTCCTGCGAACAGCACGTACCGGTTACCCACCTCGTTGATAATGTCCGTGATGCGTCGCACGTCCCCGGAGGACTCCTTGATCGCGACCAGATTGGCCTCACTCGCCAGCTCGGCGAACATAGGCGGGGTCACGTCGGCGTGATAGCTGATCGGGTTGTTGTAGACGATGAGCGGAAGGGAAGTGCTGCGTGCGACGGTCCGGTAGTGGGCGAGCGTCTCGTCGTGGTCGGGCCGAAATGCCATGCAGGGCATGACCATGGCTCCTTGGGCGCCAAGTCCTTCCAGGTCCTTCACCCACTCGCAAGCGGCTCCGGTACTCAGCTCGGCCACCCCGCTCAGAACCGGAACGCGTCCGGCGGAGGTGGAGATCGCGCAACGGACGACCTCTTTCTTCTCTTCCCGCGAGAGCGCCGAGTTCTCTCCTAGCGACCCGAGCATCACCAACCCCGCTACTCTGGATTGGATGAGCGCCTCAAGATGAGCCGCGGTGGCGTCGAGGTCGAGCGACAGGTCCGACTTGAATTGTGTCGTAACGGCCGGAAAGACGTCTCTCCAATCTACTTTCATCGATTTCTGGTCCGGGGCGCCGAAGCCGCCGAGCGATCATTTTAGCCCAATCCGTTTAACGTTGAACGTTTTTGCGCGAAACCTTGTACCATGCGGTTCCAAAAGACGCGCCTAGGCGTTGTAGAAGCGCCAGTTTGCATCGAATTCCCCTTCAAACTCGTCGCCGAGCAACAGGCTCCGGAGGACCGCCAAGGGCATCTGATTCTCATGCATGACGGCATCATGGAACTGCTTGTCCGTCATCTTGCCTGAACCGATGACGTCCCGGCGCATGGCCATCATCTGCAGCCCGCCCAGCATGTAAGCGGCCTGATAGAGCGGCGGGTAGTCGCCCCGGAACGACCTTCGGACTTCGCCCTCGGCGTTGGCTCGTTCGTGGCCTACTCGGTCGACGAGCATATCCACGCACGCTTCGGCCGACATCAGTCCCAGGTGATAGCTGAGCGAGAACTCGATGCGGGCGCACCGGTGCATGCGCCAGAAGAGCATTCCAATCCTGTCCTCGGGTCCTCGCGGGAACCCGAGGTCCCATAAGAGAAGCTCCCAGTACAGCGTCCAGCCCTCGATCCAGAAGCACGTCCCAAAGATTGACCGGTACGGCTTGTGGCGTCGCAGCATGTAGAACTGCATGTGGTGGCCGGGTATCAGCTCGTGCTGTACGGTCGCGCGCGAGAAGTGGGGGTTGTTTCCCCGCATGCTCATGAGCTTGTCGGAGTGGCTCATCTCGCCGGTCGGATACGAGACGATGATCTGCTCGCCGCCCAAGAAGAAAGGATTGATCTTCTGCTTCTCCGCGGACATCATGCCCATGCGCCACGTCTCGGCGGCCAAAGGGGGCACGGTGAGCAGGTCGTTTGAGCGGAGATACTCGATCGCCTCGATCGCCAGCCCCTTGACCATCTGCGGCTGATCGCCGGGAGCGACATGGAGGTCCTTGACGTGTTCCATCGCGGCTTTCCAATCGTCGCCGAAGCCCAGCTCGGCGGCCGCCTTCCGCATTTCGTTTTCGCACCAGGCGAACTCTTTTCGGCCGATTTCCAGCAGCTCTTCGGGCGAGTAGGCGACCATTTCTTGCCGTATCTGCTCGACAAGGCGCTCGCGCCCACAAGGCGGACCGACAGAGAGGTCGGCCGCGTCGTCAAGCTTCTCCTTGAACCGCTTCTCCACCTTTTCGACGGCGGCTTTGAGCTCCGCGAAAGGCTTCTGAGTCCACCAGGAAAACAGTGGGTCGTAACCGCCATAAAACTGTTCCCAAGCCCGGAGCGCCGAGGAAACCTCCGCCAGAGCTTGTGAGGATCGAAACGCGTCTCCCGCATCTTCGGGAATCGGCTCTCCATCTTCCAGGGACTTTGTCACTTGAGTCAAAGCCGCGGCCGCCGCCTTCGGGTCGACGGGCTCCAGCCGGCGATGTGCCTCCAGCAGCCGAATAGCCGGAATGAGTCGGTCCAGGAACGGCTGAATCCTCGTGAGGCGAGCCAGCTCCCACCGGTGCCCGGAGACCGACTTCTCGAGGAGATTTCCAAACAGCACCGCGTCGGCGCGGGCGTGCCGGCTCAAGGTTTTCCGGTCGATGGCCGCGAGCTCCTTCTGATGATCTTGGAAGAACCGCAAAAACCTGTCGTTGCGCTCTTGGGAAACGGACAGCGGGTAGGAACGGCCCAGCGCCTCGACGCTTGCCTTGTAATCGACGAGCAGCGGTTCAAGCTCGGAGGAGTCCACGATTCCTACAATGCTAGCCGAAGCGGCGCTTTTGCAATCGGCTCGACCTGCCCTATAATCCACTTTGGATGAATCACTCCTGTTTTGGAGTCGCCGCAACGATTGCGGTCTCCCTTGGTTTGCCTCAAATCGGCGCCGCGCAAGGATGGATGAGCTACGGCGGCAATTCCCAACACACCGCGATGCACGCGGCCGCGAGCTCGGTCATGCAGAAGATCCTGTGGTCGGCTCCGCTTGACGATCAGCGATCCTACTACGGAAGCGAAGTGCTCATCCACTATGCCAGTCCGGTCATCACGCCTTCGAACACCGTCGTTCACTCGTACCGGTTCACCACGCCGGGCCCGAAATACGACAACTGGCGAGTCATCGGCCGAAGCGGTGTCAGCGGACGGCAAATCTGGGCTTTGGCCACCGACTATTCGGCGCCTCTGGTCGACCCTGGCGGCGGAAATTCCAACGATTGGACGAGCGTGTATCCGCTGTGCCTGACCGGATCCAACACTGTTGCGGCGGGCGCGGGCGGCGGAACGGTCCTGTTCCGTACAAGTGGCGATGCCGTCTCGTCGCCGGTGAAGCGCGTTAGCTTCTACTCCGCCTACGACGACTACACGCAGAATCCGTCCTCCTTCGCGAACATCAAGATCTGCACGCCGCTTACGGGGGACAGCAAGGGAAACGTCTACTTTGGCTACATGGTGAATGGCTCGGTGCCGGGCTCGGTGTCCGCGGCACTGGGGAGCGGTGGCGTCGCCCGCGTGGGTTCCAATGGCAAAGTCCTGTTCAAGAATATGTCAGAGCTGGCTGTCGACGCTAGCCGGCCCGCGCTCAATTCCGCGCCCGCGCTCAGCAACGATGGGAAGAGCCTTTACGTGGGAGTGGTCGGCGGAAGCTTGCACTATCTGGTGAAGCTCGACACCACAACCTTTCTGAAGCAGGCGTCTGCTCCGGTGATGGACCCGCAGGCGAATCAGGGCGCCGGTCTCATCGACCAGTCCAGCGCGGCTCCGATGGTCGGCCCCGATGGCCACGTATTCTGCGGGGTCTTCGGCTACAACTACCGTGAGAGCCACGGATGGCTGCTCCAGTTCGACGCGAATCTGAATCCGAAGAACTCGAAAGGCCAAACATGGCCGGCGGGAGCGTTTGGGTGGGACGACACGCCCTCCATCGTCCCAGCCAACATCGTGGCTTCGTATCGAGGCAAGGCCACCTATCTGCTGCTCTGCAAATATAACAACTACTCTCTGGGAAGCGGCGATGGAAAGAACCGGGTCGCCGTGCTGGATCCCACCAGCAACTCCGTGACGCGCGACCGCCAGTCGGGCATTCCGGTCATGAATGAGGTCATCACGGTTCTCGGCCCCACGCCGAACGTCGAAGAGGGAGGCGTGTGCGAGTGGTGCATCAACTCGGCAGCCATCGACGTCGCCAAGAAATCGGCGCTGATCAACTCGGAGGACGGCCACTGCTATCGGTGGAACTTCACAACCAACAAGCTCCAAGAAGCGGTCAGCCTTGCGCCCGCAACGGGTGAGGCCTATACGTCCACGGCAATCGGCCCGAATGGATCGGGCTACTTTATCAACAACTCCATCTTGTTCGCGATTGGAGCCGGCGGTGGATCGAGCGGTCCCTCAGGACCGTTGGCCTTCAGAACTTTTCGGCCGCGTTCGAAATCAGATTGAGCAGCTCGTTTCGCAGCCTCTCGGTTTGAGGCTTCGAGTCGGGGTCGGCCATCTCGACGAAGTCGCAGAGGTCGCGGACGTTGACGCTCGAGTTGAGGCGCACCCACACCTGATGGGTCTTCAAAAGGTCGGCCTCGAGCAGCAGCAGGTTCAAGCGGAAGCAGTTGGCCGCGAACGTCATGTACAGCTTTCGGTGCTCAGGCTCGGTAGGGGCTTGATTGATGAATCGGCGTCCGATTCTCAGCGCCCCGTAATCCCAAAACAGCCTCTTTCTGCTGGCGTCTCCCTGCCAGGCAGCGGGATCGAAGGAGATCACGAGCTGTCTGCGCGTCGAGGAGTAGACATTGTGGATCGCATAAGGGCCGTCCAGCCAAAGGGACTGTGCGAGCCAGTCTCCATACCGAGCGGATCCACGGACGGTCTTGTAGAGTCCTTGATCCATTAACCAGCCCAGCCAGAACCATGAGGAGCGAAGCTCGGCCATCTGGGTGTGAAGGTCGGGGCCGATGAGCTTCTTCTTTTGCATCTCGGCATCCATTCCCAGCGGCGCCGGCTGCTGAAAATAGAGGTCGCGGGCCAGCTCGCCGACTTCCCAAATCGGGTTTGGATCGCCAGGAGGCCCAATCTCCGGAGCCACCGAGCCGGTTTGGGCGAGGCCGGTTCTCAAGCGATGCTGAAGAAGAAGGAGGCCCCTGAACTTCGCTGAAGAGATCGCGGTCAACCCGTTGCCGGAGGACGCGTTGCACAGCCGCTGGTGAAGGTCCAAAAGGTGGCGCAGGCCCTCGTTGGTGGGCTTGGCCAGGTAGTCGTCTTCCTTTGCATACCATGCGGCGCGGTCTTTTGCCGGGATCGTCGGTGCGATCTCTGGCAGCCATTGAGCGATGGTTGCGTGCTCTTTTCCGTGGTAGAAGTCTTCGGACAGACGGTCCAGGGGGATGCCGATGGGCAGCGTCAATGGGTCGAGCTTCAGGAACGCCGCCGAAGCCGCCTTTGCTTGATCGATCGTTTCGATTCGGCCTTTGAAGAACATCGGGAGCCTCTGCTCCAGCTCCTCGCCAAACGTCTTGTCTCTCTCATCGGCCGTCGCGCCTGGCAGAACTTTGCCGCCCGGCTGAAACGGGCGGTCGATCATCGGGTCCAGCAGCTTTTGGAAGCCGTACTTCTCGCGGACGGAATGAATGAAGTCCACGACCTTTTGGCAGTCTTCCGGGTTCAGGTGCTGTGAGGCGCGGCGAAAGATGTCGTCGTCATCGAAGTTGTATCTGGCGATCTCGATGCCGTCCGGACTGTGGCAGGTAGCGCACGCGGCGTGGTCCGCAGTCGCCCCAGGCTTCCGCCAAGTTTCGAGGCCCTCCCAGTAAGCGTCTCGTTTGGCCGCCCCGGTCGTCGCCAGCGCCGCGCAAAGGAAGACGGCGGCGGAGCTGGAAGCGAGAACCTTTCGGCGACCGGAAAGCATGGAAGGGACTCTCATTATAGGATGCCCAATACTGGGAGTACGCCGATCCGCAAGGGATTGTCGTGCAAAGTCAAAAGCCCCCCCGGCAACCGTCAGGTTACGGGCCAACTCGAAGAACTCCTTACTCGTCGACTCGGCTGAAGTAGATGACGGTAACCGTGTGCGCGGGAGTGATGAGATCGCCGTAGATCCGGCTGAGCATACCGATCACGTCGTCTTGGCTCCGAAACTCGGGGTTCTCCCTTTCGATGTCGCGTGGGCTCAGCTCTTCAATCGTCTTTACTTCCACGCGGTCGAGGATGGCGGAGTACAGCTTCTGACGGCGGCCGAAACGAGGACCGATGGTGATCCACACGATCATGCCCGTCCGATACTTGTCAGTCTTGTCTCCCAACCGAATCGTGACGGTCTTCCGGTTGTTCTTGAGGACGTCGCCGTACAGGTCCGTATAGAAATTAAGTGCGTACATGAATATGAGGAGGAGAAAAGCGCCTTCTATTGTTAAGCAAGCGGGCCACAAAACGCAAACCCGCTCAGGTTCAAGCCAAATCAGAATTCCCTAAAAGATCTGCCTGGAGAGCCAAACCAAAAAGCGCCCGAGGCCTTGCCCCGGGCGCTTGCGCCTTCAACGGCGAGTGAGTTACTGGCCGTTGCCGCCGCCGGCGTTCCGGTTGCGCCGCCCGCCGCCGGGGCCGCGAGGGGTCGCCAAGTCTGCAGCCGCTGCGAACGGCTTGCCGCCCAGGTCCTTCACCTTGGCATACTTGTCGGCAGGGACCGCCTTTTTGAGATTGTCCTTCAGCGTGTCGCCGTTCTTTCGAATCTCATCGAAGGCCGCCTGGCGATCCAGGGAGCCGTCTCTCATCTTCTGAAAGATGCTCGCGTTCGCTGCGTTGTAGTCGCTGTTGACCTTCTTGACTTGCGTCTTCTCGTCGTCCGTCAGGCCGATGCCATCTTGGACAAACGGAATCAGGACAGCCAAATCGCCGGCTACCTGCACCTGGATTTCGTGAAGCCGCTTGACTTGGTCAGCCGTGAGGACTCCCTCGATCTGCTTCTGCTGGTCGAGCATGCGCTGCTCTCGCTCTTCCGGAGTGGGCTGCCCGCCCCCTCCGGCGCCGCGGAACGATTGGCGCAGGTCTGTAATCTTGGTCTTCTCGTCGTCCGTGAGCGCGAGCTCCGTCTGGACTTCGGGGTTGTTGATGAGGCGGGTTGCCATGTAAGGCGCCCCAAAGCCTCCTCGTCGGCCCTGCCGGCCGCCGCCGCCCTGTGCCAGACAAAGGGAGGTCGCCAGCACGCAGATTGCAATAGCGATGATCCGATTCTTGAGGTTCATTGTAGGTGTCCTATCTTGCCCTTGGACGGTTCCATTTACCCGGACTGTCAACAAGAGCGGTAACGGTGAAGACGCTTTATTCAAGCAACCGTTCACCCCATTTTCCGTGGTTTACGGAAAAACTTTTGGTTGGACTCTGGCCTTTTTCTGGGCACTTAGGCCCAGTAAAGTTTTCGTTGTCCCATAGCGCTTGCGCCCGGTAAGTTCCGTGTTACCATGTCACCGTCAACGCTCGTACTAGCGCCATGTCTTCTGCATGGAGCTGCGAGCAAGCTTGCATTCACGAGGAGAATCAGACATGAGGAAGTATCGCGGGCGTGCATTCACGCTCATCGAACTTTTGGTCGTGATCGCCATTATTGCGATTCTGGCCGCGATCCTTTTTCCCGTCTTTGCTCAGGCAAAGCGTGCTGCCAAGGGGGCCGTCGCGATTAGCGACGCCAAGCAGATGGCCATCGGCCAGCTGATGTACACAACCGACTACGACGACAACTTTTCTCCAGTCGTCGAGTTCGACAGCAACTGGGACGTCTTCCCGTTCAGCTATCTTCAACAGCCCTACATGAAATCCTGGGGCGTGCTGCTCGATCCGACGGGGCCGGTCAGCATCGACCAGCTTGCCGAGGACGAGACGGACGGCACCGATTTTCAGATCTATGGCCTTTGGGGCATGCCTCCCGAGCGTTCCTCCACGATTTCCACGCAGGCCGGCGACTTCACTTTCGGCCAGCAGCCAGGCGGGCAGGCCATGACGAACGGCCAGCTCTGGTACTACGACGGCATCGGGGGCGTTGCCAACGTCCCGAACGGAAACACCGGCGACGGCGGCGGTCCCGATAACTTTGCCGCCTGGGGATACAAGGCGGGACTGAACCCCTCGTTGACACCGTCCGCCGTTGCCAATCCGGCCGACCAAGTGATGCTTGCCCAGTCAGGCTCTTGGGATTTCATGTGGGAGAAAGTGGGATACGCCTCATTCGGCAACGGAAACGATACGCCGGATAACTTCGACATGTACTGGAGCTCTTGCGACAACACTTATCAGTGCCAAGCCGTCATCTGCGCTCCGGTGGCACGGCAAAGAGACGACGGCGCGGCCGCTGGCCTTCTCCCCTACTTCACGTCGGGCGGAGACTACAATTCGAGCGGGGTGGCATCTCAGCCCTTGCCAACCGGTCTCACCTGTTGGGCGGGAACCGACGGCCATGTCAAGGCGACGCCTTGGCGACAGCTTATGGGCACGACCATACCCATTGCAGGGGGCCAGAGGGCGATCAAGGCCTTTTGGCCGCAGGGCTCGTGAGGGTCGTCCTTCTTCTAGGCTTGGCGGCGGTCTTGGTCGGATGCGGAGCGTCCGCCCAAACCTCCGCGTCAGACGAGAAGCTGCTTCACGACCGGCTCAGCCATCCGCCCAACGCCAGAAACCGGGGCGCGGCAAGAATGCGGCGAGGCAGAAGGATTCCTCCGGAAGCCGGAGGGCAGGCGCCGGCGACTACCGGGACGACTCAGTAGACGCCACTCGAATGGCTTCGCCGGTCTTTGAATCGACGGAGCCATTTTCGTGTGGGCTGCCCCGGATCGGCTTCTGCGAATCCACATACGGGTCGCGGTGAGAGATGTTCACGTCCCAAAGAGCCTTGAGGTCGGCCAAGTACTCCCTAAGCGTGTAGTTGAACTGCAAGGCCGGGAACTGCGTGAGGTTCGGAACGGCGTATGCAACGGCATCGATGCCGAAAGACCGAGCCAGGAACACGGCGCGCGACGCGTGGTACTGCTGGGTCACCACGACGGCGCTCTTACATCCGAAGACGGCCTTTGCCCTGTAGCAGGTGTCGTAAGTGTCCCGTCCCGCGAAGTCCAAGAGGATGTCTTTGCTCGGCACACCCTGCTCCAAGGCGTACTGGCGCATGGCCGCAGGCTCGTTGTAGTACTTGGTCCGGTTGTCGCCGCTCATCAGCAGCTTGCGGACGATCTTGAACCTGTAGAGGTCGATCGCTCCGTCCAATCGTGCCTGCAGAATAAGCGAGGGCTTGCCTCCGGGCCGAAGTCCCGCGCCGGGCACGATGGCAAACGGCTTCTCGGGAAGATCGTTCAGCTTGGTGTAAACATGGTCGAACGTCGAGCCCTGGATGTAGCCGATGGAGAGGATCAGGGCGAGAAGCGGCAAACCCACCACTATCAGCAGCAGCCGACGGAACTTGCTTCGCTTCTTCTGCTTGGCCATAAGGACCCCGAAAGCTTCCTCCATGAAGCCTTCCTTATTGTGCGACGAAACGAGCCCTCCCTGTGACCTTTGACAGGATTCTTCCAGCCTTTGGCCGTGGCAGCCTGTTCATGGCGGAGACAATCGGGCCGCTCCGCTCTACTTCGTCGCTCTCGGCGCCAACAGCTTGAACTGGATCAGCGTGAGCGTGAACACGCAGAGGAACAGGAGGTAGGCCACGGCCGATGCGTACCCGAGCTGGTACTGGCCGAAGCCCTGTTGATACATGTACAGGATCACAGTCAGCGTCGAATACGCCGGGTTGCCTTGCGTGAGGATATAAGACTGTCCGAACACTTGCGAGGCGCCAATGAGCGAGATCACAAAACAGAACAGAGTGATCGGGCGGATCCAGGGCCAGGTGGTGTACCAAAACCGCTGCCACGGTCGAGCGCCGTCGAGCTCCGCGGCCTCGTGGATTTCCTTCGGCACCGATTTCAAGCCTGCCAGGTAGATCAGCATGTTCCCACCCGCTCCCCACCAGATGCTCATGAGCGCCAGCGCGGGCATCGCCGACTTGGGGTCTTCCAGCCATCGGACATCGGTGTGGAAGTAGTGGTTGATCAGTCCGTAGTCGTGGCTGTACATCCACCGCCAAACCAGAGCGACCACCGTGACGGAGAGCAGCACCGGCGTGTAAAAGCAGATCTTGTACAGCGTGGTTGCGCGGTACTTCTGATTCAGGCCGATGGCCAGCAGCAGCGAGAGGATGTTGCCCGCCGGCACCACCATCAGCATGAAGTAGCCAGTTCGCACCAGCGAGATGCGAAATAGGTCGTCGTTGATCGCGCTCGAGTAGTTGCGTAGACCGACAAAGATCGCGTTTTTCGAGAGGATATGCCAGTTGTGGAGGCTGATCCAGAAGCCGTAGAAGACCGGCGACAAGACGAAGAGCACAAACAGGGTGAGAAACGGCGCCAGAAAGAGCCAGGCGCCGATCGTCTCCTTGCGGCCTCTCATTGCCGCCTCAGCACATTGTCGATTCGCCGGCTCGCGTCCCTCAGCTCCGCCTCTGGCTCGTCGATGTGGTTGAGCGAGGCGTCGATAGCGGTATCGGCGAAGGGAGCGACCTGATTCGCCGTAACCGCGAACGGCTCGTAGTGGATGTAGGGCAGCTCCTTGGCGAACTCCCGCATGATGCGCAGCTTGTCGAACTCAGGCGAGTCGAGAATCGAGAGCCGCACGGGCACCTGTCCGCCCTTGGCCCAGTCGAGACTGTGGTCGCTTAGGTACGTGATGAACTGCCACGCCGCCATTCGGCGCTCCGCCGAAAGCGTCGCCGGCATGCAGAGCGTATGGCTTCCGGCCCAAACGGTCTTGACCGGACCGAAGGTGGGTACCGGCGCCGCCGCGTAGTTGAGACCCTTCTGATGGTCGAGCGAGTCGATCATCCAGGTGCCCTGAAACACCATTCCGATCTTGCCCATCTGGAACCCCATCCACGCGTCGTTGCCTTGGGGAGGGGGGCTGATCTTGTACGTGTCGCTAAAGCTCAGCAGGGTATCCACGGCTTCGGTCGCTTGCGGACTGTCCAGCGTCGACCTCCTGAAGTCGGGACTCAGCAGGTTTGCGCCGAACTGGTAAAGAAACGTGCTGCCGACCAGATGGATGTCGGTCATGGCAAAGCCCCACTGGCCCGGCTTGGTCAGCTTCTTGGCGTCGTCGACGAACTCGGCGAGGTTCGTGGGAGGATGGCCGATGCCTGCTTGACGAAACAGGTCGACGTTGTAGTACATGCCGAGAGGGTGGCAATCCAAGGGAATACCGTAGCGCCGCCCTTTCCAAAGCCCAACCTGCAGCACGCTCGGCGCGAAGTCCTTTGGATCGAGACCATCCATCGAATCGATTGGCGAGAGAGCGCCGTGGTCCGCGTATTCCGCCACTCGAGCCTCGTGAAGAATGAACACGTCCGGAGCGCCGCCAAAAGCCAGGCCAAGCGTTAGCTTGTCGTAATAGGTCCCCCAAGGGATGATCTGCATCTTCACGTGGATGCCCGGATGCTCGCGGTTGAAGCTCTTGACGATCCCCTCCATCGCCTTGCCGTCCGGACCGCTGAACCCGTTCCAGAACGTAAGCTCCAAAGCCTTGTCTGTGGAAGCCGCCGCCCTGGAGCACCCCTGCAGCGCGCAGAACGAAAGCAACGCGGCGAGGAGAAAATGGGAAAGGGGCTTCATTGCCGTTCTCAGTCTTAAGGGGGTTGCGGGGTCCAGGTTGGGCCGTTGCACTTCGGACCCTCTTCGGTCCAGAGGAGCTTGTCGATGCACATCCGGCGGGCCGTCATGGCCGCGTCCCAGGCGTGATAGACCAGGAAGTCCGTCACTCCGTCAGGACCGGTAACGATCGAGTTGTGGCCCGGACCGATCACCTTGCCCGGAACCGAGCGAAGCAGTCTGGGCGACGGACCGTTCAATGACCGCCATGGACCCATGGGACTGTCTGCGACTGCGTAATCGAGCCCATACGTGTCGTTCTCCCATCGGCCGCCGCTGTAAAGGCAGTAGTACTTCCCGTCATGAAACTTGGCGCACGGGCCCTCCAACGTGTGCCAGTCGTAAATGCCCCCGTAGATATGACGGCCTTGGGCAAACCGTTGCCAATCCTGCGTGGCGCGAAGCACCACTCTCTCCTCACCGGCCAGCGAGGACATGGTGGAGAGCCGATCGACAACCAGGGCAGTGCCGGGCCGTTCGTCGCCTTCGCATTGAAGGAAGTCCCGGGCATAGAAGAGGTACCACTGGCCGTCCACGTCTCGAAAGGGGCTGGCATCGATGGCGAACGGGGCCTCATCGGGATCGACTAAGTCTATGCCCAAATCAACATACGGTCCTTCCGGAACCTCCGAAGAGGCCACACGCAGCCGGTGGCCCACGTCGCGGTAGCCCACCGAGTAGTACATGTAGAATCTCGACCCGTCGAAAGCGACCTCGGGCGCCCAAAAATCGGTGCCCAGGGGTTTGCCAGGTTCGACAAGGGACGGGCCCAGCGCTTCCCACTGAACCAGGTTCTTGGATCTCAGCATCGGAAAGATGCCGTTTTCGGTTCCAGCCGTGCCCACGGCGTAGTAGGTTCCGGCGACTACAAATACGAACGGGTCGGCAAAGTAGGCGTCGTAGACGGGGTTGCAGTATTGGAGCCCGACTTCACTTGGCGCCATCGCTATCTAGACATAGTATAGGAGTTTTTGGATTTTCTCTTCGCATAACCATGTCATTTACGCTATAGTATCTCTCAAAGCTGTTAGGGATGCAAAGTAGCTCTCACATTTTGGAACTGCGCGGGGTAGATGGCAGTGAGGTCTTCAAGGCCCTCGCTTCCGAGTCACGTTTGCAGATTTTGAACCTGCTGGCGCTCGGGGACAAGAATATTAACGAGCTGTGCGTCGCCTGCGGAATCGCCCAGCCGACCATGACCCGCCACATCCAGCAGCTCGAGACTGCCGGTCTCGTGACCAGTGAGTACATGCCCAGCCAGCAAGGTATCCAGAAGCGGTGCAGGCTCAATTACGACCGGCTGCTGATCTCTTTCGAGAACCTGGCGGGTTCGGAAACTAAAATGGAAGAGGTTTCCATGCCGATTGGGCTATACACTCTCGCGAATCCGTCGGGAACGTGCGGTCTGGCGAACCGCGAGCGAATCATCGGGTTCGTGGACATCCCCCAATCGTTTTTCGATCCCGAGCGCGCCACAGCCCAGATCATTTGGATGGCGGGCGGGTTCGTGGAGTACATCTTCCCCTGCACCCTCCCTTCCAGCGCCGAGCTTTTGCGATTGGAGCTGATGATGGAGGTCTGCTCCGAAGCGCCCAACTACGATCACGACTACCCGTCCGACATCACGGTCTGGATCAACGGAGTCGAGACCGGCACTTGGACCTCGCCAGGCGACTTCGGCGGAAATCGGGGCCGGTTGAACCCGGATTGGTGGATCGATCACATGACCCAGTACGGAGCGCAGAAGATCTGGTCGATCGACTCGGAGGGTTCCTACGTGGATGGAACCAAGGTCTCGGACGTCGACTTCAAACACGCCATGATCGTCCCCGGCCAACCCATCACGGTGCGAATCGGCATCAAACCCGACGCGGAGCATCAGGGCGGGTTCAACCTGTTCGGCTCGGGATTCGGCAACTACGCCCAAGACCTCGTGCTGCGAGTCCACTACTCCGGCAAGAAGATCGCGGTCAGGCATCCCGGTCCTGCCCTCACTTTGGAGGAAGGCGGCCGGTGAGCCCAACCGCCTGCCGGTATTCGTCGTTATTCGGCTTGCGGGGCGCCTTGCCTCTCAGCCTTCATGCTTCGTCAACTCGAACTCATTTCGCCCAAACGGGCCGGTCCTATAGGAGATTCTTATGAAACGCAGTGGTTTCACACTCATTGAACTTCTCGTCGTGATCGCGATCATTGCGATCCTTGCCGCCATTCTGTTCCCAGTCTTCGCTCAGGCGAAGAAAGCCGCCAAGAAGACGTCAGACCTGAGCAACACCAAGCAGCTCGGCCTGGCCGCGCTCATGTATTCGAACGACAACGACGACATGGCCTGCGCCAATGGCGAAGGACTCGCTCCGTCCTCGACGTGGGGCGCTTGGACGCCGCTCGAGCCCTGGACGGGCGACACCGGCGCGCCGTTCGATCCCTACGGCGACGGCTACGGAGCGCCGCTTGGCTTCATGGATCCCCAAGCAGTCCAGAACTGGGGCCAAGAGACGTATCCCTACGTGAAGAGCATGGACTTGTTCGTCAGCCCTTCCACGCAAAACGACAGGGATGTAAACATGGCTCCCGTGGTCAACCCTCCGGGATTGGCGGGCAAATCCAGCTACGTGTTCAACGGCTGCCAAAGCAACAAGACGATGACCAGCCCGACCAAGCCGGCGCAGCTCATCCTCTTCCAGCCTCGCGCCACCACAGTCCGCGAAGCGATCTCGATGCCCCGTTTGAGCGGCTTCTCGGACGGCACGACGAAGGCGAACGACGCCGACGACGTGTGGGTGGGCTTCA
>DASZPA010000136.1:0-27321 GCA_035550555.1 Fimbriimonas sp.
CACCTCCTCCAGCTTCGATCGGCTGACGGATATGAGGAAACCCGCGTTATCCGGTGCGTGCTCGATCTGAGTCAGCAAGTCAGCGGCCGCAAACGCCGCGTTCGAGGTCTCATCGACCACCACGCAGACCTCGCTCGGCCCATAGAGCCCATCCACGCCGATCGAGCCCCAAAGCTGCCGCTTTGCCTCGTTGAGGAACCGGTTGCCGGGCCCGACGATCTTGTCGACCCTCGGCACAGTTTCCGTGCCGAACGCAAAGGCCGCTACAGCAGCGGCGCCCCCCATCTTGAAAGCCCCCGAAACCTGCGCAACACGTGCGGCCCCCATCACACCCTTGTCGACTTCTCCGTCAGGAGCCGCCGGAGTAGCAAGGTAAACCCTGTCGACGCCTGCGGCATTTGCGGGACCCGCCAGCATGAGTACCGTGCTTGGATAGCTGGCTCGACCGCCGGGCGCATAGATGCCGACAGATTGCAGAGGAAGGAGCCGCTGCCCAATCAAAAGGTCCGGCGACATTTGCCACCGCCAACCTCTTCCGTCTTTCTGCATCGAAGCTGTCAGGACTTCGAGCTGCCGGAGGTGAAAGTCAAAGATCCGCCGGTAGGCCGTCTCGATAGATGGTTCGACGGGATCACCACCGTCAGAAGCCTTGATGGAGGAAAGCCGCTCCGAATCAAACCGCTGCCCGATTTCCAACAGCGCCTCGTCACCGCGAGTCCTCACGTCCTGAATGATCGCGGCCACCGACTTCTCCAACGCCTCATCCGGCTTCGGGACCCGCGACGCCAAGGCAGCCAGCCCCGACTCGCTGGCGCAATCGACGATTCGAAGCGGCAGGCTCAAGCCCCGACCAGCTCCAAAGCGCGTTTCAATCGCCGCTCGATACGGTCATGCCCCAGCACCGACATCAGCTCGAACAATCCCGGCCCCGTCGTCTTGCCCGTGAGCGCCACCCGCGTCGGATGCACGACCGGTCCGAGCTTCTCCATGCCTTTATGCGTTTGATAACCCTTAAGGATCGTCTCGTAATGCTCAACTGTCTCGACTCGACTGTCGGCAAGCTTCTCGAGCACCCAGCCGAACATCTCCGAAACGTGCTCCTGCCGCAACCACTTATCGACCGCCTTCTGCTCCATGGAAGGCTCCTCGAGCAGGAAGAACTCGCAAGCCTCACCAAACTCGGCCAATGTCTGCACCCGCTGCTGCTCCTCCTTGACAGCGGCCAGAACGTATGCCCTATCCGTTTCGGCGGCTGACGCTAGGGCATCGAGCTTGCGAAGCACCTTCGTGCCGTCGATCTTCTCTTGGCCGGGCATTGGCTCCTCATCCAGTTCCGACCAGTAGGTGCGCGTAAAAGGAGCATGAATATAGTCGAGCATCGCATCGAGGAGCGCCTCCGGGTCCATCGCCCGGATAGCGTGGCCGTTTAGCCACTTGAGCTTTTCAATGTCGAAGCGACCCGGACTCGGCTGAAGTCCTCGGAGCCCGAACGCCTCGATCATCTCCTCCTCGCTCATCACTTCCCGCTCGTCGCCAGGCGACCAGCCGATCAGGGCGATAAAGTTCTTAAGAGCCGAGGGAAGAAAGCCCTGGGAAGCATAGTCCAGTACGCGAGTCGCTCCGTGCCGCTTCGAAAGCTTCTTCCCATCGCTCCCGACGATCACCGGCATGTGGACGAAAATCGGCCGCTCCCAGCCGAACGAATCGAAAAGCGCGGCGTGCTTGGGAGCCGACGAGATCCACTCCTCACCGCGCATGATGTGCGTAATCCCCATGAGGTGGTCGTCGACCATCGCCGCGAAGTGGTAGGTGGGCATGCCGTCCCCCTTGATCAAAACGGGATCGTCCACGAGGTTGCCGTCCCACTCGATTCGGCCGCGGATCACGTCCTCCACAACGATCGTTTTGTCGTGGGGAATGCGCTGCCTAACCACAGACGGCTTCCCTTCCGCCTCGACAGCCGCGACCTGGTCCGGACTCGCGTCGCGCCAAGAGCCCCCGAAGTAGCCCGTTGGCTGCTTGTTGATTTCCTGATACTCCCGCATCTCCTTCAGCTCCTCGGGAGTCTCGAAGGCCTTGTAGGCCTGACCCGACTCCAAAAGCTGTTGGACGTAGGGTTCATAGATCCCGGCTTCCTTCCGCTCACTCTGGCGGTAAGGTGCATTCGGCCCACCGATGTGCGGTCCCTCGTCAAACTCGATGCCCACCCATCTAAGCGTGTCGATGAACTCCTGCTCGCTCTCGGGGCTATAACGCGTGCGATCCGTATCCTCGATGCGCAGAATGTTGACGCCCCCGAAATGGCGCGCGAACAGGTGTTTGAACAGCGCATCTCGAAGCGCACCGACATGGAGAAGGCCGGTGGGGCTGGGAGCAAAACGCACTCGAACGGACATGTACCTAAAGGGTACCGGCTATGAGCTTTTAGGTGGTTGCATCACAACCGAACCCAAACGGCCCAACGGTTCAGCGCCAATCACGTAAAATGGTTTCCTAGCGTGGTCGAGTGGTATTACATCGGGCACTATGGGCAGTTGGGCCCCCTCACACGAGAGCAGATCGATGAGCTCGTGGCGGGCGGCGTCATCACCCGTGACACTTACGTTTGGCACACGAACATGGCCGACTGGCAGCTCGCCGAACGCTGTGTCGATCTGGCCGACATCTTCCGCGTCGCAACGCCGTTCGCATCGCCTCCACCGCGTCCGACCGCCGCAGCGATGACTCCGCAGCCGCCTGCCGCGGCTTCGGCCTCTTACTTCGACTACACGCTTCAATCCACAAACGCATATCCGCGAACCGTTGTTGGACTTCGAAGCGACCGGAGCCGGGCAGCGGCCGGCATCCTGCAAATCCTGCTTCCTGGCGTGGGCCGCATGTACTTAGGCTATCTTGCCTATGGCGTTCTCCAAATGGCGCTGACGATTATTACGTGTGGGATCCTCTGGCCCTGGTCGTTTATCGACGGAATCATCATCCTGACCGGCGGAGTCAAGCTCGATGGATATGGCCGCCAGTTGGCGGACTAGCCCTTGCGGCCTCGCCCCGAAGACCGCCAAGGATTCCTCTCCGACATCCTGCTAAGTGGCGGAGAAGGCAGGCGGCTAGAGAGCTTTCCACTGTCGGTTCCCGCCTTTCGAGACCCCAAGGCCATCGAGCTCCACTCGGCGGTCACCTTCTTTATTGGAGAGAGCGGCTCTGGAAAATCCACCCTCATCGAAGCCGTCGCCGCTCGGCTTGGCTTTGAAGAGCTCGGTGGCGACGCGCAGGTCGGCAACACGCATCGGTTCAACCATCTCGCTCCAGACGGAGGTCTGCACGATTACCTCCAGATCGTCTCTCATCGCCATCGCCGTCCTGTCGACCGGTTCTTCATGCGTGCGGAGACGGTTTTCGACCTTGCGTCCAAGTTGGAGAGAGGTCAGGAGCAGGATCATGGCTCTCTGGACCGGTTCGGTGGCGTCTCCCTTCACACAAGATCGCATGGCGAGGCGTTTCTTGCGATCGTTCAGAACCGGATGCGGGCTGAGACTCTGATTCTTATGGACGAGCCGGAGGCCGCCCTCACCTACTCGGCAACTCACGCTGATCAAAGAGATCGACTGGCTCGTCCGCTCCGGCTGTCAGCTTCTCGTTGCCATCCACTCACCATCCTGATGGCGCATCCGGACTCGAGCATGTATGAGATGGGGGAGTTCGGCATCCGCCCGACGGCTTATGAGAAGACCGAGCACTACCAGGTCACCACATCGTTTCTGAACAGCCCTGGATCATATTTGCGACACTTGGTGGAGTGATCCGTCCCCTGCAGACGGCTAGCGAACCTGATCCAGCTTCAAGCAAGTCAACCCCTTGTACTCTTTGGCCGCAGGAGACATGGAATCCACCGCCCGAACTAGAGCGTCCCACGAACCCGGGTCTCGTCGAACCTCGTCAGCGGGGCGCACGTAGACCCGGATCACGAAAAGCGCGGCTCCGACTTCGGGCAATGGCCAAAGCGTCTGCCGCTCAGTCCGAACAAAAAGCCCCTCTTCGAAGCGACGCCCATACCAAACGTCCTCGTCCTCACCAGGAGGCGCCTCTAAGTGATGGTTCAGCCGGTCGTCCGATTCCAAGCCCCAGACGAACCGCACGAAGGGACCCTTTCGCACCATCGCATCGACCATCGCAGGGGCGACGGCGTTGATCCGCTCAAATCCTGGCACTGGCAGGTGCGACTCGAAAAAAGACAGTCCGATCTTGTCGGTTGGCCGCCAGTGGCTGGGATTGCACACGTTCACGTAACCCACCCAGTCGCGATCGTGAGCCGTGCAAACGACGGCCGCGTCACCCTGAACCTGCAAGAGGAGATCGTCGAGCAAGAGCGGCACGGTTTCCCCCGTCAGCCGGCAAGCGAGTCCCTCCTCACTCAGTTGAAACAGCTCCGGCCAATCCTCCAGCAGCCTTCGTACAATCAGGTCCGACACCGCAGATTCAACTTCGGGTGGCAAATCTTGACGACAACGATATTTCCCTCCCCGCTCGGCAAGACTCCGCAGCTTGCTTTCACGGTAGCGGGCGAACTCGCTATCAAACTGAAAGAGCTTCCGATCAAGCTCTCCGTTGCCGAAATCGAATCCGAAGGGGCGGAGATTTGGCGCGACTTCGTAGACTCCCTTGGACCAAGGCGAGTAACGGGCGGGGCTGGGGAGAGACACCAAGGCTCAGCGTCCGCTAATCATGGAGAACAGGCTCTTCACTCGATCTTTCCAGGCCGAACCCCCGCCAGCCGGCGCAAGCTCGTCGTAGCACTGGAGGCCGAAGGTAGCAAGTCCCACTGGAACCGCCGTACCCGCCTGACTTCCGAACTTGGCAGGCAGGTTTGGCTCAGCGGTTCTCACGCGAAGGTTCTTAAGCGCTTCTTCAAAGACCTTCTCCGTCCCCGAGAGCTGGGCCCCGCCACCCGTTAGAACGACTCCGCCGGATAGTGAGGAATAGAGGCCGCTCTTCTCGAGCTCTTTTCGAACCATGCCCGCGATCTCGCGAACTCTCGCCTCGATAATTTCTACCAATACTTTCCGCTGGAGCGGCCTGGCCTGCATCTGCTCGAGCTGCATCACTTCGATCGATTCGTTTGGTCCCACCGACTTCGCGTGCGCTCCTCCGGCTTCTATTTTCAATCGCTCGGCCTCGTCGGCCGAGGTCTTCAAAAGGTGAGCGATGTCGCTGGAGATGTGGCCGGATGCGATCGGAATACTGACTCCATGGGCCAGGGAGCCCTTCGAGAAGATCGCGACGTCCGTCGTTCCTCCGCCGATATCCACCACAGCGGCGCCCAGCTCCATCTCGTCCTGGGTCAAAACCCCGATTCCCGCCGCAAGCGGTGCGAACACCATTTGGTCCACCGTCCGGTCTGCGAGATTGACGGCCTTCTCCAAATTCTGAACCGCCGTCATGGACGCCGTGACAATGTAGGTGATGACCTCGAGCTTGCTGCCGCCGACTCCGATCGGTCGATGGACGTCTCGAGAGCCGTCCACCTTGAACTCTCGGGGAAGCGCTTGGACCTGCTCCCTGTCGGCGGGCAAGACCACAGACCTGGAGTGGTTGATCACCTCCAGGACGTCCTGATAAGTAATCGGCCTTCCTTTCGGAACGATCAGCTTCAAGCCCTGTGCGTTGATGCCCTCGGTGTGGGGCCCGGATACGCTCACGATCAGGGGCCCAAGATCTACGCTCAGCTCGTTCGACACGGCTCTGGCTGCGGCATCGACCGCTCGCGACACTTCCGTGAGGTCGGCGATGGCGCCCTTTCTCAATCCCCGGCAGGAGACGGTCTTCAACGCCTGAACCCTCACCTCTGCCTCACCTGCCAGCTCGGCAACCAAGCATGTGACCTTCGTCGAGCCGATGTCCAGAACTGCGACCGTGTTCGCGCTCATGCGTTCGGCTCCGGATTGGCGCTGCTGAGCGCTTGCTGGGCAAGGTTCTGTAGCCGGCGCTTGTCAAGCGCGTCTTGCCACCTGGTGAGATAGAACCTGCGGATCAAACTGAGATTTGTAAAGATGCGAGCTCCTAGGACCAGGGCAACCGCAAATAACAGGTTAATGTAAATCTTGTCGCCCAGCCACGCAATAAAAAAAGCGATGATCGTGTTTGACACAAATCCTGTAAAGAAAACAAGTGCGTTGAACTTTCCTTCCAGTCCGCTTCGGATCCCGCCGAACACCGTATCCAGCCCCGCCAGGCACGCGACGGCAAGATACTGGCCGCTCAAACCGCCCACTGCATGAAACTGCAATTGACTTGCGATCAGTGCACCGATGATCGCGGCCAGGATGGGAATGAGGATCAGAATCACTTGAAATCCTTCGGGACTTTGGCCAGGCGCAGGTCGGTCCGGCCCGAATAGGGCTCCAGCCGAATCATCTTCTCTTCTTCTTCCGAGACCATGTCTGGGCTGGTGAGCCGAATCAGCGAAAGAAAGCCCCCGTTCATGTTGAGAGCACCCATGAGCGTGCCGGGATCGCCGATGGCCTTGATCACGACCGGACTGGCAATCTTCACGTCGTTGACCAGGATCGTCGGTCCTACGCACCGGATACTGTTTGCCACTCCCAGGCGGTGATCGTTGATCGCGATCGCTTCGGCTCCCGCCGCATAAAGCTCGTTGACCACCATCAAAACATCCCTGTCGTGGATGTTCATCTCATCCGTGTAGACCGTCTGGTTCTTGATCTTGTTGAGAGTGCTCCGCACATCCGGATCGTGCATGTTGGCGTCGGGAGGAATCAGAGTCTCGACCTTGACACCGCCCGGCGGAGCGTCTCGCAGAGTGATGATCAGGCCCGGGCCCTCGATAGGGGTCAACGCGGCATAGGCCTTCGTCTTCTGAAGCGTTTCATTAAGGAGCTTCGAGGACTCGTTGCCCTTGGCCAAACCGTTCTGAAGCTTTGTGTTTTCCCCACGCAGGCTGGCGACTTCGGCTTCCAGCTTCTGAACGGCGTTCACGTCGATCACCGTTTGGTTGATTCGGTCCTTTTGAGTGGGCTCCAATAAGCTGAACCGGGAGGCGCGGTTGTTTTCGGTGACCCACGCCATCGAAAACATGAATCCAATGACCAGCGAAACGCCGCTCACGGGCCAGATCCATTGATCGGTCCGCGGGGCCAAACGGGAAAAGATGGGATTCAATTCTTTACTCCGGGGTTCGGTACGATCTGAGGGTTTCCGGCAACCGTCAGGATTAGCGTTTGGATCTTGGACAAAAGGTTGGGGTCGGCGGCAAGGCGTTGCGTGAGCACCTGCAACTTTTCGTCAAGGTCGTCGCTGGAGCCCAAAACAACCCTTCCAGTACCCATATTTAAGCACAAGGAGTTGCCCGCGTCGAACTCAATTTTAATCGGAGCGTTAGGATCGATCCGTTTGGCCTTAATCACTAAATTTGCAATGTCCGCGGCGGGCCAATCGGTGGCGATGGTGAACAAGGGATTGGAGGTTTGCGGCCCCAACTTCACCGATGGCAGATCGCTAACAACAGCGTTCGAGTGGTAGATGACTCCCTCAATCGAAAGAACCATTCCCTTCTGGCCCTCAATCCGCGCGATGGGAGTGCGATAGCCGACTGTTAGCACGGCGCTGCCGAAGAGATTCCGCGACAAACGCGCGGACCTTACGTCCGGAATCGCCATCGCCTGACTCTCGATGGTCCTTGGGTTGATCTGCGCGCAAGGAATGCCTTTCATCTTCTCAGCGACTGTTCTCAGACGGTCGAAATCCCATGCGGGCGCCCCATCCACGCGGACCGAGCGAACGGTCGTCAGGGGGCTGTAAAGCATTCCGGCGATCACGTTGGCAGCCAGGAGCAGCCATAGGATCGGCGTGGGATTGAGCCGGGATCGCCTACGTTTTCGCCGCATGACGAGCTAGCGCGTCCTCCACCAACCTGGCGCACAGGTCGTCGAAGCTGATACCGCAGGCTGCCGCACTGTTCGGCAGAAGACTGGTGGCGGTCAAGCCGGGAAGCGTGTTTACTTCAAGAACAAACATCTCGTCGCCCCGGACGATGGCGTCCGTTCGGGTAGCGCCCTCGCAGCCGAGCGCTCTATGCGCCAAAATCGCGACCTCCTGGGCCGTTTTGAGGATTTCTCCCGGCAGGCGGGCTGGAACGATCTCTTCCGTGGCGCCGGGCAGGTACTTGCTTGCAAAGTCGTAGCGTCCGCTCGCAGGAACGATCTCGACCGGCATCAACGCCTTTCCCTCCAAAACGGGGGTGCTGATCTCCATGCCGCGCACCCACTCCTCCACGAGCACCTGCTCACCGTAGGCAAAGGCCTTGCGGAGTGCCGAACAGAGATCGTCTCCCACGTCGACAAAGCTCAATCCAACGGTGGAGCCTTGCGCGTTTGGCTTGACGACCACCGGAGGAGGAATGGACACAGGGTCGTCAAAATCGTTGAGCAGGACACCCTTCGGCGTTCGAATGCCCTTCGCCTCCAGGATCTGCTTCGTGAGCGCTTTGTCCATGCAGATCGCGCTTGATTGGATGCCGGATCCCGTGTATGGCAGGTGCAGCAGCTCCAGCAGACCCTGAATCGCGCCGTCCTCCGCGTTCGTGCCGTGTACGGCCAAGAAGGCGACGTCGGGCCGGCTCTCGCCCACAAAGTCGTGGAGGCTCTTACCGCGAAGCAGCAGGTCCGTTACGTCGACCAGCGTGGCGTCGTAGCCCTTTCGAGTCAGCGCCGCATGAACGGCAAGGCCGCTGTGGTTGCTCACCTCGCGTTCGGCGCTGTCGCCGGCGTAGATGACGGCCACCTTGCAGGCTCGCCGTCCCTCCGCCAGCCTGTCCTTTCGCTCCAGCTCCTTCACGACTGCCGGAGCGAACTCCGAAATGTTGCCCGCGCCCATGCCGACGATCACGTCCCCAACCGAGGCTTTACCGGCGACGATCCGCGGCAACAGATGGCGGCTCGGCACATACTGCACGGGTTTATCGATCAACTCGGCGATCCTGGCGCTGCTTACGCCGGCCATCGGCGCCTCCCGGGCAGGATAGATGTCGGTAATGACGACCTCGTCCGCAACGCTCAGCGCCTGAGCGAATTCTGGAATCAAGGGAGCCGTGCGGGAATAGAGATGCGGCTGGAAAACCACGATCAACCGTTGCGCTGCGTTTTCGCCCGTGAAGTAACGGTCTCGAATCGCGTTGAGCGAGGCGACGATCTCGCTGGGATGGTGAGCGTAATCGTCGATCACGGTAATGGGACTGCCCTTGAGAACCTGCAGCCTTCGTTCCGCGCCTCGAAAAACTCGCAACGCTTCTTCCACTTTCTCCAAGTCCGCCCGAACCAGAGCGGCCGCCGTCAGAGCCCCCGCGGCGTTCAGCAAGTTATGTCTCCCAGGCAGGAAGAGCGTGTTCTCCGAAGGAAACCGCGGCAACTCTCCGGCAACGCCGCCCGCCATGTTGACGATCTGTCTCACCCACTCCTCGCTCGCTCCATAGGGAACTGCCTGCGACGAGGAGAGCTCCGCGACCTCTGAAGCGCCGCGATCCTCGGAGCAGTAGACGAGCCACCCGTTTGGCGGGACGGAGTCGGCAAACCGCACCACGCTGGCGCGAAGGTTTTCGTAGCAGCCGTGGAAATCCACATGGTCCAACTCCAGGTTCGTCAGGACCACGATATAGGGCTGGATGTCGTGAAAGCTGTCGTACGCCTCGCAGGCCTCGACCACGGCGTACTCGCCCTGACCCTCTCTGACCGGTCCGCCCCACTCCGGAATGGCGGCGCCGACGACAACCAACGGATCTTGGCCCGCGGCGATCAGACCGGCGCCGAGCATAGCCGTCGTCGTAGTTTTTCCGTGGGTTCCGGTGACGGCGATCACTTTGTACGGTTTGAGAACCCAGCCAAGAGCCTGCGACCGGCGAACCACAGGAATTCCAAGCTCCTTTGCCCGCGCCACCTCAGGGCTGGTTTCCAGGTCGATAGCGTCCGTGACGACCAGGGCATCGTCAGGCTGAATGGCCCTTCCCGTGTGGCCGATGTGAACCTGAATCCCCTCTTTAGTGAGCCGAGACGTCTCAATGGAAGCCGTCGAATCGGTGCCCTTGACCTGAAACCCGCGAGCGGCGAGCATACGGGCGAGGGCGGACATACCGGCTCCACCGATTCCGACCAAAAAGAAACTCGTGATGCCGTCCAAGTCGGACGCCAACGAAAAGGCTTCAACAATCTCTCGAGGCTTTCGCATTCAGACTCTACTTGCCGTTTTCTGCCGCATTTCGAACAATCTCCACGATTCGCTCGGTCGCGTCAGGACGGTCCCACTCTTTCAAAGCACGCCGCGCCGTCTCCCGTGCGTCATCATCTGCCAGCCAGTCGTCGACAGCCCCTGCAAGCGCCTCGGGAGTAGCCGTGTCCTGCCTTAACAGTTTGGCTCCTTTGAAGGCTACAAATTCTTGTGCGTTCACCAATTGGTGATCGTCGGCACTTGTCGGCAGAGGAACCAACACGCTCGGCAAGCCAAACAGGGCGAACTCGGCCAGAGTCCCGCCGCTTCGAGCCACCGCCACGGAAGCGCCACGATAGGCTTCCACCAGCTCGGGCGTCTCGAGAAAGGGCACAACTTTTATACGTTCAGATTTCGCAACCTTGTCGAAGTTGCCCTTGCCGGCAGCTAAAACGACGTCCGCGCTGGAACGAAGCAACGGCGCCGCCTTGACGACCACCTCGTTCAAGAACACAGAACCTTGGGACCCTCCGAGGCAGATCACCAGCGGTGTGTCTGTTTCGCGTCTTGGCAGAGAGGCTGCCTCTCGGAGCTCGCGACGGATCGGTTGCCCGGTGCGGACTGCGGTCGGGATTCGCCTCTGTGTTTCGGTGAAGACGCAGGTGAACGCCGCCGCCCCCGGCGCGAACATACGATTGGCCCTGCCGGGCACACTGTTCGCCTCATGAATCACATAGGGAATTCCAAGGCTCCGTGCGGCAGACATGACCGGAGCGGCGCTGTATCCACCCGTTGAGAAGACGACGTCCGGGCGGTTTTCCTTCAGCGCCTTTTTGGCCCTTTGTGACGCGATGAGCAGCCTGACGAGAGAATCCCAGCCTCGGGGCTGCTTGAGGCTGTAGAGCGGGCGCGCATCGAAGCCTCGGAAGTCAATGCCTTCCCGCTCGCAGACTCCGCTTTCTTGGCCGCGATGGGCTCCCAAATAGAGAAGCCGAGCCCCTAGCCGCTCCCGAGCCGCCTTCGCGGTCTCTAATGCCGGGTAGACATGCCCGCCCGTCCCCCCGCCGGTTACGACCAGGAACAAGCGCAGAACCTCTCATAGAGTTTGGTGTCCTCGAACGCGCCCAGGTCTGCGATTGCGCAGGAGGCGCACCGCGAACAGAGGCCCGCTTGATCAAAGTCCGCGCCTCCGACTGGCTTGAAAACGCCGACACATCCGCGGACTCCCAAAGACGCCCCTTGTTTCACCCGAGCCGCGCGCCCATCCTCGGATGGCTTGGCGACACGACGGCTCGGCCGGATGCCGGCCGAGCCGCCTGCTTCTCCTTCGCAGGAGAAGGCGCTCGACAAACCGATTGCGCCACGCCGACGGCGCACCAGAGCGTCAAAAGGCTGCTGCCTCCAGAGCTGATAAACGGCAGGGGGATGCCGATCGCGGGCAAAAAGCCGTTGGCCATCATCACGTTGACGCAAGCCTGAATTCCAAACCAAGAGGCGAAGCCGAAGAGCACGAGGCGGCCGAACTTTGTCGGCGCCTTGGCCGAAAGCCGCAGCAGCCGCCAGACGATGGCTGCCAAGACGGCCAGCACTCCCAGCGCCCCGACCAGACCGAACTCTTCGGCGATCGTCGCCAGGATGAAGTCGGTGGTCGTCGCGGGAATCACATGTTTGGCGCGTCCGTTGCCCACTCCCACGCCGAAAAGGCCACCGCTTGCCATCGCGAGCTCCGATTGGACCGTCTGGTACGACGTGTCGTCTACGTTATCGGGCCGCCATCGCTCGATATGGTTTCGGATCCTCTCCAAGCGGTACGGCTCCTGCTTTACCAGGGCCCATGAGCCGCAGACTGCCACGAGGACAGCTGCGATGAGCGACTTCTTTGAGACGCCGCCTGGAATGAAGAGCGCAAAGGCCGCAACTGCCATGACAGCCGCCGTGCCCAAATCCGGCTCCTTATCGATCAAAACCGCGGCGAACAGGATGAGGATTCCGGGGAAGGCTCGCCGCAACTTTGGGATAGCGATCGTGTCCATCCAGTGCACCCAATCCCGCCTTGGCTTGAGGTTGGCAGGCCACGGCTTTCTTTCGGCGAAGACGCCCGCCAGATAAAGAACGGCTGCAAGCTTGGCCAGTTCCGCAGGCTGGATAAGAGCTGGGCCCACGCCGAGCCAGCGTTTGGCGCCGTTCATTTCAACACCCAGCTTGAAGATCAAACCCAGCATGGCCAGGACGACCAGCCAAATTGGCTTGCTGACCTTCTGCCAGGTCTCAGGACGGACGCGGGCACAAAGCATGCAGGCGATTAGCGACGGGACGAGAAACGTCAGCTGGTTCTTAAACTCCGGCGGCCACATGCCGCGGTTGAGGCCGATGGATCTCGGGTAGCCGGCGTCGAAGATGAAGAAGAGGCCGAGCGCCGTGGCCAAGAGGGCCAGAAAGAACAGCCCTGGGTCGATAAACTTACTTGTCCGGTTCATGATTGAGCCAATCCTTGGCGATCGCTTTAAAGACGTCTCCGCGCTCCCGAAAGTCGCTGAAACTATCCATGCTTGCGCATCCAGGCGCCAGCATCACAACTTCTCCCTTTGTAGCATTTTTCACGGCTTCCCTGAACGCATGCTCCATCGACGCGTAAATTGGAAAGCCGCCCCCCAGCATCTCCGAGAGTTGCCCCGCATCGGCGCCGTAAAGGTACGCCTGATGCCGATGGTTTGCCAGATAGTGCCGTAGGGGTCCAAAGTCGAGGTTCTTGTTAACCCCTCCCATCAGAATGTGGGTGCGGTCCTTGACGGCCTGCACGCTTTTGATGACCGCATCCGGGTTCGTGCACATCGAGTTGTTGATCACCCGCACCCCTTCCCTGTCGCCCACCAGCTCCATCCGGTGCGAAAGACCCCGGAAACTCCTTAGCCCTTCGACCACGCAGTCCGCCATCTCGGTCTTGCCGCCGCGTGCCAAAAGCGCCCCGTATGCCAGCAAAGCTGCCATGCAAGCATTCTGATAGTTATGCGGCTCTCGAAAGGGCAAAGAGTCCAAAGAGACGTGCTTATCGACAAGAATCAGGTCCCTTTCCTCCACTCTTCCATCGTTACCGGTGGCTCCGAAGGTGAAAACCCGCGGTAACGACTGCTCCTGGGTTGTTGCCGATCTCGTTCGACGGCCCCGAGGGACGTATGCCGATCTGGACCCGCCTGGAGGCGCTACCACCGGATCGTTGGCACGAATGACAATGTAGTCGCCGGCCTTCATGTTCGAGAAGAGCTTCTGCTTGGTGGCCGCGTACTCCTCGAACGACTCGTACCGGTCCAAGTGGTCGGGCCAAATGTTCGTGATCCCTGCCGAAACCGGTCGGAAGTCGCGGATCCACTCGAGCTGAAACGAGCTGATCTCGGCCACAAGGACCTGATCGGGAGTGCTGCTGAGCGCCGCATCTGTGAGAGACATTTCAGGATAGCCCGACCCGAAGATGTTCCCGCAAAGCGCCGTGTCGACTCCACAAGCCTTCAGGCAGAGGTAAGTCATCACGGTCGTCGTGCTCTTTCCGTTCGTGCCCGTTATCGCCACAATAGGGGCCTTGGAAATTCGGTATCCGAACTCGACCTCGCCGATCACTTCCACACCCTGATCGAGGGCTGCCTGAATCTTGGGGTGTGTCTTTCTGACCGCGGGGTTGAGCACCAGGCTCGTGGTATCGGGCGGCAGCGTGCCGTCCCAACCGAAGGTCACCGGCAAACCGATCCTTTCTGCGTCTTGAACCGCCTCTTGCTTCGCTACCGATCCCTTGGGAGATTCATCGTAAACGCGAGGCTCAGCTCCCAGCGCCAAGGCCGCTCGGCCGATTCCCAGACCGCTGCGACCCAGCCCGAAAATCGCGATCTTCTGACCGGCCAAGTTCACCGACCGAGCCTCGAAACTACGGCAATCGCCTCGGGCCCGCTTGTCACCACGATAGTCAGGGCCAGGACGCTGAGCAGCAGTTGGACCAGGGCGTACCGCCAAACCGTCCGCGTCTCAGGCCAGCCGATCTTCTCGAACGCATGGTGTATCGGAGTAAAGAGAAAGATCTTCTTTTTCCGCAGCTTGACGCTGGCGATTTGCAAGGGCACCGGAACAAGCTCAACGATCATCACGAGCGAAATAACACCGAGAGCGCAGGCAACAGAAGACTTTCCTTGCACGATGTTCTCTGTAAACAAGAGCTTCCAGAAAATAAGGCCAATGACCGCCCCGATGGGCAGCGAGCCAACATCGCCCATGAAGACTTTTGCCGGCGCGGCGTTCAAGAAGAAGAACGGAACGGTCGCACCGATGAGACACATAGCCACGATCCCAACTTCCGGAGAGGAACCCACCAGATAAAACGACAACGCGGAAAGGCCAAGCAGAAGGCAAATTCCCACACTGGCCGCTAGGCCGTCAAGGCCGTCCGTGAAGTTATAGGCGTTGCTGAAGAAGAGGACCAGAAAGACGCCCCAGATCGCAGCCGCCATGTTCGACCGATCGACCGTCGCGAACGGAATCACGGCAAGCACAAGCTCCATCAGGATCTTCTGCTTCCAGCCAAGGCCTCGCTTCCCTTTGATCATTCGCGGGACGACAAAGTCGTCGACAAACCCGATGGTCGCGAATCCAACCATGAGAATCCAATAGTCGCCAAGTTGGGCGACAGCTCCAGTGATCTGCAGAGCCAAAAATCCAACAAGCGTTCCGGCAATGATAATGAGTCCGCCCATTGTCGGCGTCCCTTGCTTGACCTGGTGCTCGGCCACGTACTGGCTTACCGTCTGTCGGCTTTTGAGCGCGATCAATCCCTTGAGAATTGGCCAAGCCAAGATCGCCGCCGGGATAAACGCATACCAAAACGCTCTGAGCGCGATGGGCAAAGTCAATCGAGCACCCTCTCGAGTTCCAGCGCACGGCTGCCTTTGACCAGGAGCACGTCTCCGTCTCTCAACTCTTCAACCAGTTGTCGGGCGTCCTCCTTGGAAGAGACCGAATCGACTCCCAGTGCCTCCTGGCTGGCGAACCTCATCGAGTCTCCGATGAACACCACACCGTCGAGCCCGTGCTTCTTGACCGCCCGACCCACCATGCGATGGGCTCCCTCGGCATAGTCGCCCAGTTCTCGCATCTCTCCGAGCACTGCCAGCTTCCGCCCGGCGGCAGGAATCTCGGCAAGAGTTTCCAGAGCCGAAAGGACGCTGGGAGGCGCCGCGTTGTAGGTGTCGAGCAGCACCACGGCGCCGGCCCGCTTTCGAATCTCCATCCGCATCGGAGGAAGCTCGGTTCCCTGCAAGGCATTGGCAGCCGCTTGGGGTTCAATCGCCTGCGCTGAGGCCACCAAGATCGCCGCCGCGGCATCGAGAGCGATGTGTCTCCCAACCGCGGGCAAGGTTGCATGCCAATGTTTCCCCTCGCATGTGCCCTCCACTCGGCACATGCTCCAGTCGATCGGCTCGTATCCCGTGACGCGGCAGTTCGCGTCCGCCGAAGTTCCAAAGGTCAGGATTTGGCGATCTCCGGCGATTTGGCGAAGCTGTTCAAAGAACTCACACTCGCGCCAAAGCACTGCCGTGCCGTCATGGGACAAGCCCTGAAGTAGCTCACCCTTGGCCCTGGCGATGCCGTGCCGGTCGCCGACTTGCAGCAGATGGGAGTAGCCGATGTTGGTGATGAGCCCGATAGTTGGCTTTGCGATCGCGGCAAGGTGCGCTATCTGCCCAAAGCCGCGCATCGCCATTTCCACGACCGCAGCCTTCGTGCCGGGCTCCAAGTCGGACCAGACGAGCGGGCTTGTGTACTCGGTGTTTCGGTTTCCAGTCGATTTCAACACAGGACCCAAGGGCCCCAGAGCCGAGGCGACGAACTCTTTGGTGGTCGTCTTCCCAGCGCTTCCCGTGATCCCTACCACGGGGCCATGAAAGCTGTTTCGGTAGTGTCGCCCGTAGTCACCCAGCGCATGGACTACATTCGAAACAAGAATGTAGGAGCCCTCGATCGGACGCTCCGCGAGGACCGTAGTCGCTCCCTTCGCGAGCGCGTCGGCCGCAAAGGTGTGACCATCGACACGCTCTCCCTTGATCGCGATGAACAGGTCTCCAGGCCGGACCGAGTTGCTGTCTGTGGCAAATCCCGAAACGAGAGATTCCGGTTCACCGTGCAGGGCGCCGTTGAAAATATGGGCCAGTTCACCGGCCGAAACCGGCTTCATCGGAGCGCCTCGCGTGCCAGTTCTCGATCGTCCATATGGTGCTTGGTCCGTCCGAGGATCTGATAGTTCTCGTGACCCTTACCGGCGATCACCACCACGTCTCCGGGTTTGGCCTGGCCGATCGCATAGGCAACCGCCTCTCGCCGATCCAGGATCGCAACGGACTCTCTGCCCACGTCTACGCCGGTTTTGACTTCATCGAGGATCGCTTGCGGATCTTCCGTTCTCGGATTGTCGCTTGTTACGACCGTCAGCTCGCTTCTTTCGCTCGCGGCGCGAGCCATCTTCGGCCGCTTGGTCCGGTCGCGGTCACCCCCGCAGCCAAAGACCGTGATGATCCGAGATGGGTTGAGGTCGCGGACTGAGTCGAGCAGCTTTTCCAACGCATCGGGAGTGTGGGCGTAGTCGACCAAGATCCCAATGCCCCGATCGTTGCGCACAGCCTCGAATCTTCCTGGAACGGGTCTCACCTTCGGCAACACGGCGGCAATCTCCTCCAGGTGAAATCCGGTTGCGAGCAGTCCGGCCACTGCGCTCAAGGTGTTCTCGACGTTATAGCTGCCGCCGAGCGGGACCTCGACCTCCACATCGCCCCGGTACTCCAGCCGCATTCGAATTCGGTCGACGGCAACCAGGAGAGGAACACCCCGCAGATCGACCTCGGATGACTTGATCCCGTAAGTCAGTGACGGCCCGTTCTGTTCCAGGGCCCATCTCTGCCCAATTGGATCGTCCACGTTGAACGCGCCGACAAATCGCTTTTGAGTCTGCAGAGGTAGTCCGGTGAAGAGACGGTGCTTTGCCTCGGCGTAGCTTTCCATCGTGCCGTGGAAGTCGAGGTGGTCCTGAGTGATGTTCGTGAGAATCCCGCAGTCGAACTCCACGCCATCGAGCCTATGTTGGGCAAGCGCGTGGGAGGAAGCTTCCATGGCCAAGGCCTGGACGCCTTTGTCCCGTGCCTCGGCCAAGAGGTTGTAGAGCTGGACGGCGAAGGGGGTCGTGTTGTCGATCTCCCTTTCCTCGCCGGGTAGATGGAACCCAAGGGTCCCAAGGTAGGCCGCTCTAAATCCTAGATGTGCGAGCAGATCCCGCAGCAGCCACGCCGTCGTGGTCTTGCCGTTCGTTCCAGTCACGCCCAACACTTTCATCTGGCGGGTCGGGTGCTCAAAGAACACGTCGCAAACCCGCCAGGCCGCATCGGAAAACATCTCACCGGTATGCGGAATCAGTGCCGCAGCCAGGCCCTGCTCCACGGCTAGCCGCATGCCTTCTCCGCTATGGACGAGCGCCGCACCCGCGCCCATTGCTTTCGCGTCAGGAATGAACCCTTCGCTCTCTCGGGTCATGCCAGGCATGCAGATGAAAAGGCTGCCCGACTTTGCCTGACGCGAATCGTGGGTCACCCCTGCTACCTCGGCGTCACCCACGAGCTCCGCGGGGGTGATTTTTGCTTCGGCAAGTAGGTGTTTAAAGGTCATTTGATTCCTTTAGCCTGCCACACCTTGCCGGTGGGCCGCACAGCCTTAATCCACGTCCTGACTGTCGTCGACGCTCAAGACCGGCCTGCGGCGAGGTTTGCTCGTTCTTTTGAGCACGGGTCTGTCCTCGATGGCCGCTGCTTGCTGCCCAGCAGTCTTGTCCCTGCGGTGAGGTGGCGTTGGCGCTGCGGCCACCGGCTCGTCGGCTTCTTCGTCGGCTGGTGTGGCGGCCGCCGGGACTTCCTTCAGTGGCACAATCGGCAGCGTCGGCGGAATGCGATACTTGCGGATCACGGCCTTGGCAAGCTCGCGAAACACGGGACCAGCCACCGTCGCGCCGTAGTACACGCCCTTTTGCGGCTTGTTGATCATTACCAAGATGACGGCCTTGGGATTGATCGCGGGCACAAATCCCACGAAGTTGCTCACATGGCCGTGGTCGTTTCTCGCCATCTTCTGGGCGGTGCCCGTCTTTCCCGCCAGCTCATAACCGGGAATCCTCAACGTCTTGCCTGTGCCGTGCGGGTGCTCGATCACGGCGATCATGCCCTTGATCACGTTATCGCAGGCTCCGCTTGTGAGAACTCGCTTGCCCGGAAGATTCGGGGCCGGTTGCCCGCCAATCTTGTCGATCAGCCTAGGCTGCAGATGGACTCCGCCATTGGCGAGTGTCGAGAATGCGCTCACGAGGCTCAGCGGAGTGCAGTTGATGCTCTGCCCAAATCCGACGTTGGCCACTTGGAGCTCTCTTGCCGGGTCGTGGCGGTTGAATAGGTTGTTCACTTCGCCCGGCAGCTCCAACGAAGGCTTGCGAAGCAGGTCGAGCGACTCCAGATAAGAGACAAACTTGTCGTATCCGATCTCACGACCCCACGTTGCCGCCCAGATGTTGCAGCTTCGGGCGATGGCAAGCACGGGATCGAGGTCGCCCATCGCACGGTTGCCGGCGTGCAGGTCGCACCGGATAGGCTTGGCGCCCGGCACCACGACCTTCTCTCCAGGGCAGTAGAAATGATCCGTCATATGGACCACGCCCTCGTCAAGAGCCTTCGCAAGCGTCAGGATCTTGAACATCGATCCCGGCTCCATGGTGCTCATATAAGCCTGGTTCAAACCGCCGTGCTCGCCGAGGGAGGCATAGTTCCCGTCCGGCGTGTACGGCTCGAAGGTCGGATAGTTGGCCATCGCGAGGATATTGCCGGTCTTCGGGTCCTCCACAATCGCGACTCCTGAGACGGCAGCGTTCTCTTCCACGGTCTTCTTGACTTGCTGCGCGGCGATCGCCTGCAGACCGCTGTCGATGGTCAGGGTCACGTCTTTGCCATCTTGGCGCACCGTCGTCGACTCGACGCGCATCGGCAGGAACCGTCCCGACCGGTCCGTAACACCCGTCTGAATGCCGTCGCGCCCCCTCAGGAGCGAGTCTTCGGCCTCCTCGAGTCCCGTCAGCTGGTCCGCGACCGCAGGCGCGCCCGGTCTTGGCGCGCCGTATTCCCGGACCGCTTGCTGCCACATCCGTCCCTGCTGAGTCACCTCCACCGACCGCCGGCGGATCACGCCGACCAGGCAGGAAGCGGCGCTTCCCAGAGGATAGGTTCGATAACCCGTGGACACGGCCGAGACGCCGTCGGCTCGCCAACGCGCCCGAACCTGATCGACCGCCATCTTTTCCGAGTCTGTGATGGCCTGAGGCCACACGCGGCTCTTCACTCCGGAACTGGCGATCGTCGAAAACTCGGTGGCGGGGATCTCCGCGGCTTGACCGAGGTCCATCCAGAACGCCTCGGTGTTCGGGCACTTGGTGAAATCCACGTTCAAGTCGAAAACATTCTCATCTTTCGCGAGCGGCTGGCCGTCGGAGGAGTAGATGGAACCGCGATGCGCAGGATCGGCTTGGCTTAGCTCATACCGCTTCGATTTGTTCGCAAGGGCGATCGTGCTGTTCTTCTCAAATGTCTGAAGCTTCGCCTGGCTGGCGGCGGCCACGACGAAGAGGGCCATCACGGCAAGATTGGAGTAGGCGCCCCTCCTGTCGCGGGGACGCCTCTGCCTTGCTTCGATTCCCTCTTCGTTGTGCCGAGCCATCTTCTCCTCAGTCGTTTCTGGCAACCATCGTCGAGGCGGGTTTCTTGGCCGCATCGGTGGTTTTCGGCTCGGCCCCCGTGACGAACTGGTGAGACTCAGCCCAGTTGGCGATCACCTGCGGATTGACCAGATCTTGGAGGTGACCCTTGAGGGCCGTTTCCATGTGGACGGCGGTCCTGGTCCTTGCGAGGGCCTGAATCTCGTCGCGGCGAGACTTCTCAACCATGACCTGACCTGTAATGCTGCTTGCTCCGTAAGACGCCGCCATCACGACTCCGAAGAGGATCACCTTTGCGGCGACCCTCTCAAACCGGTTCACCTTCTTTCTTCGCTGAACCTGAGGATAAGAGACGACTCGGGCGCGTACAACGACTTTCGGTTTTGCGGTAGTTCCTCGCGATTGCGTGCGCGCATGCAGCGTCGGAGAGGCTACGTTCTTTTCTGGTGCCGTTAGAGTTTTCATCCTTGATTTCCTTGCAAAGTGGTGGAAGACGGGAGCCGTTCCATGGCCCCGTCTCGCATGAGCGAGTTAGGTTTTCTTTCGTTGGAGAGCTCGCAGCTTTGCGCTGCGGCTTCTTGGATTGGTGGCGATTTCTGAAGCCGTGGGTGTCAACGGCTTCTTGTACATCTCGACAAACTCCGGCCCTGCGGCCAGAGCGCGAAAAGCGTTCTTCACGGCACGGTCCTCACCCGAGTGGTAGCTGAGGATGGCGAGCGTGCCTCCGGGAGCGAGCCGGGCGGCGATCTCCTCCACCGCGTCCTGCAGCCCCTCGAGCTCATTGTTGACGGCGATCCGCACGGCTTGAAAGGTCCGAGTGGCTGGGTGGATACGTTTGTCTCGGGCTCCGGATGGAATGGCGGCCAGGACCGCATCGACGAGGTCCGTCGTCGTCCTGAGCGGATTGACCTTGCGGCGCTCCACGATCTTTCGCGCGATGGCCTTGGCCCATCGCTCGTCGCCGTTGTGCCAAAGCATAGCCTCGATCTCGTGGGGAGAAAGCCTGTTGAGGAGCGCCGAGGCAGGCTCGCCCCGGGTTCGGTCCATCCGCATGTCCAACGGCCCCTCCTCTCGAAAGGCGATGCCCCGAGAAGAGTCTTCGATTTGGGCGCTGTTCAGGCCCAGATCCAAAAGGACGCCATCCGCTTTGAGATCCAGCTCATCGAGCGTTTCCGGCATTTCCCGGAAGTCCGCGTGGAAAAGCCGAATTTGATTCCCATACTTTTCCCTAAGGATTCCGCGGGCCCTGGAAAGCATGTCCGTGTCCCAGTCGAAGCCCAGCAGGACGCCTTCCGAGCCGACCGCTTCCAGCATGTGGACCGCGTGGCCGGCCAGCCCTAACGTGCCGTCGACGGCGACACCGCCGAAGGGCAGCTGGAGAGTCTCCAGCACCTCTTTCAGCATCACGGGACGATGGGATACCTGTGCGTCTTCCACTCTGACTCTCGTAAAGAATGTTGAGAGATTCAGAGAGATCGTTGCACTCATTCGGACTTCATCTCCTTGCTGGCCCTCTGCATGCTCTCACGGCGCTCTCGCGAGTAGCCGGTCCGGTCTTCTTCGTACCGCCTGTACTCCTCCTCCGCCCAGATCTCCATTCGGTCGCCGCAGCCGATGAGAAGCACCCTGTCTCTCAGCTTCGCCATGTCGCGCAGCTTCCTGGGAACGACCACCCGTCCCTGCTGATCGAAGTCGATCTCGTCCTCGGCAGTACCCATCATCATTCGGGTGTAGTCTTGGCGGCCTTGGTTGATGGGGTCGTAGCGAAGCGTTTCGGCGACGATCTCCTCCCACTTCCATGCGGGATAGGCGTAGATCGCGCCATTGTCGCCCAGGCACATCGCAAATCCGTCGCCGAGCCTGTCGCGCTTCTTTTTTCCAATCAGGATTCGACCCTTGTCGTCGATGTTCGCTTCATCCGTGCCGATGAGCGCTTTTGTCATCGAACCCAAAGGAGCCGTATCTGACACTTCTCGAATCCATCCCAGAGAGATTTGAAGAGCGGATCGCATCCATGCTCTCCGCTCT
The DNA here is from genome assembly GCA_035550555.1 of Fimbriimonas sp. GTDB lineage: Bacteria > Armatimonadota > Fimbriimonadia > Fimbriimonadales > Fimbriimonadaceae > Fimbriimonas. The sequence continues at coordinate 22,010 of DASZPA010000136.1, forward strand.
TCTACATTTGGAGGTTTCCCGCCCTCCGTCCCCTGTCTGGCTATCCTTGGCAGGGACGAACGAAATGATATAGGAAAACTGTGGGAAAAACATGGGAAAAACCTGGGAACCGATTATTGCCCTCCGTTTTTCGCAAAAACCGCCATGTATACAAACGTGACGTAATATTCCGTCTACATTCTTGCAGAGGCCATCATCAGCAATCGCCTAAGCCGTAAATGTAACGCTTTTCCCACGAAAAACTATACATTCATACCCGATTGCTATCACTCTGACCGCATTTTTACTGGGATGTGGAAAACCTGTGAATAAAATCTTCTCTTTGCGGGAGCGCCGCGAGACTTTCGCGCGAAATCCGAAAAACAAAAAAGCCAATCCTCACGGATTGGCTTTTCGGAGTTCCTTGGTGACCGGTTACTTGTAGCGGTAGACGATGCGCCCCATCGTCAGATCGTAGGGGCTCAGCTCCACGCGGACTCGGTCACCCGGAAGAATGCGAATGTAGTTCATGCGCATCTTCCCGCTCACATGCGCAAGGATTTCGGCCTCGCCTTCGTCCAGCTTCACGCGGAAGCGGGCGTTGGGAAGATTCTCGACAACCATTCCCTCGAGCTCGATGCCCTTTTCCTTGTCTTGTTGCGGCTTATACGGCGGACGTCTTCTGGCCATGTGTGGATAAGTGTACCGGGAGGAAGGGTCTAAGTTTGTAAGTTTGCAGGTTGGTAAGTTCGCAGTCAGGTTTCGATGGGCCCTCTTCCCCTCTCACAAACTTGCAGACTTGCAAACTTACAAACTCACTCCTTAGTGATGATCTCCGCCCCTTCCCGATGGATCGCAATCGTGTGCTCGAAGTGGGCGCTCAGCTTCTTGTCGGCGGTTTCGACGGTCCACTTGTCCGGCCACTGGATCACCTTGTAGGTGCCTTGATTGATCATGGGCTCGATGCAGATGGTCATTCCCTCTCGGAGGACGTCTCCCTTCCCTGCCTTACCGAAATTGGGAATCGAATGGGGCGCCTCATGGAGGGCTTGGCCGATACCGTGGCCCACCAGGTCCCGGACGACGCCGTAGCCGTTCGACTCGCAGTACCTCTGCACGGTGGCGGAGATGTCGCCGATTCGATTGCCTGCCCTCGCCTTGGCGATCCCCTGATTGAGCGCCTCCTGCGTCACTTTGAGAAGCCGCTCCGCCTCCCTGGAGATCTGGCCCACCGGAAAGGTCCAGGCGCCATCCGCATGCCATCCGTTCTTCACGACGCCGAAGTCAAGGCTGACGATGTCTCCCTCCTCCAGCGGCACGGAGGTAGGAATGCCGTGGACGACCACGCTGTTGACCGAAATGCAGGTCGCGGCAGGAAAGCCCCGGTAGTTCAGAAAGCTGGGGATTCCGCCTTCGCTGCGAATGATCTTGTCGGCCTCGTCGTTCAACTCCCGCGGGGTGACCCCTGGCCGGATCTGCTGCGAAACAAGCCTGAGAGTTTTGGCCACGATGCGCCCCGATTCGCGCATCTTGTCGATCTCGGCTCGCGTCTTGGTGAGGGCCATCAGTTCTTGGAGTTTACAATCTGGGCGTACGTGTCTTCCGGCCCCACGCTGCCGTCCACCCGATGCAGGCTTCCGGTGCTCTCGTAATACTCGATCACAGGCATGGTGTTCTGCTGGAACACATGAAGCCGCTCTCGGATCGTTTCGGGCTGATCGTCGGTACGAACGAAGAGCGGCCCGTTGCAAACGTCGCAGAGCCCTTCTCTCTTGGGAGGCTTGGAGGAGCTATGGTAGATCTCCCCGCACTTGGTGCAGCCCATCCGTCCCGTCAGCCGCTGTACGATCAGATCCTCCGGCACTTCGATGCTCACAACCTTGTCAAGGTCGATCTCCATCTCGAAGAGCATTTCGTCCAGGGCCTCGGCTTGGCGCACGGTGCGGGGAAAGCCGTCGAGGACGAACCCTTTGCGGCGGACCTCCTCGTCCCGCAGGCGTTTTGCGATCATTTCGATCGTCACGCCGTTCGGTACGAGCTCGCCGTGGTCGATGTACCGTTTTGCGAGCCTTCCGAGATCGGTCTCAGCCTCGATCTCCCGGCGAAAGATATCGCCGGAAGAGATCTGCTTGATGCCGAGGCGCTCCATGAGGAGCGCGCTCTGGGTGCCCTTGCCAACGCCCGGAGGGCCGATCAGGATCAATCTCACGAACCGTACTGCTTCATCAGCAGGTTCGCTTCCACCTGCCGCATGGTCTCCAGGGCCACTTGGACAATGATGAGCAGCGACGTGCCGCCGATCACGCTGATGTAGGAATTGGCCGGCAGTCGGGCGATCCAAGGCGCAATGTAGTTCAAGAGGGCGACGACGGCGATGAATGCGGCGCCGACCAACGTCACGCGCGAAATCACGCCGTCGAGGAAGTCCTTCGTCTGCTTGCCCGGCCGTACACCGGGAATGAACGAGCCGCCTCGCTTGAGGTTGTTGCTGATGTCTTCCACGTTGTACTGGATGGCGATCCAGAAGTAGGTGAACAGGAAGATCAACGCCGTGTAGATGATCGAGCCGACGATCGCTCTGGGGAGAGGCAGCCAAGGCGCGATGAGGCCCTGCCCGCTCGGGCTGAGGTACGTCCCAAGCTGAATCAGGAAGTACCCAAGCGGCTGTGGATTGGGTTGGCGATCGCCACCAAGCATCGACCCAAACGTGTAGGGCAAGGAGATGAACGACACCGCGAAGATGATGGGCAGCACGCCTGCCATGTTCACCGACAGCGGCAGATAGCTGGTCGAGCCTCCCATCACGCGCGTTCCAATTTGACGCCTCATGTGCTGGATCGGAATCCTTCGCTGGGCGATCGTAAAGTAGACGATGAACCATGTGGCGCAGACAAAGATCGCGATCACGATCAGGAAGCTCCACCAATGGACCGCCCCGGCCCTCACGCCACCCTGAAGCTGCTGGACCTGGTAAGGCAGCGAGAGGATGATACCGGCGAAGATCATGAGCGAGACGCCGTTCCCAATGCCGCGCTCGGAGATCTGCTCACCCAGCCAAAGCATGAACATGGCGCCGGCCGTCCAGAAGATGATGATCTCGATGCGAACGGCCATCGTAATCGCATCCGGAAGCGCCATGGCCATCATCTGCAAAAAGCCGATGCTCTGGAAGACGCAGAGGAACAGCGTCAAGACGCGCGTGCGCTTGTTCTGCTGCTTCCGCGCGTACTCTCCACCCTCCTGCATCTCCTTCTTCATGTTCGGCAAAGCCGTCTGAAGGATCTGCATGATGATGGAGGCTGTGATGTAGGGGTTCAAACCCAACGAAAAGATCGACAGCCGGCGAAGGGCGCCGCCGCCGAAGATGTTCAGAATCGCCATCGCCGGCAGGTTCTGAAGCTTCGCAAACGCCTCTTCACCGTTCACGCCCGGAATGGGGACCGGGATGTGCACGCCGAGCGTGAACACCCCGAACATGAAGAGAACAAACAGGATGCGCGACCGCAGCTCTGGATCGGCCCAAGCAAGCCTAAGGGTTTCTGCAAGCGGCAGGCCGAGGCCTTTATCGGCTCCGCCTCCACCGCCATAACTGCCACCGCCGCCCAGACCGATCGCGCTCAAAGGGTGATCGCCTCTCCGCCTTTCGCCGCGATGGCCTCAGACGCCGTCTTGCTGAACTTGTGCGCCTTGACCGTGAGCTTCTTCGACAAGTCGCCAAAGCCGAGGACCTTCACGCCATCTTTCGCCTCGTGGATGATTCCGCTCGCCTTCAGCGTTTCGGGCGTCACCTCTGCGCCATCGTCGAACAGGTTCTGCAGGTCGTCCAGGTTGACGATCGCGTACTCCTTCTGATTGATGTTGCGGAAGCCCTTCTTGACGGGCAGACGCCGCTGAATGGGCGACTGGCCGCCTTCGAAGTTCGGGTGGATCTGGCGTCGAGCCTTTTGACCCTTGGTGCCGCGCGTGGCCGTCTTGCCCATTCCGGACCCGATGCCGCGAGCGATTCGGCGCTTCTTGAAGGAGTTACCCTTCGGAGGATCGAACTTGTTCAGACTCACTTCTTGTCACCGCTTTTCAGTCCGTGGACCTTCTTATCCAACATCCGAGCGGAAGAGCCCGGGTTCAAGGCGTCGACGATCGGCGCAGAGCCTTCGGGAACCTCGACCACCACCATGTGACTGACCTTGTGGATCATGCCGCGAATGCTGGGATTGTCCTCCTTCTCGACGATCTGCCCGATCTTTCTAAGTCCTAACGCGGTCACCGTCGCGCGGTTGCGCGGATCGTGGGCAATAGGGCTTTTGACCAACTTAATACGCAGCATCGGCCTCCTCCTTGCGAGCTTTTCCGATCCACGGAGTGAGCTGCTGGGCTTCGACTCCGCGCCGCTCGGCCACCGCTTCCGGCGAGCTGAGCTGGCGGAAGGCCTCGATGGTCGCGTAAGCCATGTTGATGGCGTTGCGGCTGCCGAGAGACTTCGAAAGCACGTCGTGCACTCCGGCTGCCTCGAGACAGGCCCGAACCGCGCCGCCGGCCTTGACGCCGGTACCCGCGGCCGCCGGCCGGAGAACGATTTCGGCGGTGCCGTGCTTGGCGACAATGGTGTGCGGAATGGTCGTCCCGATCATCGGGACCTGGAACATTCCCTTTCGCGCGGCCTCCTCGGCCTTTCGAATAGCGTCGGGAATACCGCGCGCCTTGCCGAGGCCGACCCCGACCGAACCCTTGTTGTCTCCGACCACCACCAAGATCGACCAAGACGCCGTCTTGCCGCCCTTGTGGGTCTTGAACACCTTGTTCGTCCTGACGACCCGAACGTCGAGCTGGGGTCCTTCCGTGTTGCGGCTTTCACGCTTGCCGCTTAAGCGATTCATCATTCGCATGACTTAAAACTCCAACCCGCCTTCCCGGGCGCCGTCGGCGAGAGCCGCGACGCGTCCGTGATATTTGAATCCGCCTCGATCGAAGACCACCGAGGAGATGCCTTTCTCTTTGGCTCTCTCCGCGAGCTTCGCTCCCACCTGCTTGGCGCCGTCCTTATTGCCGCCTGCGGTCAGCTCCTTCTCCGTCGAGCTTGCGGCGGCCAAGGTGGTCCCGCTCGTGTCGTCCACGATCTGGGCATAAATGTGCTTCAAGCTGCGGAATACCGCGAGCCGTGGTCGCGCCGAGTCCCCGGTCAGCTTCTTTCGAAGCCGGTCATGTCGGGCGGCGCGCAGTTCTGCTGTTGTTTTAGTAGCCACTTCTTACTCCTTACTTCTTAGCGGCCGCGCGCTTACCGGCCTTCAGGCGAACCACTTCGCCGTTGTATCGAATGCCCTTGCCCTTGTACGGCT
>DASZPA010000137.1:0-5273 GCA_035550555.1 Fimbriimonas sp.
CTATCGCTTCTCAGCACTGGTAAATGCTGCGTAGTCCTGCTTTGCCTTCACGAAATCCTCGTCTTTGGCCAAGCAGTCGTTCACCTGGGCTTGTTCATAGACGGACATGCTTGCTGTGACCGGTCCACCGCACGACTTCATAGCGTTCTGGGTGACGGAATCGAGATGAAACTTTTGGTACGCGCTGTTGGAGGCGTGGTAAATGGGCATGGCAACGATCGCGACGATGACGATCACGATAAGCCACACCCCTCCGCGAATGTAGGTGGCCGTCTGCTGACGGGCCCTACCCGCTTCAGCTCGCCTCTGCGACCCAAGCGGAATTCCACACTTCGAACATAGGGCAGCGTTGTCGGCATTGAATCCGCCGCAGTGAGTGCAGGTGGGCATGACGCTTTGTAGACACCCGAATGTACGGAATCGTTCGAGGTTATCGGGAGGCGCCTGAATTGAGGAAGTCACTCACGGCGTTAAATGCCCAGAAACGCGAGAGATCGACGCTTATGATCCGTCATATAGACATCATGGGCGTGAGAACTACGGTGACCTTGGATGAGGACGTATTTGCCCGTTTAAAAGAAGCCAGTCTCTCGAAGGGGGTCTCGTTCCGTCAGATGTTGAATGACGCAATCAGGTCCGGCCTGTTATCTCCTAAGGCGTCTACCTCTCGCCCCGCGTTCAAGGGTTCAGCCCCTTTCAGATGGGCACCCCTTCGACCAGTTTGGACAACATCGCTCAGGCCATCCAAACGTCCGAGGGCGAATCGCGGCGTTGATCCTTCCCGAACGCGAACTGAGGATGGCGGTTAGAACGAGACTATGAGCAGAGTCGAAGCTATCGAATTAGAAATCAAGCAGCTTTCCGCAATGGAATTTGCTGAGCTTCGGGAGTGGATGCTGAACGAAGATGCTGCCGCGTGGGATCGCCAGTTCGAAGAAGATGCCTCGTCAGACAAGCTTGACGTTCTCTTTCCCAAGGTTTGAGGATTACCCTAGTCAGCTAACTCCATGGACAGTATCCGAATCCCCTCCTCCCCCGGCAAGACGATCGACTTCAACCCTCTCGCTGGATCGAGCGGGAAGCCGTAGGCGTAGGCGTTAAAGGGGCGGTTGTCTTTGGATCCGTCGCTCATGTCTCGGTACGACGTCTTAACTGCGACGACCTCGCCGGGGAAGTCCATCGGCTGGTACCAGTCGCTGAAGTTCTGATAGAACTTGGCGCTCGTGCCGTCGGCATAGTTCACGATCAGCACCTGATTGCGATAGGGACCGTCCACGGAGCCGCCCAGGATCCAGAGCGACTTGTGAGAACCGCTAAGCGGAATCTCCTGCCCACGAGAGACCAAGATGTTTTTCTGCCCAGCCGCTTTCAGCGTGAAAGAGACTCCGTGGACCGAAACCGGGCTCTTTAAGCCGCTTGCTGGATAGGCAGCGCCGCCTCCGTCGAAGCCGGCGTTTTCTCCAAACTTCGAGCCGTCTGCGACGATACCGATCTGGTCGAAGGGAAGGTCAACGGAGGTGCCAGAGCCTCCAACCGTCGGTAGTTCCCGAGGCTGCATTGCGGGCGGAAGCGGTTTGTCGAACAGGTGAGCCCGATCGTTCTGGTACGTCTCCATGAACTCCTTCCACAGTTCTCCGATCGGCTTTCCGCAGTACTGCTCGAAGAGTCCATCCTGGTAGTTGCCGAACCGGGTGGCCTCGTTGAGTTTCGTCACGAGCCGGCTGTCGTAGTGCAACTCGCACCAGCCGAGGAACGCCGCGCCGGTTCGATAAGGATCGTGAGGCGTGGCGGTTTTGGGGTTGATCCTGAACGTGAAGTTCTGCGGCTCGAACTTGATCCATCGGACGTAGTCGGCGATCGCCTCGATGAGCCAACCTGGGCCCCCACCGGACTGGACGACGTGGGCAGTCTCGTGAACGGTGAGGCCCGTGTCATCCGCGTGCTTTCGAGCGTATGCCGAGTTGACCGTCATCACTCCACCGCCCGTCGCCGCGACTGGCGTCACCCTGGGCCCGGTCGTGTAGATCACGTTGACCGCGTTCGGCGGGATGAACTTGTCGGTGTAAAGCAAAGCGTCGATGTCCGGCCAGAAAGCCTCCATCTGCGCTTCCGCTCTAGCCGCCCAGTCGGCAAGATCCGGAGCCTGCGAAATGTCGACGAACCCTCTCGGCGGACCCTGCTCGACATGCGTGATGGGGATTTTGGAATCGACCGAAATCTCATCGACCTGAAGATGCGAGACTCCTCGGCGACGCTTGACTCGAATCCTAAAAGACTTTACGTTGCCCCTGATTCTTTGAGCATTGACGGTTCCATCCGGACCGAAGTCCGCCGCTGCTTTGTAAGTCGCTCCGTCCGCGCTGGTCTCCAAAAAGCCGTCGGTCAGAAGGTTCTCGCCATTGGCGCCGGTCGTCACCTTGATGGACCTGACCGGGATCGGCGTGGAGAGGATCACCACAAAATCGTCGCCACTTCCCATCCCGCCATAGGTGAGATAGGAGGTGCCGGCCTGGCCATCCATCGCCATCTCCGGACGATGGTCGAACGTCGAAGGCATCGTGGAGTATATGAACGCCTCGACGCCGATCTGTTGTGTGGGGTTTTGGAAACCAACGAGCACGCTACCAAGAAGTGGGAACACAGCCTTTAAGTGTACAGGTTGGAAATGTCCGCGATTCCACGACCTTCATTCCCCTATGGGGCCGTCGACGATTCGCTCAAGGGAATTCGAAGGGATGGATATACTTCGGCGGAGTCCATGCTCAGCATCGCGGTTGCGGCAATCTTTCTTTCCAGACACGCCGCCGCCCGCTTGGACGATGAGGCCGGCCACTCATCTCACGGTTCGGCGTTCGACTCTGGAATGAGGTCCCGGCCATGGCTAATGAAAGGGATCGGGGTCGCGCCCTTTCCGATCACGACGAAGAATCCTGAAGCCCAAGTTTGGTTCAACCAGGGAAACGCGTTACTCCATTCCTTTTGGTTCGAAGAGGCCGAGCGGTCATTTCGATGGTGTCTGAAGCTCGACCCGGATTGCGCGATGGCGTACTGGGGACTGGCGCGATGCGGGTTCACATGGTTCGAAAGAGGGGACGGTCGGCTCGGGGACCCGCGCTTCGACCGCTACAAGGCGTTTCTCAAAGAAGCGGTGCAGCGCAAGAGCAAGGTCAGCGAGCGAGAGAAGGCGTACATCGAGGTGTGGGAGAAGGGGTTTGCGGACGACGTCCCCAACCGCTCGCACCGGCTGATGGAGTTGCTTAAGGAACTTTCGGCAAACTATCCGGACGACATCGAGGCGAAGGCCCTTCTCGCCCTTTTTAGCATAGGGCAGCTCAAGGCAGAGGAGACTCAGAAACTCGTCGACCAGGTGTTGGAAACGAACCCGATGCACCCGGGCGCGCACCATGCAAGCATTCACAACTGGGACGACGTGGATCCGGGGAAAGCGATTGCGAGCTGCCGGCTTTACGGCCAAGCCGCGCCGAGCGCTGGGCACGCCCTTCATATGCCGGGGCACATCTATAGCAAGGTCGGGATGTGGCATGAGGCGGCGATCTCGATGGATTCGGCGACGAGGGTCGAGCTGAAGTACATGAACGACCGGTTGGCGCTTCCGTTCGAGGACTGGGATTACGCGCACAACCGGAACTATCTTTGCGACATCCAGGAGCAGCTGGGCATGCTCAACTCCTCCTTGGAAGGCTCTCGGGACCTCCTGGCTTCACCCAGGGATCGCGATGTCCGAGGCTATGAAGCTCGGGCAGCACATGAGGGGTTCAAAGCTCTCCTCAGGGCGCTCATCAAGTTCGAACGGTGGGAGGACCTGCTAAAGCCCGGTGTTGTTCCTTGGCAAGATGCGGATGACGGAGAGCGCACAAGGCGTCCGGCAGTCGAGGTGCTGGCCCTTGTCGGAGAAAGGAGGCTGCAAGAGGCCAGAAGTCGGCTCGGAGAAGCGAACGGCGGCAGTTCAGGGCTCTTGTACAAGGTGGCGGAGGCCAAGCTGCTCATTGGCGAAGGCAAGAGAACCGAGGGTCTGAAGGAGTTGAGCGAGGTCGCGGCGAGCGATTCATTCGGAGGAGATCCACCCGATCAACCCTGGCCGGTGGCGAGAGTCCTTGGGGACGCCTATTTGGAGTGCCAAGACGCTCCGTCCGCGATCAAAGCCTATGAGAGCGCGCTTGCGAGAGAACCGAACGACGCTTTCTCGCTGGCGGGCCTTGCCAAGGCGTACCATGCCGTGGGAGACGATGCGAAAGCGGAACTCTATGCCGACCGGATGCTCTATGAGTGGTCCGATGCCGATCCGGGCCTGAAGTGGCTCTCCGAGGTCCGCGCCTTGGAGCTGGGTAAGAAGCCGGTCGCGGAAACATTGGCGCCCGAGCGGAGATACAACCCCGAATCCCTGGGTCGCCTTGGCCCGAGCAACTGGACGCCGTTTCGGGCTCCGAAGCTCGACGTGCGGGACGTCGACGGAAAGAGCGTGACTCTTGAAGACCATCGTGGCAAAAACGTGCTCCTCGTCTTCTTTTTGGGGGACTACTGCGTGCACTGCCTGACGCAGTTGGACATGATCGACAAGCGCATTCACGAGTTCGATCGGGAGAACGTTTCTGTGTTGGCCGTGTGCAGTGCGCCCCCCTCGAAGAACAAAGAATCAAAGGCGCTGACCGGTCTGCACGTCGCGATGCTCTCCGATAGGAACCACGAGAACGCACGTCGCTTCGCATCGTACGACGACTTTGAGAACTTGGAGCTCCATTCGACGATCCTGATCGACAAAGAAGGACGCGTCCGCTGGAAGCGGACGGGCGGCGATCCGTTTACCGACATCGACTTCCTTCTCCAAGAGGTTCATCGAGTCAACGCCTCCACGAAGAGTTCAACCGCCGTCACTGACGCCTTTGGTACAAAGGCAGGTTGAGCGCTTCTTCGCGGAGTCGGTGTTATCGTTCGGCCATCCGTTCCCGGCGAAGCAGCTCGCGATCTCTTGCATCGGTGGAAAGCGATTCTGGGGTCAGTCGGCGTTCCAGCCACCGTAGATCGATAGCTATCGCACGATCATTGAAGTTGCCGCTCTCTGCAGAGCTTACGTGCAGTCCAGGTCGACTCTTTCCGAAGAACCTTGCTGACGTAAGGAAGGTGCAAGGCGCCTGCAACTCCATCCAGCCTGTGACCGCTCCGTTCCCGCCGTCGAGCGCATAGAGAGCACGCTCAAGGCTATAAAACCGATCCCTTCGGCGGCTATAGAAGAAAGAGGGATGATGCCAAGGTTG
>DASZPA010000138.1:0-23725 GCA_035550555.1 Fimbriimonas sp.
TCACTATGACATCGACTGGGAGACAAGCTGTCACTATCGAAATCCCTGGAAAGAAACCCAGATGGTTTCCTTTGAGAATGTGATCCGACAGCACGCGTTTGACAGAGACATCTGGTAAATAACCGCTTCAGCGACCGTCCCTCGTCTGACGACTTCAGACCGGCTTCGATGATCTCGATGATGTGGGCGGCGTAAAGAATGGTCAAAATGGCGAGTCCGTTCATGCACGAGCTCAAAATTGGATGAGACTAGGCTCGAAGCGCAAACGAACCTTAAGGACAAGTTAATGACCCGACCGAATATCTATCTAAAGAGCAATCCGCGGCTGCCATTAACCGATCCAACTCCGGACTGGAGATTAATATAGAGGCTCGATCATACGCGTCGGATAATACTTGCAGATTTAGAGCACACATGCCGCTTCGATTAATTGTTAGCGATAGCAAGTTTCCCGCTTTTAGTGGTCGCTGGTTTTGACATTACCATGGCGGAGGACACGATTTTGTTAACATTGAGAGATTCCCGGCATCAGACATTTTGCCTTCAGGCCAATTCGTTAGGAAGATACCATGCTTAGTAAGGCGGACTTCGTAAGACTGCGTCAACACTTGCGGGAATTGCGCCCCGCTTTCAAAGAGTTCTGCAAAGAAAACGACTTTGAGTTTGTACCAAGGCGTGCACTTGGGCGATATCCAAGAATACGCATTGTACGAGAAGGCCCTATTAAACTATACTTCGATCTTCAAATGGACTTGGATGACGAGGGAAATCGTTTTGAGGAATTTTCGCGTGACGTACCATATTCTCTTTACTGTGGTGCGATCCTTGCGCAATATGCGGAGCAGAATAAAGGCACATGGTTCTCTAAGGACTTTACATGCTTCTCTGGAAAGCCGTTCCATATTGTCCCTGGAATTCTTCGTGAAGAGATGGAGAAATACCTTGCCCTTCTTAGGCAGTTTGATGCGAATTTCCTAAAAGAACATGGAAAAGAGAGTTCATTCGGGTGATACTCAAGCGCTGGTATGTTTTTGCATGTAACTGGTCTTCAAGTAGTTGAAAGCAGGCCAGGTGTATTTGTGATTCCTAATAAAAGGCCACTTGATTTGACGGGTCGAATAGTTAGCAGCGGTGTTAACTAATGTTTACATACCTAAAGATATTCTGGAACAGAGGCTCAAATGACTTGCCGATGCTCAGTTTTGGTGAGCTAGATGCCGAGCGATGGGAGAAATGGAAGGTAGAAATCTATCGGGATGGCTCAATGGCTCCGGCTTCTGAAGAGTTTGAGTGTGGCGAGATTTTTCTGAGCATCGATCCGATTCCGACGTTAACCGAAATCGCATCCGACGCTAGACTTGAGCCATCCGAGATCACGGCTGAGGAGTTTGAGAGAGGATGGGAGCAAGCTCTCGCCAATCCTCGGTGGCCTCTTACGAAGATCGGCTGACCATTCGAAGTAACGGCCAGCATACATGCGGATTAGGTGCAGTCGAGTGCTTCAGGCACCAAAACAATCATCTGTCTCTAAAAGTTGATGATGGCGCTAGGAGATCAACAATCTCCAGTCCTACTAACTGAGCCACATCGGGCAAGGGAAACGTGTTGCCCAGGACAGACGAATCTGTAGCCCTAAGCGCGATTCTTTGCGCAGCTTCAAGAGTTCCAAGGTGCGGGTTCCTTCAGACCTCAGAGATTGGCAGTCCTTTGAAAGCAGCTTGGAGCCAAGCCGCCAGTATCGGAACCCATGGGAAGAAACTAAGATGGTGAGCTATGAAGATATTCTGAGTACAATCTGGCCCACTTGATCTCCGGGCGGATTGTCAGCAGGGGGCAAATTGGAATACACGTATTTTAAGTGTCAATGGCTCCACGAACCCAACGAATTTCCAGTATGGATTTACTCGGAGATTGATCCCGGCAGATGGGAGAAACGGAAAGTGGAAGTGTTCATTGATAGCACGATGGCCCCAGCTTCCGGAGATTTTGACTGCGGGGATACTCGTCTCGGAATAGTGCCGGTTCCGAGTCTGAAAGATATTGCTTCAGATCCTGAGTTTGAGCCTTCTGAAATTGCCGCCAAGGAGTTCGAAGAGGTTTGGGAGGAGGCGATTGGTAATCCCAGGTTGCCCCTTGTCGAACCAAGTTGAGCAGTGTGCAGCTATGCCAACACTTGCCCAATGACCCGTTAAAGGAAGGTGAAAACACGGTACCCAGAGAGGTTACATGGTCGACCAAACCTGAAGAGACTTTGCGCGGCCTATTTGAATTAACCTGTATGGTAGCGCTGAGAGATTGAGCCACTGCAGGAGGCCGGTACCCACGGATTCGAATAGTCGGGGAGGGCTCGGTGAATCTTTGTTTCGACCTTTGGATCGAGTACGACGGCGAAGGAAAGAGGTTCGAGGTGTTTAGCCCGGATTTGCCTTATGCTCTCTATCCCGGGGTTACCTTCGACGAAGACGTCGATGACAAGCTAGAGAGTCGTTATCACAAAGGCTACACCTGCTTTTCTGGAAAGCCTTTCCTCGAAGTGCAAGCGTGCTGGAGGTACAGATGGAGCATTACCTTCCAATTCTCGAAGCGTGGGATGTTCAATCTCTCAAGGCACTCGGCGAGCATCGAACACATTCTCTTTGAGCAGTCGCGACTGCGTGTTCATGCGTGCCCGAAGCATGAAAATCAAGAGTGAACTAGAGCATTTTGAAGTTAGGGGCTGCATAGTGAGCTAATGGACGTTAAGAGTTTGCTTTCAAACAACCTGCGTCAGCAGGGATTCAAACTGGGTGGTGGTTTTTGGAAAAGGAAACTGGCTTCGGGTGTGACGCAATTGGCCTCGATCCGGAAGTCGCGATGGGGAGATCGACATTATCTTGACGTCGGTGTGACCCTTGATGAAGCGCACGGCGAGCCCATATCGAAAGCAAGCAACCTCTGGGATCTATTTGGCGATAGCGCCCATCTTGCTCTCACGGTTAAGGAGAACCAAGCCATTCTCGCGGACGACTACCCTATGACGGACGAGGAGCGCGCCGCTCAGATGGAGGGCTTGTTTACGGATCTTCAGCGCAAGTTTTATTCGCGCTTTGAGACGTCCGAGGCCGTGATCGAGTATGTAAAGGCCCCTCCCGGAGGGCCGCCCCATGTCGGGCATAAAATCAAAGTCTATTTGGGCCTTGCTCCTCCTATACCGACCGCCGATAGTTAAGTCCCGTCCATCGCGTCGAGCAAAAGGTTGTTGAGGGTCTCCCTTGTGCCGGTCCTTCAGACCTTCGGAGGCGTGACCGGCGCTTCCTGGGGCTGCGCCCCAGGCTATAAGGCTGTTGCATTGGCCCCTCAGCAACTGGCTGAGTCATTGGCGTGACCACGAAGTCCAAACCACTTCTCGCCGCGGGAGGGGTCGGTGAGCCTGCAAACCGGGGCCAAGAGAGATCCGAAACGGCAAAAGTCGGCTAAGAAGGAGTGCTTCGAACTCTGATCTGTGTCATTTGATGGACTCTTGCGTTAAGAGACCGGAAGTCCCGCTCACGCGGTTCGTCCCTCACCGGCCTCTCTCGCCGCGGAGAGGGGCGCGGCTTTGGCGATGTTTGAATATGGGCACATGCAATGCAACGGGCTTCGACGATGTGGCCGCACCTTCGGCGCTCTGGAGAGACCGCAATACCCAGAAGCCGCCTCTACACCGGGATCGGTTCGAAGGTCGTCTTTAGATCCACCGTCTTTCCCTCGTCGGACGACTTCAACCCAGCCTCGATGATCTCGATGACGTGGGCGGCGTGCTCGGCGGTGGCTACGGTTGGCTTGCCTTCCAGGATCAGGTCGACGAGCTGCATCTTGTCTTCGAAGACGTGCGCCTCTTCCTTGCCGACGTGAGGCCCGGTAACGTGGGGGCCGAAGAAGTTGATCTCGTCTTTGCCCGGATAGGCGATCGGCTCACCGTTGAACTTGGTCCCAGTGATGCTGCCGTTGGTGCCGTAGAAGCTGGGCTGGCCGAAGTCCGAGACGGACCCGGCGAGGGTGCCGTGGACGAAGGCGAAACGGTTGCCGCCGAAGTCGAGGACCATGAGCGTGGTGTCCTCAGCGTCGCAGGGGTACATCTCGCCTTTGAACTCTCGCTCCTTGACGACATTCGCCGACATCCCTGTGACACGCTTGGCCGGGCCGAGGATACCAGTGAGAGTGTGCAGGCCGTACACGGTCATGTCGTAGAGCGGACCACCGCCAGGCTTGCGCCAGTACCAGGCTGGATTGATATTGGAGAGCACGTCGGTGCCGCTTCGGACCGACTCCTGCTCGTGGTAGGAGCCGAACGAGGCGCCGGTGACGGCCCACGCGAACTGGCCGAGCTCGCCCTTCGCGATCATCTTTCGAATGTGCTGGTTGACCGATCGGATCATTTGTCCCGGCGAAGCGACGAGGTGGACGCTGGCTTTTTTAGCTTTGTCGATGAGATCCAGTGCCTCCGCAGAGGTAACCGTCATCGTCTTGTTGAAGTGGATGTGCTTGCCGGCCTCGATCGCTGCCAGGCCCTGTTCGTAGTGGAGGTTGATGGGTGAGCACATTGTGACGGCGTCGACGGTGTCGTCTTCGAGGAGCGCCTGGAGGGTCTCATAGGCCCCTTTGACGCCGTACTTCTGAGCTGCAGCGGCGGCCCGGCCCGGAACAGGATCGCAGACGGCGGCCACATACACGCGATCCTGCACGTCGGGCAGGGTCAAATGCTCCAACGCGCCGCGAATGCCGATGCTTCCAGCTCCAACAACTCCGATCCCAACCCGTCCAGGCGATTTGCTCATGGTCCCGAAGATTACGCGAAAAGGCGTTTGTCCGGCTTGAACGGTCAAACGTTTTCCCACACAGAACCCGTCGCAAAATGAGCAATTTGGGTACAAGACTGGGGAATGAAGCGGTTTAAAGGAGAGCAGCTCAAGCCGTCTGCGCGTATTGCCCTCCTAACCGGCGAGGCGCTCGGCAACTATGTGGTTGCCACTCCGCTTTGTCAAATGCTGCGAGCCGCTCATCCGCAGGCGCAGCTGCACTACTTCGGCGGCGAGCGCACTCGCGAGCTTTGGGAAAGAGAGGCGCTTTTCGACGCCAAGACTGCCTTCCTCGGGTCGGACCCGAGAAGAACGGCTCACGCCGCCATGGAGAAGGGTCCCTTTGACCTGGTCGTCAATCTGGAGAATTCCGAGTGGGCAAGATGCTTGTCCAGCCTGCTTTGCTCGGATGAGACTCTCGTGGTGGGCCCGATTCTCAACAGTCAGGGCAGGGAAGGCCTGAATCCGCAGCGCGACCTGCGGGGCGCTCTTTGGCGCGACCCGGATTGGATGGCCGAGGACCTCATCCACTGGTACCCCTTTTTGGACTCCAGCTTCATCGGAGAGATCTTCTGCCGCCTGTGTTATTGCGACGGGCCCATCCCACGCTACCGCGTGCCCTGCGAGACTCCCGCGGCGCCCGTTCCGAGGGTGTTGGTCTCCATGGCAGCCAGCGCCGATGCAAAGCTCTGGCCGCTCGAGAAGTGGACGATCCTCTTGCGGGAGCTGGTCGAAAAGGGCTTCACTGTGGGAATCATAGGCGCAAGGCACGAGGTACAGCGGCAAGTATGGCGAGGTTCGGAGATGGAGGACGTCCTTGCTCGGATCGGGAACGTGGTCGATCTGCGCGGCGTGCTCTCCCTTCCACAGGTAGTGGGCGCTCTTCAGTCCGCCGATCTCGTGGTCTCCATCGATAACGGCATTCTGCACCTTGCGGCAGCCGGCGATACGAAGTGTGTGGGCCTATACCGGCACGGTTACGACCGTCTTTGGGCCCCGCCCGCCCCCAAACTGAAGGTGGTGACGCCCGAAGCGAAGAGGCATGTCTCCGCGATAACGGTTTCGACGGTGCTCGATGCGGCGGAGCTTTAGCCGGTCGCTTGCGGGCATCCTCTTTCTGACGCTGGCGCTTGCCCACGCTTCAAACGTCCTGATCTTGATTCGAAGGGAAAGGGCTGGCCCGCTGGCGCCGGTATCGTACTTCCTCCACGGACTATGGGTGCAGTGGCCGCCCCACTATCCTGCCAACACCCAAAACGGGCTGATGAGTCCCATGACGGGGGAGGATTGGGTTGGCGGAGAAGGGTATCTGCAGTTCACCTCGGGATCGGGCTTATCTTGGCGGTCGCCAAATGTGCGGTCTCTGGAGCAGCGCGGCTACTTCGCCGCGCGCGCGAAGTATCTGGGGCCGTCGCAGCCGGTGCTGATCAGCCTGGGGCGGAAGCCCGTCGGCTCGGAAATGCTTTTCGAGGCGCTCTCGGGGAAGGAGCCGTGGGTCTACGCAAAGGACGGCGTGAAGCAGATTCCGAAGGGGCAGCTCGGGCTTTTCCAAGCGGACTCGTGGGATTCCGCGATGTACGTGAGCCGCAACTGCGGAGGTAGGGCCTTGATCGTGGAGTATCCGCCGGAGGCCGGGGTCTCTTGGAGCCGAGCCTGGCTGTACGGCCGCGGATGGCCGTTAGCAGCGTCGGTCCCGTTGCCGGGCGACACCCGAATGCCCGGCCTGATTGCGGCCAAGGAGCTTGTGCGGCTTCTTTTGAGCCCGACCTCGTTCCAATGGGAGCCTCCGCGGCTGGAGACTTGGGGCGGTGCTAACAGGTGGCTGGAGAGGCAGCGCTTCCTTTCGCCTTTTGTGGGAGCCGCCATGTTGGGCTTTGCAGTTGTGGCTCTGGTCTTTGCCATCGCCTGCATTCAGCGTGAGCGAAAGAGTCGTTTAGCCGCTGAACTGCTAACTTTTGCAGCCCTCCTGCCGATCGCGGACCTGATTGCCGGCGGGGTTGCTCGGCTTCAGGGTCTCTCGGCTTTCTACCTGTCCTTCATCGTCGCGCTGCTCGTCCTGAGGGGCCTGTCTCAACTCTCCTCCAGAATCGCTGCCATAGGCTTTTTGGGGACGGCGTCGTTCCTTGTCTGCGATCCGCTCTGGTCAGACTTTGGCGCCGCGGGCAACGGCGTCTCGTTCGCGGCCTGTGGCTTCCTGGTCACCTATCTCGCTTTGTTCATGGCGCGATTGTCGAGGAACGACTGGCTCGCCCTGGGATTGGCCGGCAGCCTGACGGCCTATGGAATCGCCTTCCGGCCCTGGTGGGTACAGGGCCACCCGACGTTCGCGGTGTTGCCTCTAGTCTCGTTCGCGGCTGTGATGGGGCCGATTCGATGGGCCACGGGAACGATTCTGTTTTTGGTCCCAGTGATCGACCTTCCGAGAATCGACCACTTCTCGTGGAGCCCGTGGGGATTGTTGAGCAGATACTCCGACCTTCACGGCTTTGATCTCAGCCGCTACCCTCTAACCCTGCTGTCGCCTCTCTTTATTGCGTCCGGTTTCGCGATCATGATTTTGGCTATCGCCACCGTGGGGTTCGCGCAGAACCGCTTCTCCAAGCTGCTGAAAGGCGACGACCGGCAGAAGACCCTCTTTCGCGCGGCAATGGCGCTGGCGTGTCTTGGCGCGCTGGAGCCCGGCCTCTGGACAGCGGGTTTGCTCTGCGTATTCGGCGGAATGATCTCGCTCTGCTATGAGACGCTCGCTACCGTCTAGAAGGCCATTGAGCGTTGTCAGATCCGGCCTAGCCTAACGTCGGGTCCATTGCACGTACTGTTGCGCGGCTCCTGCGGAGGGATGCGGATCGACGATCAACATGTATCCCGGCACGCTCTGACTGTGCGTCGGCACGCTGAAGCTCACATCCTGTCCGTCCCTTTTCACGCGAACGGTGGCCACGTTCGTCTCGGAGCTCGGGTCGAACCCCTCGAAAACGTCCCCTTTGCGAAAGCCGTCCTTCTCGAGGTCGGCCGGATCGGAGTTGCTCGTCGGCACGGGCCATCCTTCGGCGGAGGCGAACTGCTCGCCGGGCTTCACCAGTTTCAGTCCCAGCTCTTTCACCACATCGTAGGGAACTTCCTCGGTGCTTCGCACCACGCGGGTGTAAAGGCCCGAGAGGTCCTTCCCGGCAACCTCGTTGATCGCCTTCAGAATGCCGTCCTCGTCATATCCGGGGTTGGGAATCTTGTATCGCCCGTACATCAGCCGCATCACGTCATCCAAAGATTTCTTACCTTCGGTCGCATTGCGGATGGCGGCATCGAAGATGAGTCCCGCCACCAGGCCCTTGTTGTAATAGTCCAACCCGTCCGCCGCCGAGAAACCGCCATTATCCCAAGCGGCTCGCGAAGCATCTTCCACAGACCTGTTCAGCCGGTCCGCACAGCCCTGCAGCGTGTTGATTTGGTCGCTTAGCTCCTCCAAGAGCCAAGTCTGGTCGTGGACGCCGCTTCGATAGGTCAGGACCTTTGCGTAGTAGTCGGTCACGCCTTCCGCGAACCAAAGATTGCCGGTCTTCTGCGGCTCCGTGTAGTCGAACGGGCCCAGCAGCACCGGCCGGATCTGCTTGACGTTCCACGCATGGAAGAACTCGTGGGCAGCCAGATCGGAGATGTCTTGCTGGGAGAAGTTGGGTACTGCGATGACCGTGCCGCTCCGATGCTCCAATCCGCCCTGGAAACCACCCGGCGCCAGATGAAAGATGTAGTAGTACCGGTGGAAGGATGCTCCTCCGAAGAGGTCCATCGCGGGCTTGCTGATCGCCTTCAGTACGCGAGCCTGCGCGTCCGCTTCCATGCGCAGCTTTTCACCTGGTGGGCAAACGAAGACCGCGTCGAAGGGAACGCCGTTGACATTGAACGGCTTGTCCACGAACTCTCCCATCTGCACGGGGTCGTCGGCCATCTCGTCGTAGTCGTGGGTCGTGTAGTCGCCGTTCGCTTGCTTGTCCATGCCGGTGGCCACCTGCCAGCCGGAGGGAACCGTCACTCTGAGCCGCGTGTCTTCGTTGCGGCGCCCAAGGACGTACATGAACGAGGCGGGACCGTTCGTGAAAGCGCTGTTCGACTTGATGCTTGCGCCAAAGAAGCCCAAACCCGGGTCGTCCGCCAGGACCCTGTACTTCACCGTCAACGCAGGGCGCCCATTGGAAGTCACGGACCAGGTTCGAGGTTCCGCGTGCTTGACCGGCAGGGGATTGCCGGATTCATCGGCCGCGACGAAGCCCGAGATCTTGGTCTCGTATTTGGCCATCGAGTAGTAGCCGGGCGACCAGCCAGGGATCTGAAAGGTCTCTGTGGGATGAGCGTGCTCCACGGTCACCGAAACCCGCAGCGTGCCGGACGCCACGTCCGGGCTCAGGGTGTACCGGACGGTTGCGGAGGCGAGCGCAGGCAGGATGGCCAACAGGCACGTCAGGGGGCGCATAGTCCTACTACTGTAGCTGCCTAAGAAATCATCCCGCTTGACTACCGGAATTGCGGCGAATTAGCTTTCGTCCGGCTCTTCTCTGGGTTTGAATTCGATGCTAACCGAGTTGATGCAGTAGCGTTGCCCGGTCGGCGTCTGCGGCGCATCGTCGAAGATGTGCCCCAGGTGGCCGCCGCAGGCCTTGCAGACCACCTCCGTTCGAATCATTCCGTGGGTCGTGTCGCGAACGTACTCGATCTTGTCCTTGTCGAGAGCATCGTAAAAGCTCGGCCACCCGCAGCGCGAGTCGAACTTCTGTTCGGAGTCGAAGAGCGATGCTCCGCAGCCGGCACACGAATAGGAACCGTTCTCGTGATGGTTCCAGTATTGGCCGCTGAAGGCCCACTCCGTCCCTTTCTCGCGGAGGACCCGATACTGCTCGGGCGAAAGCTCCTTCTTCCACTGCTCTTCGGATTTCTCTACCGTTCTCATTCCTTCCTATTTATACGCTGGTTGTTCCTTGGAGAGGGTGCTGTGGCTGGGTGGTACAACCGAGTCGGTGCGTATTCCGTTCGACAGCGTGGTTTTGGCTTCGGTTCTGGATGAGATCCGGCCGTTCGTCGGCGGACTCGTTCAGGATGTGCGCCAGCCGGACGCCACGACGATCGCTCTGGGCCTCTACCACCAGGGCAGGGAAGGCGTGCTGCTGTTGAGCTGCCATCCAAACTACGCCCGCGTGCACTTTGTCACCCGGCGCGTGCCCAACGCACCGGAGCCTCCCGTGTTCTGCGCGACCCTCCGGGCAAGGATCCAAGACGGGCGCCTCGAAGACGCAAGCCAAATCGCCTCGGACCGGATCTTGACGCTGACGTTCCTCTCGGACCGCGGGGAGCACCTGCTCGTCGCGGAGCTGATGGGCAAGCACTCCAACCTGATCCTGTTGGAGAACGGGCATAGGATCGTCGCTGCCGCGAAGTGGGTGGGCCCAGACAAATCGAGCCGCCCGATTCAACCAAACGGCGAATACCTTTGGCCGCCCGTCATCGACTCTGATCTGCTTGAACAAGCGAGCCCCGACGACCCCGAGGGCTGGTTCGCATTCGCGGCCGCGCATCCCTCGCGCGTCTCTCCTTTCTTCAGGTCGGTCGTCGAATCCCTTTCCGCTGCTCCTGCCGCTTGGTCGGCTCACTGGTCGCCAGGCAAAGGGGCGTACCCGCTGCCGCTTCCCGATCCGACAGCACTGCCAAGAAGCTCGATCAGCCTTCCGTTGGAGCAGCAGTACGCCGAATGGGTGGTCCAAGACGCGCTCACCTCGCAGAAGTCGAGCCTGCTCGGACAGCTCGAGCGGGTTCTTCTGGCCCGTGAAACGGCCGTTTCAGACCTTCGACAGGTATCCGACTCAGCTCAGAACGTTCCCAAGTGGCAGAGGTACGGAGAGCTGATCTTGGCATACGGCCACGCGTTGCAGGCAGGATCGAGTCTTCTGGAAGCCACGGACTATGATGGATCGGCGGCTCGGATCAAGCTCGACCCGGAGCTTGACTTCAAGGAGAACGCCTCCAAATACTTCGAGTGCGCCAAGCGTTCGAAGGGCCGCATTGGCCTGGTGCATGACCAGATCTCGCGCCTCGAGGAGGACTGGACGCAAGTTGCCGGCATGATCGAGAGAGTAGAAAAGGCTGAGAAGCTTTCAGAGCTCCTGGAACTAACGGAAGAGGCGAGGCACAGGAGGTGGCTCTTCAGCCAGCCAACAGGTTCGGGCAAGGATGAGCGCCCGTACGAGGGCCACCGAATCCGGGAGCTGATGGGGCCGGGAGGAATCCGGGTCCTGTATGGCGAGACCGCCGAGAGCAACGACTATCTCACGCTCCGTGTGGCAAAACCGAACGACATCTGGCTTCATGTGCGCGGCTCGACTTCGGCGCATGTGGTGATACCGACTCAGAACCACCCCGAGAAGATCGGCAAAGAACATCTGATGTTCGCGGCAAAAGTTGCCGTACAGAACTCGAAGAGCAAGCACTCTGGCTATGTTCCCGTGGACTACACGCTGCGGCGGTACGTGCGGAGACCGAAGGGCGCCGCGAAGGGCGCCGCGCTCTACACACACGAGAAAACGCTGCATGTGGAAGGCGAATAGCCGGGTTTAGAGTTCCTTGACGGCCGCTTAGGCGCCGGCCGTCTGGAGAGTCACCGTTTCGGGTCCCTCAACCAGAACTCTGCGGATCTTGTCGGATGACAAAGGATTGCCGGCGGCGTCCGTGAGATAGAACGCAGCGGCGCCGTTGCCTGCCCATTGGCCGACCCGTGCGGCGAGGATGTTCCAGCCGTGAGCGGCGAACAGGCGCGAGAACCGGAAAGCCATTCCGCGTCCACGAGGCGCCCGAATCTCCAAGATGCCCGGCGTGCCAGGAATGTACGTATATGTGAAGAACTCCTGCGAGCGGCGTGGGTCTTTTCCCTTGGAGCGGAGGACGTCTTCGACGGAAGCCTTGTCCGATAGAACGTCCATGAGCGACCGGCTGACGATCGACATGGTTGCCGGAGGCACCGGGCGGCCGCCGAAGCTGACGGTAAAGACGTCGAGAGCGACGTGAGGCTCGGTGGACGTCGTACAGGCGCGAATGCCGATCAGGCTCAGGTCATAGGCGTAGAGGACGCCGAGCAGCCTGCTCAGAAGACCCGGCGTGTCCAGCGCGCAAATCGTGATCTCGGTTGCTCCGAGATCGGTGCGGACGAACTGCTCGATGGTCGGCTCCCCTTTTACAGCGCGGTCCACAAGTTCCATGTGGAGCCGCAGGACGTCGGCGGTCGTGCTCGCCAGGTAATAAGCGGGCAGGCTGTCCAGAAACGAGTGGAGCTTGCCTTCGTCTTCTGGCTGCCCTCTGAGCTGCCGCAGGAGCCGCTGGCGCGACAGCGACGCGTCGGGGGCTGGCGGCAACTGGCCCTGAAGGTGAAGCAAGGTCGTTTCATAAAGGTGCCGAAGAAACGTCTCTTGGGCCGCCGTCCATGAACCGGCAGAGACGGCGTTCACGTCCGCCCAAGTGAGCAGCGTGAGCAACTTGAGCCGCTCCGCGTCGCCAACGATGCGCGCAAATTCCTCGACGGTTCCGGGATGCATCAGATCGCGAATCCGAATGACTCGCGCCATCGAAAGATGCTCCTCGACCAGCCAGGCAACCGTGTCCGTTACCGAATCGGCGAGCCGCCATCTCCCACAAACCTCCCTTGCGATGCTTGCGCCGAGCTTGGAGTGGTCTTCGTCCGGCTCGATCTTTCCAACATCATGAAGCAAGGTGGCAAGATAGAGCGGCGTCAAATCGGTTACCGTGGACTTCAGCTCGCCCAAGAAGCCAGGCTGTTCCAGCGAATCCAACAGACCCACCATCCGCAGCGTGTGCTCCATGACCGTGTAGGTGTGGAGGCTGTCTCCCGGTACGAGGGTGCGGCAGCGCGTGAGCTCTGGAACAAGCTGGCTAAGCAGAGTGCACCTATCTAGGTTGCGGAGCGTTTTTTCGCCGGAGGAGAGCGCGAACGCGGCCGACGGCCCTCCCTCGTCGTGGTCGGCGCGCATCGGAAGGTCGCTGATGTGGAGCCCCAGACTGGTCGCGATAGCGACACCCACGGCTGCCTCGCCAACCGACGAGCCTGGCAGAACACGCACCTCTCCTCTAACCGCCAGCGTCGCGGCTGAGAGCTCGAACCGCCCTTCGTGAAGCTTCTCCTTGCTCCGGAGGTAGTAGCCATGGAGCTCGGAGCCCGCCATGGCCAACTGCGAGATCACCTCATTCGCTGAGATCCCCAGCAGATCGGCGATCTCGGCGATCCTTGTTCGCGAGAGCTGGTCCTGAGTCTTCTTGGTCACGTAGTGGAGCAGATTCCGGTAATAGACGACCACGTCGTAGGCTGCCGTCGGCCGGGCAGGGCGCTCGCCGATCGCTTCTCCGATCCAGTTGGAACAGTGGAAGTCTCGCAACCCGCCGGCGCCCTCCTTGAGGTGGGGCTCGATCACCAGCGGCGTGTCGTTGAACCGGTCGTACATTTCCTGCCGTTCATTGATTTTGGAGAGAATGAACTCCCCTGCCGAAAAGGAGCTCTGGAGCGCCTTCTCAAGACTCCGGAAAAGGTCTTGCGAGCCAGCAAGAAGTCGCATGTCCATCAGGCCCGTCCGAGACTTCACGTCGAGGCCGGGAGCGTCCGAGATCAGGCGGTACGCATAGCCGACGTCCAGACGCAGCGCCGTGCAGTAGGCCCAGTGCAAGTCTTGGAACAGAGTGCGAATGATCGAATCCAATTCGGCCGACGACTCGTCCTCCGGCACGATGGTGACGTCGATATCAGACCGGGGGCAAAGCTCGTTGCGGCCAAACCCTCCGGTCGCGATGAGTGCCAAGCCTGGTACGCGGTCCCGGCCGTCAAGCAGGTCCGCATAGATCAGCTGGGCGACTTCGTCGGCGATCGCCGTGTTTTCCGCGCACCACGCGAGCCCGCTCGGCCGGCGAGGCAGCTCCTCGACCAGGGCGTCGCGCTTCCGGCCCAAGGCGAGAATCCGATCTCGGGTTTCTTGCTTCACTGGTTCAGATAATAGATCGGCTCGTTCTCCAATATCTGCGAAAGCTCGCTGGAGCAGCGGCGGTCGGCGTAGATCGACAGCGGGCCCGAAATCACGCAGAGGCAAAGGCCGCCAATTGCGGCGATCAACCCGAAACGCCTGAGCGTCAGGCCCAGAATGTCCGGTGTGCCGTACCTCCTGACGACTGCCCACGAGGGCGCCACAAGGCACGTCAGGAACAGAACGATAATGGCTACCGCCAAGAAAGAGGCGGAGTCGGACAAGTATTCGCCGGCTGGACCCAGCGACGGAAGGAGGGCCAAGGCGGCCGTTGAGGTGCTGAGCAAATAGAGACTGAAGAACAGACCGCTGACGAACCAGAGGAACATCAGAGTGAACTGATAGAACGGTCCCAGGTCTTCCGAACGGCGAACCCGCGGATTGGAAGGCCCCACAATCAAGAAGCAGACGGAAGTCGCAACGGAAACGCACGCGACCCACGACTTCGTGATTCCGAAAACGATTGCCGCCGCGACAAGGGCGCTCACCACAACGGGAAAAGGCGAGAAGAACCGGATGCGGGACAAGGTTCGCTGCGCGAAGTTCCCGATCAGAAGGATTGCGAGCCCGATAGCCGATCCGAGCGCAAGGCTTCCAGGGAGCGAAGCCACGGCGATCGACGTCAGGCAGAAGGTTCGATTGTTCTCCTCCGGGCTCTCGCTTTCGGTCAACGCAAGCCACGCGTCGTTCTTGCCGAAAGCCTGATTGGCTCTCATGGCCTCGTCGATCGATCGAGTCTCCTTCAGCTTGGAAGTGAGGGTGGTTTGGGCGATCCACAATCGGCGCGGATTGGGAGTGTCGGACATCGGCGGCGGGTAGGTCGCCAGCTCGATCATGGCCGATCCGAAGCGGCCCACCCGAATCGAGCGGGAACCGTCCCGAAGAAGCGACCCGTTACGGATGGTGCTGTAGCGGATCTTCAGTCCTTCGCCATCGTCGACAGTAGTGTGGCTCACAAGCGCCTGCGCGTAGCGCATCACCTGGGAGGCCGCGGCGTCGGACCGGGCGAAGAACATATAGCCGTAGGTCCAGGCTTGGTTCCATCCGCCGTACTTCACGAGCCGTGCTCGGTCCGCGAGCAGCCGCCGAGTCTGCAAGTCGTCCCAGGTTTGGCAGCGGCTGGCGCGAATCCACTCTTCGCGAGCCTTCTCTCCGTTTCCCGCGTAAGCAAGCAGGACGGCCTTCATTTGAGGCCAGTAGGCATTCTCCGGTTGCGCCGAGCTCGCCTCATCGGTAAGCGAGAGGAGCGTGTCCACCTCCTTCCTGGAGAGGCTTGCTCGATGCTGCAGCTTCTCCGCGGCCGTTTGAAGCCAGATGCTGGCGGCAATGGGATTGGAGGGAGGCGGAAGCACCGCCGGCCGAATCTCCGCGTAGCGCCCGACTTGAGGAGCCGATGCGCGCGTCAGCGCCATCACGATGAAGGTTCGAGAAGCTGGATGAGCCGCGAGCGTCAGGCCGGCGCCGACGATCGCGCCAAGCATCGCCCGTCCGGCTGCCGTCATCTATCGAAGTGCGGCAACCTGCTTAACTCGAGGCTGGGAAAGGCGGTAGGGCCTCGGCGCGCCTCGCCCGCAGGCAGTACCACCGAGCCCTTTTGCACGTTGAGAGTCAAAACATGCAGCGTGGCGAAGATAGCGATCGCGGCGACGGCACATCCGATGAGGCCCGGAGTCCAGTAGCTGAGGCTCTCCTTGACTCTCTGAATCTTTACCCTTCGGATCAGCCGCTCGTCGAAGTGAGCTGCGGGCTCCACGTCGATGGTTGCTGCGCGCAGCATGTTGAGGCTGCAATGCATCGAACTTTCTTGGCTCTCGCACTCCGGGCAGACCTCTCGGTGTCTTGCCAGAAATCGAACCTCTTTGGCCGACAGGTCCCTGTCTTCCCGCTCGCTGAGGAGCAGCATAAACCTGCCGCAGCCAAAAAGCCGAACTTTCACTCGCCGACCGCCTCGATCCAAAGCTTTCTAAATCTCTCGCGTGCCGTGTGGAGACGGCTTCGCACGGTGCCAACCGGGACCCTCATGATCTCGGCGACCTCTTCATAGCTGAGCTGCTCCATCTCCCGTAAGACGAGGGTCGTCCGCAATTCGGTCGGGAGCTGGGCCAAAAGTTTTTCAATAACGACTCGATTCTCAACGGTTCCGCCTTGGTGGGGCTGAGCGGAGTCGAACTCGACAAGCTCGGCTCTCTTGAGTCTCAACCGATCCATGCACAGGCGAACACAGATGCGATACAGATAGCCGGAGAACGCCCGGTCGTCCCGCAGCTTCGCAATCTCTCGGAACGCCTTGAGGAACGCTTCCTGGGCTACATCTTCGGCTTCGTGGCGGTCGCGCAAGAGGTTTGAGGCCGTACGGACCAGGCGATTGCGATGACGCGCAATGAGGCAGGCTAAGGCTGTCTCGTCTCCAAGGCGGCATCTGCCGACCCACTGGCGCTCTTGTGAAACGGGATCGAGAACCTGCTGAGAGATTTTGGCTACGTCAAACATTTTTGGGAATACCCCTTCAGTGTACAGGACGTTTGCTTCGTTCGAGAAAGTTCGAGTCAGTTTTGAAGCCCGCTCATTTGGCAGATTTCGTTGACATCTGATGCCAAAAGCTACAAAATATCACTCTGTGAAGGCACGCTTTTTCTCTCTCGCTCTTGTGGGTCTATCGTCGTTTGCTCTTGCCGGCCCCTCGCTTCGATCCCAGATCGAGGCCATGAACAAGCCGATTCGAGCCGCAATGATGAAGCGAGACGCCGCAGCTTTCGCCAAAGCGGTGAAAGGAGGCGTGACAAGCGACTTCAAGTACTCCGAAGCGGGACGCACCATGAGCTTCGATTCGATGCTGGCGGGCATGAAGCAGGGCTTTGCTATGGAAACGAGGTGCTTACGGGCTGACACGACGATCCTGTCCGTTAAGGAGAAGGGCAAGACGGGCTCCGCCGTCGAGCAGCACGTCATGGACGTGCTCACCATGGGGCCAGACAAGAAGGTCCACAAGATGTCGTTCGTCGGCCGCAGCGACGAGACTTACCGTAAGGTGAACGGCAAATGGAAGCTGGCGAGCATGGACATGAAGACCATCAGGAGCAGCATGGACGGAAAGCCGATGCCCGCGGGGCGGTAGTCAGGTTGATGGGTTTTAGGTTTGTGGCTTCTTGGGGACCGGAAATGCATGACCTCTTTCTAGCGGACACACATCTCGGCCCCCGGCTCCGCATCCCCATCGAGTTCGATACTCGAGATGTGTTCCGCTGAAGGCGCAGTCCCTTCCTCCTCCAAACCAAACAACCCACCAACCTGCCAATCCACCCCGGTACACTCCCGGCCTATGCCGATCGGTTGGCTCGGCTATTCGATGCAGCAAGGCCGCTCTCCGGTCGGCAAATACCAGTACGACGAGCTCCACATCGTCGGCGAGATCGCGAGCGATAACAACCAGACCATCCGCTCCTTCAAGAACGGGGTCGTCGCGACCTATGGACCCGAGCGCCTGACTGCGGATGCCGTCGAAGTCCATCTCGCGCCCGAGGAGCAGTTTGCCATCGCAACCGGGCACGTCAGGCTCGTGGACCCGGATGGAACCGTTACGGGCGACAGCCTGAAATTCTCATGGAAGGCCGACGACCGATGGGCTCGCGGCGAAAACGTTGAGATCCATGTGGTGGGCTCCACAGTCCGCGCGAAGTCGATCGACCTGACTCCGGGAAAGTGGGTTCTCAATAGCTTCTACTTCACGTCGGACCGCGCCTCCCATCCGCTCTACGCGGTTCGCGGAAGGACAATCACGATCTATCCGGGCAAATCTGCCAAGGTCGTTCGGCCGGGCATCGACCTGTTCGGCCACAAGATCGCCACATGGCCCTCTCAGAGCTTCAACTTGGATCCCCGCTCAACCGGGCTTCGGCTTCCACGACTCAAATACTCGTTTAGCGGCGGAATCGGCTATAGCTGGCAAGCCGGCTCTCTCCTTAACCAGCGGACCGATCTGGAGTGGCATACCGACGCCTCGAACGACAGCCGGCCCGGGTTTGGCGCGCAGCTGATCAGGAGCTTCGTTCCGCCAGGGGCTTCGCAAACTCCGCTGCCCCCCAAGGGAGAGTTCAGCCAGCGATTCAGCTACGGCTATTTCGAGAGCCTCTTGGTCGCAAGCCCGGAGAGAGAGGAGCAATACCTGTCGTCGCCGAGGAGCTCGGTGGATTTGGAAACCAACTTCAACGCGGGTGTCTCCGGCCGTGGCAGCGTGGACGAGACTTTCTCGACACCCCTGGCCGCCAGCTATGAGATCAGTGGGAAGCACGGGCTGTTCGGATATCTCGGCGACGCACGCCTTGAAACCATTCGAAGGATCGACGACTCGGTCCTCACGCGAGGCGTTCTGAGCGGTTCCCTTGAGATCCCAAAGGTGAGCCTGTCGCCCTCGCTGTTTGTGACCTCGCGGGCCGACTTCGGCGCCTACTATAGCGGCAAGAGCTTCGGCTGGGGCCGATTGACTGAGGGGCTCGTCTACCGCCCGTCGCACTGGATGACGCTGGGCGCAGCCGCTGTCGGGGCCGTTCAAGGCGGCACGCCGGACTACGACATCGATCCGCTTTTCAGTACGAACGGCTTGGCGTTTCGCGCCGACTTCAACTTCGGCTCTCGAACGATCAGCTTGATGAACCGATATGACGTGAGAAGGGCGTGGTTTGACCAGGAGCTGAGTCTCGTTCAAGCCGTTGGACCCTTTAACGCCTACGTTACTTACAGGAGGTACCCTGGCGAAACGCGCTTCGGCCTCGAGCTCAGGCTGGACCAGTTTGAGGATCTCCTGAACCGGCGAAAGTTTCGAAGACCCTCCCAAACCAAGTCGGGCTCAGGCCCGTAGTCTTCGGTGGATATGCGATACACGCTCGACGAGCAGCAGTGCCGAAACTTCGACGTTTCGTCGCGGCGAGAGTGGCTGTTGCCAAACGGCATCGGCGGATATGCCATGGGGACGGTCGCCGGAATCAACAGCAGGCGCTATCACGGCCACCTCGTTGCAGCCATCACGCCTCCTACCGGGCGTATGAACCTACTGGCGGCGTTGGAGACCTTTGTGGCCTCGGAAGGGAACCCGGTCGGTCTCTCCACAAATCAGTACACGGGCGCCATCTACCCCGAGGGCTACTCCTACCTTCGCTCCTTCTGCATCGACGACACGGCCAAATGGAGCTTTCGCGCAGGCGGTATGGACGTCGAAAAGGAGATCGTGGTCCATGAGGACATCAACGCGGCGTCGATCTACTTCCGAAACTGTGGCAAAGGACCGTTCACGCTGACGCTGCATCCGCTCGTCCAGCATCGAGATCACCACGCCAACTTTCACGAACAGCCCAACTATCCGCAGTCGATCCAGTTCACTCAGAACTGCACGATCATCGAACACGACGGTGTGGCGCTCCATCTCCTCCATCCTGAGGCCGACCGGACCCCTGTGCAGGGCTGGTACTACAGGTTCGAACACGTTCGAGAAGCCGAGCGCGGTTTGGATCCGCGCGACGACCTCTTCTGCCCCTGCGAGCTTCGGTACGAAATGGGTCCGGGCGAGGAGATCGTGCTGGTCGCCTCGACGGGAGGCGAGGTACAGCCGAAACGATTGCCGGCGAGGGACGAGGAAGAGCGGACGCTCTCGGGAATGCTTCGGGAGGCCGCCCAGAAGTTTCACATCTCCACGGCCCAGCGCTCTTCGATCATCGCCGGCTACCCCTGGTTCACCGACTGGGGCCGCGATACCATGATCTCTCTGCCAGGCATCTACCTGCACACCGGGTGTGTTTCAGAAGCCAAGCGGCTGCTAGAGGACTACTCCGGACAGATGTTCCAGGGCTTGATTCCCAACCGTTTCGTGGAAAAGGGCGAAAAGCCCGACTACAATACGGTCGATGCCACCCTCTGGTACGCCAACGCGATCTACAAGACGCTGGAAGCCGAGTGGGATCCCAAGTTTGCTCGCAAGATGCTCGACTGCCTTGGCGACGTGTACGAGTGGCACGAGAAGGGAACCCTCTATGGAATTCGGGTTGATCCGTCCGACGGCCTTCTGACGCAAGGCGAAGAAGGCGCGCAGCTCACCTGGATGGATGCGAAGGTGGGTAACTGGGTGGTCACGCCTCGCCACGGCAAGCCAGTGGAGATCAACGGGCTCTGGATCAACGCGCTGCGGTGCATGGAATCCATCGCGAACCGACTCAAGAAGCCGGCCTCGCTCATCAAGAAATATCGGGAGGCTGCGGAGAAGGCGGAAGCCTCGTTTGAGCGGAAGTTCTGGCACGAGGGAAGGGGCCACTACCTGGACACGGCCGATCCGGACGACGCCTCCCTCCGTCCAAACCAGCTCATCCCAATGGCTCTTCCGTTCCAATTCGTAGATCCGGGCCACGCCGCGCGCGCGTTGTCCGTGATTTCGCGTGAGCTTCTTACTCCCATGGGAGTCCGGACCCTTGGACCGGAGGAGCCAGGCTACAAAGGCAAGTACAAGGGACCCCTGCCGGAGCTGGACGCCGCCTACCACCAGGGAACGGCCTGGCCGTGGCTGCTCGGCTCCTATGCGACTGCGCTGTGCCGCTATGGGGACGACAAGCGTGAGGCCAAGAAGGTTCTGCGCGGTGCGAAGGGGATGCTGATCGAGTGCGGCCTGGGCGGCATCTCCGAGGTTTACGATGGGGATGAGCCTCAGACCCCTGGGGGTTGTCCATGGCAGGCTTGGAGCGTCGCGGAGATTCTGAGGGCTTGGGTCGAGGACGTCGGCGGAGAGTAGGTGACCGTCTGGGAGGAAACCACTTCAGTCGTGAAAGGGCCCGAGGCGTCGTCCTTATCTGCTTCGGTGTGTTTATTCTCGGCTTTTCGCTTTACCAGGTTTCCATTGGCAGTTTGCTTATGAAGCATGGTCGCGAAATCCCCCTTAATGGCA
Organism: Fimbriimonas sp.; assembly: GCA_035550555.1. Classification (GTDB taxonomy): domain Bacteria; phylum Armatimonadota; class Fimbriimonadia; order Fimbriimonadales; family Fimbriimonadaceae; genus Fimbriimonas. The sequence goes on from DASZPA010000138.1 coordinate 20,802, forward strand.
CTGGTTGGATCTGGATTGCTGCAGAGTCAATCTTTGGCGTCGCTTCCGCGGTGACGGGTGCGTACTGGGCACTCACGAAACGATAGCCTTGCGTCGACAAGTCGAGGGGTGTTGTCCTAGGAAGAACAAACTCCCAATTCCTGCGGCGTTTCGATCACTTGCCACGTCAGAATAAGGGCATCCTGCCATGTGGCGGGACCTCCCTGACGCATCCCGATGTGCAAATCGTTCTGTCACATCCATAACCACACCGAATACTCGCTCCTGGACGGCGCGAACCGGATTTCGGACATGGTGAAGCGCGCCAAAGAGCTTGAGATGGACGCCCTTGCCATCTCGGACCATGGCGTGATGTTCGGCGTCATGGAGTTCTACATGGAGGCCAAGAAGGCCGGCATCAAGCCGCTCCTCGGGGTCGAGGCGTACGTGGCGCCGCAAGGCATCGACCAGAAGAAGGGCGACGGCGAGAAAAGCTCCTTTCATCTGCTCCTGCTTGCAAAGGACCTTGAGGGCTATCGGAACCTCTGTAAGCTGAGCACCACGGCCGCACTGGAGGGCTACTACTACAAGCCCCGTGTCGACCACGACATCCTGCGGAAGTACAGCAAAGGCGTCATCGCCACCAGTGCCTGCTTGGGTTCGGAGGTCTGCCAGGAGCTGCTGAGAGGCAACTACGACAAGGCCCAGTACATCGCGGGGATGTACAACGACATCTACGGCCAGGGCAACTTCTTTATCGAGCTGCAGGACCACGGCCTGCCCGAGCAGGAGCGAATCAAGGAAGGATTGCTGCGCATCTCAAAAGAGCTGAAGCTGCCCCTGATCGCCACGAACGACGCGCACTACCTTTGCAAGCCCGACGCGCAGCCTCACGACGTGCTGCTCTGCATTCAAACCGGCACCTTGGTCTCCGACGAGAAGCGGATGAAGTTCGCTACCGAGGAGTTCTATCTCAAGAGCCAGCAGGAGATGTCCGAGCTCTTTCGCGATCATCCCGAGGCGCTCGAGAACACCGCGATGATCGCGGAGATGTGCAACGTGGAGCTGGACAAGCAGCGCGCCCCCATGCCTCAGCCCGAGGTGCCCGAGGGAATCGAGAACTTCCAGTATTTGAAAGACCTTGCGTACAAGGGTTTGCAGGATCGAGTCAAGGACCCCGAAAAATCGCTTACTCGGCTCGATTACGAGCTGGACGTGATCAAGAAGACGGGCTTCGAGGATTACATCCTGCTAGTGCGGGAGTTCGCCCACGCAACCAGGGCACGAGACATTTACTTCGGTGTTCGAGGTTCGGCAGCCGGTTCGTTGGTTTCTTATTGCGTGGGTATCACGGATGTCGACCCGGTCGAGTACGGCCTGACCTTCGAGCGGTTCCTCAACCCAGAGCGCATCTCCATGCCGGACGTCGACATGGACTTCGAAGATGCGAGGCGAGACGAGATTATCCAGTACGTCACCGACCGGTTCGGCAAAGACCGGGTCGCTCAGATCGTCACGTTTGGAACGCTTGGCGCCAAGGCTGCCATTAAGGATTGCGGACGTGTGCAGGGTTACACTCCTCAGGAGACAGACAAGCTTACAAAGACCATTCCGACTCTGCCGGGGTGGTCACTGGATCGTGCTTACAAAGAGATAGCGGACTTCCGGGGACTCGTGGATAACGAGCCTCGGATGAAATCTCTTTACGAGACGGCCAAGACGGTCGAGGGGATGGCTCGCAACTGTGGCGTGCACGCAGCTGGAGTCGTTATCTCGAAAGATCCGCTCTGGGATTACATCCCTCTCTACCGCGGCAATGAAGGTCAGGCTGTTACGGCCTTCGAAATGGGCATCCTGGAGAAGATTGGGATGCTCAAGATGGACTTTCTTGGGCTTTCCAACCTGACCGTTCTTGCCCGCGCCGTCGAGAACATTCAGCAGACCCAAGGCGTCAAGATCGATCCCCAGAAGATCGCCGACGGCGATCAGAAGACTTACGACATGCTCGGTCGCGGCGAGACCATCGGCGTGTTCCAGCTTGAGGGCGGGGGAATGACCCGCTATGTTGCACAGCTCAAGCCGAACAGCATTCGTGAGCTCTCGGCTATGGTCGCGCTCTATCGGCCCGGCCCGATGGAGCACATCCCCCGCTTCATCGATTCCAAGTTCGGGCGAATTGAACCCGAATACCTCGATGAGCGGATGAAACCGATCCTGGAGGAGACGTTCGGCGTGATCGTCTATCAGGATCAGGTCATGGAGCTGGTGCGCGCCATGGCCGGGTTTACACTGGGAAAGGCGGACATCCTGCGTCGTGCGATGGGAAAGAAGGATGCCAAAGCGATGGGCTCCATGAAAGTGGAGTTCATGGAGGGCGCCGAGGCTCAGGGCGTCCGGGTCGAGGCCGCCGAGCGTGTCTGGGAGCTCCTGCAACCGTTCGCCGGGTACGCGTTCAACAAGGCGCACGCCGTCTGCTACTCGATCCTGGCATACCAGACCGGCTACTTAAAGGCGAACTATCCGGTCGAATACATGGCCGCGCTCCTCAGCGTCTACCTGTCGAAAGAGGACCGGGTCACCACCTGTATCGAAGAGTGCCGCCGCCTCAAGATTCCCGTTCTGCAACCGGACATAAACAAGTCGCAGGGCGGCTTCGTGATTGAGAACGGAAAGGCGATCCGGTTTGGCCTGCTCGCGATCAAGGGCGTCGGCGAGGGGGTCACCGAAGGGATCATCAAGGACAGGGAAGAGAACGGTCCCTATCTCCACCTGTACGAATTCGCCGAGCGCACCAAACAGTTCGGAATGAACCGGACGGCGCTGGAGGCGCTCATCAGGGCAGGCGCTCTGGACACGATCGAGCCTAACCGGAAGAAGCTTCTCAACGTCGCCGACGGCGCTTTGCAGTTCGCGGACCTTCAGAACCGGTCGAGGCTTGCTGGCCA
>DASZPA010000139.1:0-4069 GCA_035550555.1 Fimbriimonas sp.
TTGATCGGAATAACCCGGCCATTCTCAAATCGGGCCAACTTGAACTCCTCAGCGTTTTTGACACGCGGCATGAACAGGTTGTTGCCGTCGAGAGGACTCTTGGCGGGAGCCTGGGAAAGCCGGTTGCTGATCTGGTGAAGCTGATCCAGGCGAATCAACGAGATTCCGGCCACTCCCATATCCTCTTCGATGAATCCACCGGTTCCAAGCCACTGAAAGGCCTGGTCCGCGCTAAGCTCGAGGCCCGCATCCCTGGCAATCTCGGCCGTGTACTGTTTGAGGTCGGAGAAGTGGCTGTTCGCGCTATACCAGTAGTCCGCGAAGCGAATGTGCTGCCGAACGCGCCGCTCATTCGCGCGTTGATAGGCCTCGGTCATCCATGAGAGGTCGCCTCCGCGTTCAGCCTCCAGAATGAGGAAGGCGAGCTCTCGGGCACCGGCATGAGTGAGGCTGAGCCCGGCAGAGAGGATCGGGTCGGCGAAGCCGGCCGACTCGCCGACCAGGAACCAGTTAGCCCCGGTCATTCGCTCCGCCACAAACGACCAGTCCTTGGTAGTGGTCAGCCGGCTCTCAGGCTTGGCATCTGCGATCAGAGACTTGAGGCGGGGCTCCTCCTGGAGGGCCTTTGTGTAAAGCTCCTCAATCGACAGACCCGCGCTCTTGTAGTAGTCGACTGGGCAGACGAAGCCGATGGAAGTTCGGTCCGGGCCGATCGGGATGAACCAGATCCACCCATATCCCAGGGAGAGAATCTGGATTCGAGTGCCGCCAATACCGAGAGACACGGCCCACTTCGCGTTTCGCCAGTAGTCCCAAACGGCAATGTTGCGCAAGGCGGAAGGCTCTTCCACCTCGACACCCATGGCCCGGCGGAGCAAACCCGAGTGGCCCGTCGCATCCACGTAATACTTGGCGCGAATCTCGGCGCCGTCTCCGGCCACAAGAGAGGTTACGCGGTCCTTTTCCGCATTTACCTGCCGAATGGGAAACTGGTAACGAACTTCGCAGCCAAGCTCTTCCGCAAAGTCGAGCAGCACCTTGTCGTAAGGCGCGCGGTCCACCTGAAACGCCGTGAGCGTCCGTTGCCCTTCATATTTCGCAGGACGCGGTGCATCGTCGAACTGCCCGAACGGAAGGAAATCGAAGTCCCACAGGTCTTGCGAGTTGCCCCACCGGTAAGTGCCGCCGATCTTGACGGGAAAGCCGCACGCCTCGATTCGGTCCCATACTCCGAGCTCGTTGAGAATCGAGCCGATGATAGGAAGCTGGCTTTCGCCGATATGGTCCCGGGGAAAGGTCTCGCGCTCAAAGATCGAGACACGAAGATTCTGGTTATGTTTCCGAATGAAGGCACCGGTCGTCGACCCGCCGGGACCTCCACCGATAATCGCAACGTCCGTCTCGATCGTTCCCATGGATCTTTACTTCTCGTTATAGAGACCGAACTCGCTGATCACCGGCGTGGAGCGGGACGAGTCGATGACGACGCGAACGCGGCTCGCAGTCGTGGGGTCCACAGCGAGAATCCGCTTCCGTCCAATGGTCGTGCCCGAGGCCAGCAGGTGCCAATCGCTGCCAGAATCGCTTACCTCGACGTGAAAGGCGCTGACTCGCTGACCCATCGCGATCGGCTCGCCCAGGACAATCCGGTTGAAATTCGCAGGTGCACGCAGGTTCAAGGTTAGGTGAGGCGTGGAATCGAAGGGCGCCGGCGCCCACAAGAGCTCATGGCCCTTGCCCGCCTTCTTCGGGTCGAACTCGTCTCCGTGCCGCGAAGAGTAATCGATCGACGCGCCATTTGCCAGATCCTTCCCGTAGGTCGCCTTGAGCAGGTCGTGGAAGCCCGTGAGAGATGAGACTTCCGCGTCTGTGAAATGACCGCGCCGGTCCGGCGGCACATTGAGCAGAAGCAGGCTGTTGCGTCCGACCGACTTCTCATACAGATCCATCAGTTGGGCGGGTGTCTTGACCTTCGGCTCCTCTTCAGGGTGGTAAAACCACCCTGGCCGGATGGAGACGTCGCACTCGGGCGCCACCCAGCTGTCGCCTTGCTCGCTGCCTTCTCCCAGCTCGCTGTAATAGGGAGTACCCGGAACGTAGCGGTTCGCCGGAATCATCGACCAACAGGTCTCGGACGCCAGGCCGCTCTCGTTGCCGACCCAGCGAACGTCCGGTCCCCCATCGCTGAAGATCACGGCATTGGGCTGAAACTTCCTCACAGTGGAGATGAACAGCGGCCAATCGTAGACCTGCTTCTTGCCGTTCGGTCCCTCACCGTTCGCGCCGTCGAACCAAACCTCAAAAATCGGCCCGTAGTGAGTGAGCACCTCGGTCAGCATCGCCGCAAAGACTTTGTTGTATTCGGGAGTCCCGTATGCGGGATGGTTTCGGTCCCACGGCGAGAGATACACGCCCATCTTGATCCCGTACTTGTGGCAAGCCTCCGAGAGGTCCTTGAGAACGTCGCCCTTACCGCCGCGCCATTTGCTCTGGGCAACGGTATGCGTGGACTGCTTCGAGGGCCAGAGGCAAAAGCCGTCGTGGTGCTTGGCGGTGATAATCACGCCCTTGAAGCCGGCTTGCTTCAGCGTCCGAACCCACTGGTCGCAATCGAGATCAGACGGATCGAACAGGTTTGGGTCCTCCTTGCCGCCGCCCCATTCCACGTTGGTAAAGGTATTGGGCCCAAAGTGCACGAAAGCGTTCGTCTCCATGTCCTGCCAGGCAACCTGACGGGGAGAAGGAAGCGGTGGCAGGGGAGCGAGGCTTTGTACAAAACTCATCGCCGTTAGAACAATCGACGCAAGGATCATCGCTGAAACCTACAGGGAATGGACATTTCCCGACAGCATTGTACACGCAAGAAGGGTGAAACTCCGAACAGACACTCAGTCAAGCGACTTGCCGACGACGACTTCACGCTGCATCAGGCGTCCTTCGCGGTCGATCCGCACCGTGATCCGGTCGCCGACCTTCTGCCGGAACATCGCTTTGCCGAAGGTGATGGCGTTTTCCACGCGGTAGTTACCGATGCCGATGATCAGATCGCTCTTGCGAATCCCAACCTTCTCTGCCGGCGAGTCGCTTTGCACGGTTTGCACCAGCGCCCCTCCCGCACCGTCTCGGCAGAACACCCCCAAGGTTGGATACTGAACCTCGTGGTCGGTCGAAGTAAAGCCATCGAAAACCTTCCGCATCACATCCAGTCCCGGCGTGTAGGCGACCGTCATCTGAGCGGGCCCCAAAAGGCGGTCCAGTCCTCCTCGGGCGGGGAGGGGATTCATATCCCTCGAAGAAGCTCCGCCGCCGGCGCCTCCGCCAAATCCACCCGAACCCGCCGGACCTACGCCAAGCGCGCCTCCCATTTTGATCGTGTTGGCGAAGGCAATGTCCTGTTCTCGGCGCATCAAAGCCGCGTTGAGCATCCCGACGAAGGCGCCCTTGCGCGTAAAGATCAAGGCGCCGCCGATTGGCACCGTGGCCGACTCCAACCGAATCTCGCTCAGGGGCAGCGCGCGGTTGGACGGCTTGATCACGCCGTACTTCTCGGTCGATCCGAGCCGCGCCCGAATGCTCCCATCGCTCATGACGATAATGAGCGGGGTTCCGGGCGCGTCCTCGGAGGAAGGAAGCGTCACCGGCTTGGCTCCTTGTGGCACGTAGTCGGATCTCAGCAGGTCGAGCTGCGTGCAGCTGTCTTCAGCCACCACTCGCAGATGGCCGGACTGTCCGTTGAAGAAGCGGCCCTCCATTTCCCGGCTCTTGATAGAGTTTCGCGAGGCCAAGTAAAGCCCGCTGGAGTCGATGAGCGCCGCAGGACCCGTCACGAAGCCCTCCTGATCCATGAGCGTTACCATGGAGGGAAGCACCTGCCGATAGCCGGGGTCCGCGTAGGTCGGCGCCTGCCGCGCCTGCGCGGCAAAAAAGTAGCTGGACGTCTGCGCTTGCGCGACGCTCGCCGCTCCCAACAGGAAAGCCAGACTAACCGCCGACGAGCACATCGCTGTTGCTGCCTACCTCTTGAGCCTTCTGAGCCCCCGTTTCCGGATCCTTTTCAGGCGTGATCATG
>DASZPA010000140.1:0-2047 GCA_035550555.1 Fimbriimonas sp.
AGCGACGTCTCGCTCGGTCGGCGCGAGCTAGCCGCTGCAGAGGAATTGGTTGGGGGTTCTTGGATGGGGGTTTTCCCGGAGAGGGTCGCTCCGCTGTGCGGCCTTGTTGCGATGGGGGTGGGGGTAACCTTGCGCCACACGTTTTTGACTAGGAGAAAGAATGAGTCGCGTTCGGGTTTTGGTGGGGACTAAGAAGGGGGCCTTCGTTTGCGAGGCGGACGGGCAGCGGAAGGATTGGAAGATCGAGGGGCCTCACTTTGGCGGGTGGGAGATCTACCACATGAAAGGGTCGACGGTCGATCCGAACCGGATCTTCGTGTCCCAGTCGAGCGGATGGTTTGGGCAGATCGTCCAGCGATCGGACGACGGCGGCAAGACGTGGGCTACCCCTGGCAGCACTCCTGAAGAACTTCAATCAGACAGCGGCTTTCCTCAAGGCGAGAGCAACAAGTTTATGTATGAGGAGCCAACCGGCACGCATCGGTGGTACGACGGCACGCCTCATCCATGGGAGTTCAAGCGCGTTTGGCACCTGGAGCCTTCTCTGAGCGATCCGGACACCGTGTTGGCAGGCGTCGAGGACGCCGCGCTTTTCAAGAGTACCGATGGCGGCAAGACTTGGTCGGAGTTGCCGGGCCTGAGGAAGCATGCCACTGGCGAAGACTGGCAGCCGGGCGCCGGCGGAATGTGCCTTCATACGATCTTGGTCGATCCCACCGCGCCGGATCGCATGTGGGTCGCAATCTCGGCAGCGGGATGCTTCCGCACGGACGACGGCGGCAAAACTTGGAAGACGGCGAACAAGGGCTTGATTTCGAACTTTATGCCGAAGCCCGACGCCGAGGTCGGGCACTGCGTGCACCGGATCGCCCTGCATCCTTCGCGGCCGGACACGCTGTTCATGCAGAAGCATTGGGACGTGATGCGCAGCGACGACGGCGGCGATTCGTGGCGCGAGGTGAGCGGGAATTTGCCGAGCGATTTCGGGTTTCCGATCGACGTTCACGCGCACGAGCCGGAGACGGTGTACGTTGTGCCGATCCTGAGCGACTCGGAGCACTACGTGCCGGAGGGCAAGCTGCGCGTCTATCGGAGCCGGACCGGCGGAAACGAGTGGGAGCCGCTGACGAACGGTCTGCCTCAAGAGAACTGCTACTCGAACATTCTTCGCGACGCCATGGCCGTGGACACGTTGGATGACTGTGGGATCTATTTCGGGACGACCGGTGGGCAAGTCTACGTGTCGCCGGATAGTGGCGATCATTGGAATCCGATCAACGAGCATTTCCCTTCGGTGCTTTCGGTCGAGGTTCAAACGTTGGACTGATGGTTCGAGTCATCCTGCCGCACCATCTGCGAAACCTTGCCCGTGTAGGGGCCGAGGTCTCAGTGGATGTGGCTGGGACCGTCAGCGTGTCTTCAGTTCTCGGGGCTTTGGAGGATGCGTACCCCGTTTTGAAGGGGACGATCCGCGATCACGGGACGCATCGTCGGCGGGCGTTTCTTCGGTTTTTCGCGTGCGGCGAGGACATCTCGTTGGAACCAGCGGAGCGGGAGTTGCCGGAGAGTATTGCTGCAGGGCGGGAGCCGCTGTTGGTGGTTGGGGCGATCGCGGGCGGGTAGGGTGTCGGGCCTTGGGTCCTCCGGTTCAGGTGGGTGTAGGGTTCGCTGCTTGCCCGCGCCACTGCAAACTTAGGACGCAGTGTTGGCGCTGGCAAGGCTCGAAGGGAACATGCGTGCGTTAGCCTCCCTTCCGGAGTCGCTCCGCTGTGGCCATGCCTCGTGCCGCTTCAAGCTCGCGCTGATTCGACCTCGTATCGCTCGGTCGGCGCGAGCTAGCCGCTGCAGAGGAATTGGTTGGGTGTTTTTTGGATGGGGGTTTCCCGGAGGGTCGCTCCGCTATGGCCATTCCTCGTTCCGCTTCAAGCTCGCGCGTATTCGCCCTCGGGAGACGTCGCGGGCCGCCAAACTCGCTTCGCTCAGACAAGGCGGCCCCAACGGCGACGTCTCGCTCCGTCGGCGCGAGCTAGCCGCTGCAGAGGAATTG
>DASZPA010000141.1:0-26825 GCA_035550555.1 Fimbriimonas sp.
GAAGCCACCAGAACCCACCCTGAAGCCGCTGGGCTTCCGCTGGGTTCGTGGCGTTCTCTGGGAAGAACACCGCTCGAGGCGAATACTGGGAAGGACCTACGTCGCTGGCGCGCCGGCCCGCCTCGGCCGCAACGGCCTTCATGGCGGCGGGATCGCTGGTTCGAATGAAGATGCCGCGAGCGCCAAGGCTGGTCAGATCGTCCAGCACGCCTCCCAATTGACTGGATGCCGAGGAACCTTCTCCCAGGTCGATGTCGGTCGCCGGCAGCCAGCCGTGAAGCATGCCTTCCAGGTCGGTCGAAGTTTCGGTCTTCCACCGCAAAAGGCTGCTCGTCGCCTTGGAAGCCGTGGCGATGATCGCGCTCGGCGAGGTGCCGCTGGCTTTCATCCCGATGCCGTCCACCGATGGGCTCGTGCCTTCGTAAGGTGAGGCCCAGCCGGACCACTCTTGAACCACGGGAACGTCGACGACCTCTCGGATGGAGTCCACGATTCGCTGGTACCGACGGTTTTCCGCAAGGTTCACCGCTTGGGCAAGGTCTTTCCAAAACGTGCTGTGCCGGATGTCGCAAGAGAAAAGCTTGTTCTTGCCCGGATCCCAGAACTGAGCGACGCCACGGGTTCCGGACCACAGCGGAACAAACTTGGCCACGTCGTCGAAGCTGAAGGTCATGTCCTTGTCTTCTCCGTTCTGGGCGTTGGAGACGATCTGCGAACCGAGCGACCAAGCACGGAGCACGTTGACCACGTTTCGGTACTTATTCTCGAGGAAGAGCGCGAACTCGGCCCGGAATGCGGGAGAGGTCGGAACGAACCGGATGTTTGGGCCAGGCAGGGTCAGAGTCTTGCCCAGGGGGTTCACAATTCCGCGAAGGCCCGGGCCGGGTCGGTGGTGTCGAAGGGCGCCAAGCAGCCGGTCGCGATGACCGTCCAGCTCTTCCCAGTAGTCGGGCTGGGCGAGGCTCCGCGTGTTGGGATAGAAGAGAATGACCGACTCGATGCCTTGAGGCGCCATCGCGTCGTAGACCAGCTTGCCATTGATGACGGGCACACGCTCCCACTTCTGGATGGCCCCATCCCGCTTCTGAGCGATCACCGCCAGGACCTCGGTGGCGTCGGGCAGAGAAAGCTCGACGTGCTTCGGACCCTTCACATCCGAGATCCGATAGGAGGAGGGATCGACTGCGATGCCTTTCGCCATGGGACCGAGCGAGCCGATGCGAATCAGATACCTCAGGTGCGAAGACTCGAGTGCGGAGATCGTGCTGTCCCACCCGTCGTCAGACGCGGGCAAATCCACGATCACGTCGGAGATTCCCGCTGCCTTTGCCGCCGCGATGGACTGCGGCGTCGGATCGACCGAGACCCCCACGGGAAGGTAGGGAGAGCCGCCCCACATCAGGGTGCCGTGGTTGTTGATCTGCCACGCGACGCCGCCATCTTTGCCCGCGTCGTACTTGCCGTCGAGCTTCTGGCCAAAAGAGGGGCTCGCCAAAAGGCATGCCGCGAGAAAGCAAGCTGCTATTCGCACGATGCAGAGACTACCTAGCGCCGCCCGACCGTTCGAAGAAAGCCGCAGTAATTGCCTGGCATGCGCTAAACTGCGCTCTTTTTTGGGACCTCTTCGGATTCCCGGAAACGCCCATCTTGCGATTCACGGGACCAGACGGCCCGTCAGTTCTTGCGAAAGTCGCGGACTTGCCACTGGAGCTCCCGGAAGCCTTGAAATTCGTTCACTTCGGCCTTGAAAAGGAGGTCGACCTCTGTTCCGGCGCCCAGCGCGCTGAGCGCCTCCCCGATATTGAACGCGATCCCAGGAAAGGCCTTGCCGCCTCCTTGCCGAAGAACCAGGCGAACGTGGCTTGGATTCTTCGTTGGACGGATCTGACTGAGGGCGACCGAGCGAGCCACGAATACCGGCTCGGGATTTTCGCACCCGAACGGCTCCAGCGACGCCATCTCTTCGGCGGCGGACAAAGTGACTTCATCCCAAGTGACTTCCATGTCCGCCACCACCTTGGGCGCCAGGTCTTCAGGCTTGAGCCGCTCTTGGGCATAGGTGTCCAAAGCACTTCGGACCGCTTCCAAGCGGTCGACCGGGAAGCTGCATCCCGCGGCCATCGCGTGACCGCCTCCTTCCAAAAGCTCGGGGTGGGCCCTGATCGCGGCGGCGAGATGAAAGTTGGGAATCCCGCGAGCGCTGCCCTTGCACATACCCGTCTCGGGATTGACGGTAAGGACGAAGCAGGGACGGTTGAACTTTTCAACCAATCTCCCAGCGACGATCCCGACAATTCCGGAGTGCCATCCCTCGTTGGCAACGACCATCAGGCTGCGGCGGTCGTAGCCGCTCGAGAGCACCATCTCTTCAGCCTGCTCCACGATAGCCGCCGTTTGGGCGCGCCGCTCAACGTTGACGGCCTCCAGCCGCGCAGCAAGCTGGACCGCCTTGGCCGAGTCGCTCTCGATGAGAAGCTGAAGCGCAACGGCTGCGTCTTCCAGCCTTCCGACGGCGTTCAGCCGGGGCCCCAGCTGCCAGCCGATATGACGCGCCTTGATCGGCTTGGTTGGGTCGAGCCCGACCTTCGACTCCCGCATGAGCGCCTGAAGGCCGACCTTCTTCGTATCCTGGAGCCGCTCGATGCCGAACCGGGCGATGATCCTGTTTTCTCCAAGCAAGGGCATCACGTCGGCGACCGTGCCGAGCGCGGCCAAATCTAAAAACGCGCGATGATAGGCGCCAACCGGGTGGCCAAGCTCTTCCGTGAGACCCTGGCAAAGCTTGAACACCACCCCGGCCCCGCTGAGCTCGTCAAACGGATAGTCGGACCCTGGCCGGTGAGGATTGATAAAGGCGTCCGACTTGGGAAGCTCCTCTCCAACCGAGTGGTGGTCCGTCACGACCACTTTCATGCCGGCCTGCTTCGCTCTTTCGATCTGAGCGAGCGCACCGCTGCCGCAGTCGCAGGTCAGGAACAGCTTGGCGCCCATCGAGATGGCTTCTTCGACCGCATCCACATGGATGCCGTAACCCTCCTTCATGCGGTGGGGCACATGGGTGTGCACCTTGCAGCCGATTCGGCTCAAAAACCGTTGAAAGATGGCGGCGCTGGTCACGCCGTCCACGTCGTAGTCGCCGTGGACGTAGATCAGCTCGCCCCGCTCCTTGGCGCCCAAGATTTCGTTCCGAGCCGCCTCGTAGTCGGGCAGCTTTTTGGGATCGTGCAGGTCGTCGAGGGAGGGATTGAGGAATGCGAAGGCAGCCTGAGGATCGCCAAAGCCCCTCTGGACCAAGACCGCGGCTACCAGGGGCGTGACGCGCAGCTCACGAACAAGCTGCCTCTCGGCGGCCAGGTCGCGAGAACCCACCACCCACAAGGGCGAGACTTCGGGCTCTGCAACGCTCATCATGGCTGTACTGAACAGACGGGAGGGAGCCGCAATACGATTTCGCGTCTTCCAAACTCAATCCGCTTGCGGCTTGCGCTTTTTCAGTTCGCCCGCCACAACCGACATCGTCTTGTCTTTGTTATAGACGACTTTCGGGGTTTCGTACCGAGGCATACATACAACAGTCAACCAATTCGCAAATGTCTTATGCTGCCCAGGGAACATTCTCGTCGCGTGGTGGTCCTTCCCGAGAATGACCGCGGCCGGACCCTTCGGCCAGTCCTCGTCCGACACGGAACCCTTGGAGAAGTTGTGCGGCACTTCTCCCGTCAGCGACCGCTTTCCTTGCCGTACCGTCAGGTTGGCGCCGTCGAGGATCTGCTTGGCGATCTTGGCAAATGCCGGAGCGCTGCCCCAACGGTTTCCACTGAGGCGACGGACCAGGGTCCGCATTCGCGTTTTGCCGACCTTGGAAATCTCGACGGGGCCCGCCGACCCGCCGGCTGAGACGATTTCGAGGCGATTCCCGACGATGCTGACGTCGGTCGGCATGATGGTCTCGAACGCCCGCTCCACAGCCGTCTTTCGGTCGAACGCCGACACATACATCTTCATGTGCGGCGCGTCGATGATGGCCCTCGGAGCAAAAAGCTGCTTTGGCCCCATCACATTGTTCGAGAACATCTTGGAGACCGACGCAAGCACGGGTGGCCACTCGTGATCGTTGATCGTGAGCGTGGATAAGACGGCGACTCGTTGGCTCTCCCTTGCCGTTGCCGTGAAGCTTGCGGAGCTGGCATCCAAGGGAATGATCTCCGATCCCGCCGGCTTGAACTGGCTGCCGAGCACGATGGTGTTGTCGCCGGTGTCGATCAGGAAGGAAGTCTTTTGGCCGCCGATCTCCGCCAGAAACTTGAACGTGCCGAAGGGGCCGTTAAGCAAAGGGATCGATTCGCACTCGTTCGCTTCCGGCGAGATCCACTTCGCCGCCTGCTGGGGGGTCACGCCTTTGGGCCAGACCGTAAGGGTGTGCGCCTTGTAGTCGAGGCCGAACGGCGCCATTCGAAGAAGGTCGATGCCGATCACTCCAGCCATGTGCGGATGGACGGCCGCGTCTTCAAAGACCGGTACCGACGCAGTCAGACGTGCACGTACGTTCTTCAGCCAGCCAGGAACCTTGAACGATCGAGCGTCGTTCTCTTCGCCGGTCTCCATCATGTCTCGGTCGACGGACGTGCTCCAGGCCCCGGAATCGATCAGCATTGGAAGCTTGCGGCCGTTGAAATCGGCCATCACGGTCGCTATGCCGTTTTCGATGTGGACCGGGATGACGATCGGAGCGTTCGAACGAACCTGGGCGTGGTGGACAGGCGGAAAGAACATGTTGACTTTTCGCTCAATCCCTGAGATCGGTTAACCATTTTATAGGAGAATCGCTCAAGGAGGTTGCTAGCTTTTGGCCGTGGAACCTTGATCCGACCACCATACGTCCTGCTTATGGGCACCGGCTATCGCGAAACGCGGTAGATATAGTTAGAGAGATTCAGTAATGGAGGAACGACTGAGAGAGCTCGCCGCCGACGGTCCGATCGTGTTTTACGACGGCGATTGCGGCCTGTGCGACCGGTTCGTGAGGCTCCTGATCAAGATCGACAAGAAGCGGGTTCTTCGCTTTGCCACCTTGCAAGGCGAGACCGCCAAGGAGGCGCTGGGCGAGCTGCAGGGAGAGCCTGAAACCTGGTCCGTTCAGCTCCTCGACGAGAAGGGAACCCACCTGCGCTCCACCGCCGCCTTGCGCGCCCTGGCGGCTGCCGGCGGAGTGTGGAAGCTATCCTTGGCCCTGCTTGTCGTGCCCAAGTTCATTCGAGACGGCGTGTATCGATGGGTCGCCACCAACCGGCGTAAGTTCTTCGGAGGCGGCAACTCCTGCATGATTCCCACGCCCGCACTTAGGGAGCGGTTTCTTCCGTAAACTGGCAGTTATGCAAGGGGAACATATTCAGTTTTCTAATGGGGCGGACGACGTTCGAGCCTACATCGCTCGACCGACCGGCGGAAAAGGCCCCGGCATCGTCGTGATCCAAGAATGGTGGGGATTGGTTCCCCACATCGTGGACGTCGTGGACCGGTTCGCATCCGAAGGGTTCACGGCTCTTGCCCCGGATCTGTTCCATGGCGAGTCGACGACCGATCCGGACGAAGCCACCACCTTGATGCAGGCGCTGAATATCGAGGATGCCGAAGCCGTGATGCGAAAGGCGATCCTGGTCCTTATGGCCGACGCGGCGACCGAGCCCAGCGACAAAGTGGGCGTGATCGGGTTTTGCATGGGCGGCCAGCTCGCAATGTTCGCGGCGGGAAGCAATCCGGCGATCCAGGCGGTGGTGAACTTTTACGGAATCCATCCGAAGGTCCAGCCGTCTTACCGTCATATTTCTGGCCCGGTTCTGGGGATCTTCGCCGAAAACGACAACTACGCTTCGCCGGAGGCTGTTCGTGCGCTCGATAAGGAGCTCACTCTGCTTCAGAAGCCCCACGAGTTCCACACCTACGCCGGTACCCAGCACGCCTTCTTCAACGACACACGCCCCGAGGTGTACAACGCGGTCGCGGCCCAGGATGCCTGGAAACGAACACTGGAATTCTTCCGCTGCCATCTTGGCTGAGCGCGTAGCCCGGGCTAGGGATGCTTGTGCCCTTGGATCGGCAATATCGTCGTCTTTTGATGGGTGGTGACGGCGCCGGCTAGCTTCCAGTTCCCGTTCACTTGGCGCCAGGTATCGACAACCGTGACCTCGCTGTACAGCTTCCGCTTGCCTTTCAGCATCGCGGTCATTTTGGTTACGACGCTGCAAGAGACTCGGGCGCCCTTTTGTGAGAAGTTGCCAACCTTGGCAGTGCAGTTCGGGATCGATTGAATGATCAAGAACTCGTCTTCGAGGTTCTGAACGATCTCGCGAGAATCCAGGCTCTTGCCTTTTGCGGTTCGCAACAGAAAGCCTTTCGTCGCGTTCGCGCTCATCCAATCCGCGATCGCTTCGATGTTCATCTGCTTGGTCGCGGCGTTGAGCGCATTGAGCCGGTGCTCGATGACTAGCAGCGCCTTCGGGGTCTGCGGAGCCGAAGTGAGCAGTACCGCGAGAGTAGTGGCGAGCATGGTTAGCATCATCGTACACGCCTCATACTTGGAGGCGTGAGCGAGTTCGTCAGCCTTGATCTCGAGCAAATGCCGTATCAAGACTCTTACTCGCTTTTGACTACGTTCGTGCAACCGCGTCCCATCGCGTTTGTCAGCACCATCAGCCGCTCCGGCATCTTGAATCTGGCGCCGTTTTCCTTCTTTATGGCCGGAGGCAGCAATCCGCCAAGCGTCTGTTACTCACCGTGCCTAAACTCGCGCGGGGAGGAGAAGGACAGCCTGCGCAACGTCCGCGAAACCGGCGAGTTCGTGATCAACACCGTCCATCGGCCGATGGCGCATGGAATGAACGCCACGAGCGCAAGCTTTGCGCCCTGCGAATCGGAGTGGGCTTGCTCAGGCTTTACCCAGCTTCCGAGCGAGGCAGTCCGCCCGCCGAGGGTGGAGGAGAGTCTCGCACAGATGGAGTGTCAAGTCTTTCAGATCATCGCGCATGGGGAGGGCCCGAGCGCCGCCCGCTACGTTATCGGTGAGGTCGTCCGACTTCACATTCACACGGACCTGTGGGGCGACGGGACTGTCGATCCAACGAAGCTGGAAGCGATCGGACGGATGGCCGGCTCAACCTACGTCGACATTGCCACGCTGGAGCGGTTCGACATGGGTCGGCCCTGACTCGAGACTTCTGCCGGGCCACGAAGGCCTACCCGCCGGAACAATACTTCGACGCAACTCCTCTTCAAAGGTGTGGGCCGAATGGGCTCGCATCGCCTGAACCAAGGAGAGAGAGAATGAAAGCAACCGTATTCGTCACCCTCGCGTGTGTTGCCATGGGAGCCTCGGCAAGCGCGCAAGAGGTGGGATTCTATAACGACGGCCGCCCGGAAAGGATCTTCCGACCTGTTTCCGGTCTCAGCCAGATGGACATCAAGTTTCTGAAGCAGGCCGCCACAATCGACAAGTTTGAGATCGAGATGGCGAAGATCGCCCAGAGCAATGGCGGCAGCCCCTTCGTCACCGAGTTCGCGAAGGAGATGATCCAAGATCACCAGCCGGCTTGGAACGAAGCCGCTCAAGTCGCGCAAAACAAGGGCGTCGACATCACCGGAGACCTCCCCAAAGACCTTCAAAGCAAGCTGAACCATTTGCGAAACCTGAAGGGCGACGAGTTCGACATGCAGTATCGCGCCATCAACAAGGCCGGCCACGAAAACGCGATCAAGCTCTATAAGAAAGAGGTGCGGAACGGCCGGGACGAGGATGTGAAAGGCAT
Source organism: Fimbriimonas sp. (assembly GCA_035550555.1). Taxonomy (GTDB): domain Bacteria; phylum Armatimonadota; class Fimbriimonadia; order Fimbriimonadales; family Fimbriimonadaceae; genus Fimbriimonas. Next base: position 7,803 of record DASZPA010000141.1, read on the forward strand.
GGCGGTCAAGGAGCTTCCGACCGTGAACATGCACTACAAGATGCTGCTGAGCGGCAAGACCATGATGGGCTCGACCGCATCCGACCACGGCCAATAGCCGCTAGTTCGGCAAGTCGACCACGAAGTGGGCGCCCACGTCGCTAGGCTGAAGGTAGACGTGGCCGCCCCTTCCTTCAACGATTCGGCGGCACACTGCCAGGCCGATTCCAAATCCGCCCACGTCGCGGCTGCGCCCCACGTCCAAGCGGGCGAACCGCTCGAAAATCGTCTCACGAAACTCGGGAGGGACCCCCGGACCCTGGTCGGTGACCTCAATGCGGGAAAGCCCTCCTTCCGGGTGGACCGCAAGGCAACAGTGGCTCCCTTTGGGGCTCACCTTGAGGGCGTTCGAAAGGAGGTTGTCGATGATGACCTCGAACTCTCGCAGCTTCATCTTGGCGGAGCATGATTGGGAGGAAAGCTCCAGCTCGACCTCGTGCTGGGCAAACATGTCCACCCAGCGGGCATGAGCCCGTTCGCACTGTTCCTCGAGGTCGATCGAGGGCACCTCTCCCTGGACCATCGTCGCCGACTGAAGAAGCATTTCCACCAGCCCGGCAAGCCGCTCCGTCTCGATCAGCACCTCGCGCAGCGTCTCTCTGTACTCCTCTGGATTGCGAGCGCGCAGCAGATTGGTCTCCAGCCGGCCTTTCATCACCGTAAGCGGCGTCCGAAGCTCATGGGCGGCATCCGACACGAACCGCTCTTCCCTGCGCACGGCCTTTTCGAGCCGGTCCAAAAACCGGTTGAGCCGCTCCGCGAATCCCGCGTACTCGCCCGGTTCGATCTGAAGGCGGCCCGACAAGTCTTGGGCGCTCAGCGCTTCTGCCTGTCTTGCGAGCCGTTCGAGCGGCTCAAAGGTCGATCGCGACGCAAACCATGGAATGGCGGCGAAGATCCCGACGAGAGGAAACCAGAGCACGGCGAGGAGGGTCGCAAAGCGCCGCACCGCAATCTCGCGAGTACGCCAGCCGGCCACGGCCACCACAGTTCCGTCGGAAAACTGATGAACTTGAGCGACCACCGGGAGCCCCGCGATCTCGTTTCGGCCGGAGTCGAGAAAGAGCGGCACGCGGACGTTGCCGAACCGTGCCAAGGCATAGCCGCGTTTATCGAACACCGCAATGCTGAGGTCCGTGTTTGCGGTGATGATCGTGCGTAAATTGGGTTCCTGCGGGTTTTTGTGATACTCGGCTACAGCAGCGAGCACCGTCGGCTGAAGCTCGTCCTCGGCGGAGGCATATTCTGTCAAATAGAATCCGTAGACCGCGGCCAAAAACAGGACGGCGAGCAGCAGGCCGGCCGTCGTGGCCGTCACGAAGCTCATTCGAGCCCGGTGGCCGAATCTAGGAGGCCGGGGTTTCTGCTTGGAGGACATAGCCGCGTCCGCGTACCGTATGGATCAGGCGGGGCGCGCCTCCGCGCTCGAGCTTGTTCCGTAAGTAGTTGACATACACCTCCACGACGTTCGGATCCCGATCAGGATCGTCCCACACGTGCTCCAGCATCTGGCTCTTGGAGACGGGCTGGCCCATGTTGGTGGCGAGCAGCTCCAGCAGCCGGAACTCCGTGGTCGAAAGGAACAGCAGCCGTCCATTCAGCATGGCCCGGCGCGAAAGCAGGTCGATTTCGAGGTCGCCGCAGCGCAGAGACGTGGTCGGCGCCTCCTGAACTCGCCGCAGCTGAGCCCTCACTCTCGCCAGGAGCTCTTCCAGGCTGAACGGCTTTGGGAGGTAGTCGTCGGCGCCGAGGTCGAGGCCGGTCACGCGATCGGCCAGTCCGCTGCGAGCACTCAAAACGATGACTGGCGTGTGCGAGCCTGCCTCTCTGCGTTCTCGCAGCAGCTCGAGACCATCGCCGTCTGGCAGCATCAGGTCAAGAAGCACGAGGTCCGGCTTTTCGGCCTCCCAAAGGGCTGCGGCGGCCTTGACGGTGTGCGCGACGAGGGCCTGCAATCCAGATTCCCGAAGAGCTTGTTCCAGAAAGTTGGAGACGCTCAACTCGTCTTCCACCACCAAAATGCGCGCGTTTTGAGATTGGCTCACTCCCTCAGGTTACCGAGGGAAAGCTCCACGCGTGGTGTTCCAACCGGATACACTTTCGGAATGCGACTCGGGTGGATGTCCCTGTTCGTGCTCGCTCTCGCGGGCTGCTCGCACGACCCGTCAGCTCCGGAGAAACCGTCCGACGATCCCTCGGCACGGACGACTACCAACTACACCCCTCCGACGCCGGAAGAGCTGTCAAAGCTGTGCGACGTTCCGATGTATCCCGGCTCCAAGGCGCCTGACGGCCTGAGCCGAATGCCGCGAAAGGACGCGGATGGAACTCACTATGAGCTGGTCCTTACGACGAACGATCCAGTCGGAAAGGCGACGAAGTTCTACTTGTCCTACATGAAACAGCCGCCGGGTCCGGGCGGCAAGGCGCCGACCGTGGTCGGGACGACGCCTCACGGCAACCTGGCGATCATCCAGGTCTCGAGCGAGGGCGACCATACCGTCGTGCGGATCAAATCGATCGCTTCAGGGCACTAACGCTTGGCAGGGCAGAACATCTGCAAGATCCCCAACTGTTGAAAGCCGAGAACTGGATAGAGCATCGATCCCGCGGTGCTGGCCAGAAGGACGCTGGCGTGAAGGCCTATTTCACGGTCGGACTGCAGAACGGTGCTCATGAGCGCGCGGCCGTATCCCCTTCGCCGCACGTCTTCCCGAACATACAGGCTTGAGATCCAAGAGGCGCCACCCGTGTCCTGCGACCTAGCCCAGCCGTAGTCCCTTTTCTCATCCCAAACCCCAAACTGCCGGGCGCCTTTGAGGAGCTTGACCTTGCGACTGCCCAGTTGAGGAATCGAATCCGCCTCGGCTTGATTGGGCACGAGCCGAGCGGGCGGCTCGGTTTCAAATAGCGGCACTTGCCGAAGGTCGTGCCAGAACATCCACTCGGTGGAGATGGCCTTGTAACCCAAGCCCTTATAAGCTTCCCGTATGGCCTCGAACTCGCTCTGCGACTCATGCAAGTGGCAAAGGAAGTGCCAGCCAACCCCTGTTCTTTTGATCGCTTTGGCTGCTTCCACCGGCTCCTTGCAGCAGGTGACGATCTCAGTCTTTCGAGCGTCTTTACGCCCCGGTGCGTCGTGCATGATCCATAGACCATCGACGCGGTCGCAGACGTAGGGATGCGTCTGGCTTTTGGAAGCAGTGAAACCGTCGACGAACACCTCGATCGACTCCGGCAGCGTCATTCGGCGAAGCATACATCAGCCCCGACGGGTATGTTGAAAATGCGATGCTTGCGTGCGCCGTCCTTGCTCTTGCTCTCTCTCTTCCCTCTCAAACCGCCCCTAAGAAGCCGTTGGATCCAAGCGTGTTCGACGGCTGGAACTCGATCCGAGGCACTGCCCTCAGCCGCGACGGCAAGTGGCTGACTTACTCGATCACGCCTCAGGAGGGCGATGCGGCCGGCTGGATTCGAAGCCTTGACGACGGCCACACGATTTCGGTGCCGCGTGCCAATCTGCGGTTCACTAAAGACTCGAAGTTCGCCGTCGGCATCTCTATGCCGCCGTTTGCGGACACCCGCAAAGCTCGGCGCGAAAAGGCAAAGCCGGATGACATGCCGAAGGGGGCCCTCGTGATCGTGAACCTTGCCACGGGCGAGCAGACCCGGATTGAGAAGGTGCAAAGCTTCGATCTCCCGAGGGAAGATTCGGGCTGGATCGTCTACAAACCCGCGCCTCCCAAGCCGGAGCCGCCGGCGAAGGATGCCAAAGAGACGAAGGCAGAGGAGAAGGCCACCCCATGGGCGATTCGAAATCTGGGGTCGGGCAAGGAGGAGACGATCCCCAATGCGACTCGCGTCACCTTCAACAAGGAAGGCAATGTCCTCGCGTACTCTTTGGATTCAAAAGACGACAAGGACGGAAGCGTTACCTATGAGGATCTCAGCTCGGGCAAGAAGAGCACAGTGGTTACCGGCAAACTCGAGTTCCCACAGATAGATCTCAGCAATGACGGTAGGTACTTGGCATATCTGTCGAAGCCAGTCGTCCCCAAACCCAAAGAGAAAGCGAAGGACGAGACGCCCAAAGCGCCGCCGACTTGCAGCCTGACGCTTTTCGACCCTCGTTCCGGTAAGGCAGGGGCCGTCGGAGCCGACTCGATGCCCAAAGGCTGGTCGGTCAATGAGAAGTCGTCGATCCGGTTCAGCGAGCGAGGCGCCCGGCTGGTTTACGCAACCTCGCCGGCGCCGCTCGCTCCGCCGAAGGAAGTCCCGGATGATGAGAAGGTCAGCTTGGACGTTTGGACGTGGCAAGACCGCGAGCTGCAACCGGCGCAGATCCTCCGGGCCGAGGCGGAGAGGAACAGAGGCTACACGGCAATCTACGACATCGGAAAGAAGCGCTCCATGCAGCTGGCGGACCGCGATCTGCCAACGGTGCAGATCTCGGACAAGGACGACGGCCGCTACGCGGAAGCGTCAACCGACCTGCCGTACGAGCATGACGGCGCTTGGGATCCGGGTTACGAGGACGTCTTTCTCATCGACCTTCAGGATGGACGCCGATATCAGGTTGCTAGCAAACTCAAGTGCGAGACCCGGCTAAGTCCCAAGGGCCATTACCTGGCCCTCTTCGACGGCGCGGCGAAGTCATGGGCGATCATCGATTGCGCCACCCGGGCAAGTCATCCGGTGACAACCATTCCCTACCCGCTTGCCGACGAGCTGAACGACGTTCCGGACGTGCCAAACGCCTACGGTCTGGCGGGTTGGACGAAGGACGACAAGGACGCCATTCTCCAGGACCGGTACGACCTCTGGCAAGTGCCGACCGACGGCAAGTCGGTGACGCGGCGCCTCACCTACGGGCGCGACGTCAAAGAGCGGTACTCGGTCGACGACCTTGACCCCGAGGATCCCACAGTCGATCCGAACCATATGCTTCTCACGGGACTGAACGACGACTCAAAAGAGGGCGGCGCGTTTTGGCTCGCCAATGGCTCGATTCAAAAGGAGCTGGAGGGCCCGAAAATCTATGGAGGCTTCGAGAAGGCGAAGGACTCCGACCGGCTGGTTTACACACAGCAGGACTTCGTCGAGTACCCCGATCTGTGGGTCACCGATACAGCCTTCCATAGCCCTCAAAAGGTGACCGACGCCAATCCGCAACAGAAAGAGTACAACTGGGGTAAGGCGGAGCTGGTTCGATGGACGAGTCTCGACGGCGTTCCGCTCCAAGGCATTCTCATCAAGCCGGAGAACTTCGATTACACGAAGAAGTATCCGCTGATCGCCTACTTCTATGAGCGGCTCAGCGATTCTCTTTACTCCTACCATCCGCCGGCGCCAAGCGCAAGCACCATCAACCTCTCCTACTTTGCGAGCAACGGCTACTGCATTTTCGTGCCCGATATTCCTTACCGGGTCGGCTATCCGGGCTATAGCGCTCTCAGCGCCATCGTGCCGGGAGTGCAGAGCATCGTGGAGAGAGGCTACATCGATCCCAAGCGGCTAGGCATTCAAGGCCAGAGCTGGGGCGGCTATCAAGTCGCGTACCTGGTCACGCAGACGAATATGTTCGCTGCAGCCGAGGCCGGCGCGCCGGTGGGAGACATGTTCAGCGCCTACGGCGGCATCCGCTATGGTTCGGGAATCGTGCGCGAGATGCAGTACGAACACGGCCAATCACGGATTGGAGGCACTCCCTGGGACGCAACGCTGCGGTTCATCGAGAACTCCCCGGTCTTCTTCGCCGACAAGGTTCAGACTCCGCTGATGATCATGTCGAACGACAAGGATGGCGCGGTCCCCCACACCCAAGGCATCGAGCTGTTTACCGCCCTTCGAAGACTCAACAAGCCAAGTTGGATGGTCGTGTACAACGGCGAAGACCACAACATCATGGAGCGAAAGAACCGGAAGGACTTCACGATTCGGCTCAGCCAATTCTTCGACCACTTTCTCAAGGGAGCTCCCGAGCCGGTCTGGATGGCAAAGGGCATTCCGGCAGTCGATAAGGGTCGAACGATGGGTTTGGATCCTGCTACGCCCTAGACGTTTCGAAACCCATCCCCCGCGCTCCAGGCTGGATTGGAGGATCTGAGAGTGGCTGCTACGGCGGGGCGCGCCGTAGCAGCCCTCTCACTCAAGGCTCCGACAACGGCATCGGGCTCGCTCGGTCTCCAACCCTCGAAGTTGCGCGCCAAGAAACCCGTATCGATCTGCCCAGCCTCAAACTCGGGATGTCTCAGAACCGAAAGGAGGAAATCCACGTTGCTCTTGACTCCAAGAACATGGAAGTCCTCCAAGGCAGCTCGAAGCTGCTGAATCGCCTCGCTTCGGCTTGCTCCGTGGGCAATGACCTTGGCCACCAGCGAATCGTAAAACCTGGAAACCTCGGAGCCCTTCCCGAATCCCGTATCCACACGGACGCCTGGGCTGCGCGGCTCGGCCCAACCGAGAATCTTGCCGATGCTCGGCAAGAATCCGGCGGCCGGGTCTTCGGCGATCACGCGGGCTTCAATGGCGTGCCCCGAGATTTGTTCCCGGCCGAGGCCGGCCAAGCCTTCCGGTAACCGATCGCCTTCCGCGATCCTGATCTGCCAGCGGACCAGATCGAGAGCCGTAATCGCTTCCGTGACCGGGTGCTCGACTTGAAGCCTTGCGTTCACTTCGAGAAAGTAGAAGGAGCCGGCGGCGGGGTCCACGATGAACTCCACCGTCCCAGCGTTCGTGTATCCTGCCAGAGAGACGATTTTGTGCGCGGAATCGCGCATGGCTTCCCAATCCACGAGACCGCTGGTCAGCGCGGGGGCGGGAGCCTCTTCGATCAGCTTCTGGTGGCGTCGCTGGATGGAGCACTCTCGCTCAAACAGACAGGCCACCTGTCCATGCAGGTCCGCCAAGACCTGAACCTCGACGTGGCGTGGGCGGCGAATCAGCTTCTCCACCATCATCGCGCCATCTCCAAAAGCGTTTTGAGCCTCTTTCGATGCCAGTCGGAGAGCGTCGCGGAGCTGGTCCGGGCTTTCCACCTCGCGCATTCCCCGGCCCCCACCTCCCGCCGCTGCTTTGAGCATGACCGGGTAGCCCACCCGTTCGGCGGCTTCAAAGAGCGCATCTTCGGAAGCGCCGGGCTCGAAGAAGCCCGGTACGATCGGCACACCGCCTTCCACCGCCAGCTGCTTGGCGGAGATCTTGTCGCCCAGCCTCCTCATCGCTGCGCCCGTTGGACCGATGAAGGCGATTCCCGCATCCCGGCACGCATCGCTCAGCTCCGCGCGCTCGCTGAGGAAGCCGTAGCCCGGATGGATCGCATCGGCGCCCGTTTCTCGAGCCGAGTCCAGCACCTTCGGCAGGCTCAAGTAGCTCTCCGAAGGCTGAGAGCCGCCAAGCGGCACGGCCTCGTCCGCCATCTTCGCATGCAGAGCATTCTCGTCAGCCTCGCTGAAGACCGCCACCGTGGAGATCCCCATCTCTCTGCATGTACGGATAACTCTGATCGCGATTTCGCCGCGATTGGCGATGAGCACTTTTCGAATAGGCACGGATTAAGCCTCCACGAAGAACGCGGCCCTTCGCTTGCCGAGGAAAGCCGAGATCCCCTCTTTCGCCTCATCGCCGGAGCGCGTCGCCGCCAAGAGCCGCGACGCCTCCTCCAGAGTTCCGGGTGGATCGAGAGCCAGACGTTTCGAAGAGGCCACCGCTTCAGGCCCACAGGCCAGCACCGACCGAATCTTCTTGGTCACCGCGGCATCCAGCTCATCCGGCGCAACCACCTCATGCACGAGTCCCATGCACAAAGCCCGCGAAGCGTCGAACGTCTCGCCTGTCGCGAACAAAGCTCTCGAGTGACCGCGCCCGATCTTGTCGATGACGACCCGGGAGATCGTCGCCGGAATGAGGCCGAGCCGGGGCTCGCTGAAGGCAAAGAGGCTTCCATCGGCCGCGACCGCCGCATCAGCAGCGGAGACCAAGCCGCACCCGCCTCCGAATGCGTGTCCGTTCACCCGGGCGATCACAGCGGCAGGGCACCGGGAAATACTTTCCCAAAGCCGGGCAATCCGCATCGCATCCTCGAAGTTCTGTTCCTCCGTATAGGAGGCCGCCTTCCTCATCCACTCAAGGTCCCCTCCGGCGCAAAAGGCCGTGCCGGCGCCGGTAATCGTTACACAGCGCGTCCCAGGAGGCAGGTTCGAGAAGGCTTCGCTCAAAAGGTCGATGAGCCCGTCGTTCAGGGCGTTCCGAACCTCGGGCCGGGCAAGCGTCAAGCGAAGGATGGGGCCATCGGACTCAACTTCGAGCATCGCCGAGTATGGCATGGCGGCGCGTGGAGTCTCTTCCGGCTGAGAAATCCAAATATTTGCAAAAAACTGGCGTTGCGCGCGCTACACTCTTGCCCGCTACCCGCGCGCGGCCATTGGAACCTGGAACAGGTGTTAAGATTGCCAGGTCTCAGGCTCTTCGGCGAACCTGGGCAATTTCCCAGGCGTCAATTCAGCATCCCCCTTCGTGTAACATGACAGGCGGGAAGTTACAGTGATGTCTTCATTCCAACACGGGGGTTATTTGATGAGGCCCAAGCGGCTATCCAGTCTCTTAATGTTTCTCCTCGGCGTTTTCATGCTCTTGATGCCCAGCTTCGCTGCGGCTCAAAAGCTGATCGGCGCCTCGATCAGTCCAACGTCGGTCCAGGGAGGCAACAGCGCTACCGGGCACGTCACCATTTCGTCCGTTGCTCCTGCCGGCGGCTATACGGTGAACCTCAACTCGCTGCACGACTACGTTCAGGTTCCCAGCAACGTGGTGGTGTCGGAAGGGGCCACAACGGCGACGTTTCCGATCACGACGTCGGCCGTCACCGCACAGAAGAAAGCTTCTGTGCAGTTCAGCGACAGCAATGCCACGATTGAGGCAAGCCTGACGCTCACCGTTCAGAATCCGGTCGCCGTCAAGTCCCTGGTTCTTTCAAGCAATCCGGTCGTGGGCGGCTACGGCGTCACCGGCACGGTAACGCTGAACCAGGCGGCTCCTTCAGCCGGTGCGGTTGTGAAGCTGAGCGGCACGACTTCCGGCGTGACTTCGATGCCGACCACTCTCGGATTTCCTCACGGAACTCTCACCAAGACCTTCCGGATCGAGACGTTTAAGGTCACCACCACGCACGCCGTCACGGTCGGAGCGGTGGTCATAGGAACATCGGCCAAGTCCGTAACCCTCAACGTCACGGCTACCGGCGTTTCGGGCGTGAGCCTCACGGACGGCAACGTCTTCGCAGGCGGCACGACTACGGGCAAGGTGACCCTTGCAGACGCGGCGCCAACCGGCGGCCAAACCGTAACCCTCAGCAGTAACAACGCGGCTGTGCAGGTTCCGGCGAGCGTCAAAGTTGCCGCAGGCAACAAGACCGCGTCCTTCAATGTGACGTCCACTGGCTCAGATACGGACCAGTCGGTCAACATCACCGGCGCCACCGGCGGCGGCAGCTCCTTCGCGACGCTGAGCCTGCACAGGAATGGTCTCGCCATGAGCGACTGGCCAAACATGCGCGGCAACGCGGGCAATACGGGCCAAGGGCTCGGCTCCTCCGCTGTGGGATCGATCACATGGACCCTTCCCGTCTCATCGGTGAACTCGACGCCGGCCATCGGCGCTGACGGCACCGTTTACATCAAGACGGACATCGTTGCTCTGGGCATGGTCACGGCGCAGGTCACCGCACACGACCCCGCAACCGGAAACGTTCTCTGGACGTTCCTGGGATCGGCGGCTCCCGCGGGTACCGGCTTGGGTTCGTCGCCCGTCGTCGCGGCCGATGGGACTGTGTACGTCGGCACGGCTGACGGCAACCTGTACGCTCTCGACGGGACGACCGGTGCAACCAAGTGGTCTTACTCCACGGGCTTCGCGATCATCTCGAGCCCGACCGTCGGCAACGATGGAACGGTCTACTTCGGTTCGGACCACCAGTACGTCTATGCCGTGAACTCATTCACGGGCAAACTGAAGTGGACGGCTCACACCACGGGAGCGGTCCGGTCGTCGGCCGCCGTTTCCAACGGCACCGTCTATATCGGCGCCAACGACGGCAACGTCTACGCGCTCAACGCATCGACGGGCGCCAGCGTCTGGACTCACAGCGTGGGCGGCAGCGTGATGGCATCGCCGGCGGTTGGCTCCGACGGGACCGTCTATGTCGGCACCACGGGCGGCAACTTCTTTGCCCTCAACGGGACTAACGGAAACCAAATCTGGAGCCAGACGGCTGGTGGAGGCATCTTCACCTCGGCTGCTGTGGGGCAGAACGGCCTCGTCTACTTCGGAGCGCAGGACGGCAAGGTCTACGCGCTGAACCAGGCCTCCGGAGCATCCGCTTGGACGTTCACGGCATCCACCGCGATCAACGGATCACCCGTCCTCGGGTCCGACGGCGCCGTCTATGTGCTGAGCAGCACAGGCGGAGTCTATGCCCTCGACGGCACCACCGGCACGCAAAGCTGGAAGGTGGCTACGGGAGTGATGAACTCCTCCGGCTCAGCCGCAGTCGGCTCTGACGGATCCCTCTACTACGCGTTCGGCAAGATCCAGTAGGCTCTTTCCGAACCACCAGAGAACGCGCCGGGTGAAATTCACCTGGCGCGTCTTCGTTTGCTCGGGCGGCTTATTGCTCGGAAAGAGATATTGCCGAAACGCACCGGTCCTTCGAAGTCACCCTATACTGGTGGTTGATGATTTTCTTTGGATTCGCCGCTTCGACCCTTCTGACTCTTGCGGCCGGAGGAGGCCGTCAAGCGACGAGCACCCACGCCTGGATGGGCTACGGCGGCGGTCCCCAGCATCAGGCGACCGCGACGGTTGCGGCCGCACCGGTTCAAAGAATCCTCTGGTCGGCATCGCTCGACGACAGCCGCTCGTACTATGGCGACGAAGTTCTCATCCACTACGCCAGCCCGCTGATCACGTCGAACAACACCGTCATCCATTCCTATCGATTCACCACGCAGGTCAACGGGTCGCCCAACTACGACAACTGGCGAATCATAGCCCGCAACGGCAAAAACGGGAGTCAAAAGTGGTCGTACGACACGGACTATTCGGCGCCGGTCGTGTTTCCCAACGACTGGACGTCCGTGTATCCGCTGAGTCTCGCCGGCACGAATTCCGTCGCGGCGGCGGGAGCCGGAGGGACCGTGATGGTTCGGGGCGACGCCGACTCCTCGAGCTCGTCAACCGCTCGCGTCTGCTTCTACTCCAAGCTGGCGGACTACTCTTCGGACCCAAGCGCCTTCGCCAATATTAAGATCTGCACTCCTCTCACCGGCGACTCGAACGGCAATGTCTGGTTTGGATACGCCGTTGTCGGAACGGTCCCCTCCAGCGTCTCCGGTGCTCTTGGAGCTGGCGGCGTGGCGCGAATCACGACTTCCGGATTGGTGGCGTTCCGGTCCGTAGCCTCTTTGGGTATCGATCCCTCGCTCGTGAGACCGGCCTTGAACGCCTCGCCTGCCGTGAGCGTGGATGGCAAGTCCGTGTACTTTGCGCTGGTTGACGGCTCTCTCACCAACTGCTACCTGGCGAAGCTGGACTCTCAGACGCTGGCCACACAGGCTTCCGTCAAGGCGATCGATCCACAGGTCGGCCAGGGAGCACTCATGATCAACGAGTCCTCCGCCGCCCCGATGGTCGGCCCCGATGGTCACGTCTTTATGGGCGTCTTTGGCTACTTTTGGCGAGAGAGCCATGGCTGGATGCTGCAGTTCGACCAGAACCTGAGCCAATTCGCATCGAATGGCAAACGGTATCCCGTCGGCTCTTTTGGCTGGGACGACACAGCGTCCGTCGTGCCATCAAGCATCGTCCCCAGCTATCAAGGCAGCTCGTCCTACCTGATCCTGTCCAAGTACAACAACTACGCGATCGGAGACGGGGACGGGGTCAACAAGGTCGCCGTTCTCGACCCGGGCGCCGACGACAAGACGACCGACCGCCAGTCTGGAATCCCGGTCATGAACGAAGTGCTGACCGTGGTTGGGCCGACGCCCGACCCCGAAGCCGGAGAGCCAAACGCGGTCCGCGAATGGTGCATCAACTCCGCCGCGATCGACGTCAAGGGCAAGGCCGCGATCATCAACTCCGAGGACGGGCACTGCTACCGCTGGAGCTTCGTGGAAAACAAGCTCACGCAGGCACTGAGTCTTCAGCCTGCCACGGGAGAGGCGTACACGTGCACGGCCATCGGTCCCGACGGAACCAGCTATGCGATCAACAACTCGATTCTCTTCGCCGTCGGCGGAGCCGCCGCGTACCCCCTGACTTCGGCGAAAATGTACCAGGGCACAACGTCGAGCGGAACGACGTCGGCTCTCGTGAACGCCGACTCGAGCTACTTCAGCGTGGCATCCAAGCTGTTGACAGGCGTGGGTCACGCGGCAGCCGTTCAGGTGACCGCCAAAGCGCCCTTCCCCGCGTCTCAGGCAGCTCCGCCTCTGTACGTAAATGTGACCGGCTTCAGCTCCTCCTCGGCAACCACCCTGCAGGTCTTCATCAAGAACGTCAAGACTGGCGCCTTCGACCTCCTTCAGTACCAGCCCTTCATGGGGACGACCACGATCTCGGCCTCTCTGTCCGATGCGGCCAGCTACGTTAGCGCGACCGGCACCGTAACCGTCGTCGCCAGGGCCCTCCGCCCTCAGCGACAACAGCCGTTCACCGCAAAGTTCGACCAGATCACGATCTCGAGCGGCGAGAACCAAAACTGACGAACCGGAACCGAGCTTGGCAGCTCTAGGCTCTCGCTCCGATCACGCGGTCAGTAGCCTCGCGGGCAATGCGTGTGGCGATGAGACCGTCCTCTCCGCATGGGAAATCTCCCGGATCACCCGTTCGGAGCGCCTCGGCGAAGGCGGCATGCATTCCGTGGAAGTTCTTCTCACTTGCGCCCGGGGCGACGATCCTCTCTTGACCGTTGCGCGCTTCGAGCAGCCAGCCATCCCGGTGGTAACGGATCACGCCACCCGTGCCAATCAGGTCGTAGCTGAATAGGGGAGCCGGAAATCGAGCCGTGTGGCCGTAGGTGAACGACATTTCTACCATGGTGTGCTGCCCGCCGGCGTGGTCGAGGTGAAGGAACATGTGGTCCGGAGCAACGTAATCGCTGACCCATGCGCCCGCGGAGTTGCTGCTCACGACCTCGCTACCCAGCCACCAGCGTGCCAGATCGATCATGTGGACGCCGCAGTCGATCATGGGACCACCCTCCAACATTCGGCCGCGCCAGGTTGGAGACTCTACCCACATTCCCTCGGCTTCTTGGATGTACTGGCCATGCAGATCCCATATGTAGATCAGCCGCAGGCTGCGGACGTCGCCGACGATGCCCTCGGTCAACCAATGCTTGATCGTCTGCGCTACAGGGCTGAATCGATACACGAATCCTACGAGCAGCATCCGCTCTGCCGCGTGCATGGCATCGATCATCGAGCGGGCGTCCTCATCTACCAGGGCAAGCGGCTTCTCGCAAAGAACATGCAGCCCGCTTGCCGCGGCGGCGATGACGTTTTGAGGATGTGCGACTGCGCTCGAGGCCACCACCACGGCATCCAACCTGCTGTTCAGGAACTTTCCTTCGTTCCCGAATGCCTTCGCGATGCCGAACTTTTCGGCTGTCTGCCTCGCCCGCTCCTCATTCGGATCGTAGACCGAAACCAGCTCCAGGCCGGGAGTCTCAAGAATGGCCGGGATGTGGCCGAAGTCCGCAACGGCGCCGCATCCCATCACGCCAATTCTTGCCATGCACCTGATTTATGCCACAAGTGCATTCTCTTGGGTGGGAACGGCGTCTGGGATCATGGAGTGGAGTCAACTGGGGTGCGTTCCAGTGATGAGCCACCATGGGAAGGAATGATGGCTTGGCTGCTTTGGGCTTTAGGCGTACAGATCCTCTTGGCTGGCGTCTTGGCCATGGTAGAACGCCGCTCGAAGACCTCCAACCGTGTCTGGCAAACCCGCTGGAAAGGTGATGGGGGTTGCTTCGTTCGTCACCATCTGGCTCTTGGTGATCGCAGCCATCCATCCTCTCAGGTAGTTCCACGATCACTTTCGTGACTCAGTCCGAATAGCCTTCTGATACTATGTCTGCGTGGTTAGATTTGCCTGCACCGTTGCCGCTGCGGTTTCCCTTGCGCTCCTCATCTCCGGCTGCGGAGGGTCCTCCTCCGGATCGGGAGGCTCCGGTCCTTCTCAGAACATCGCGGTCGGGCATTTCTCCGTCGGCTTCAGTGGCCCCCTAAAGCCCTCGGTAGCCTCCTCGTCGGGAAGCGTGGTCGTCACTGGATTGGCAGGCCCGATCACCAGCATCAACGCGATTCCAGCGAAGCTGCTTTCGAACACGACGCTCGCCTTCGTAAGCGGCGGGCAGATCTGGACCGCGAGCAACGGCGTCGTCCAGCCAATCACTTCCGTCACGGGAGATCCTGGATCTCCGACGTTCAGCCACAACGGCCAGATCGCGTTTACAGCGCTCGACCCCGTTTCGCACAAGCGCCAAATCTACACCTGCAACTACGACGGCTCCGGCTTGAGCCAGCTCACTTCAAACGCGACGGATCATATCAACATCGCTTGGTCGCCCAACAACTCCAAAATTGCTTTCTCCGATACCAGCAACCTGTACACGGTGACCAGCAACGGGGCGACTCAGACGTTGGTGTCCGGGGCGGGCACAGGAGCCATGATGCCGACCTGGTCTCCCGACAGCAGCAAGATCGCCTACTGTTTTCCAACGGGCGGTACCCCGCAGATCTTCATCATCAACGCATCCGGAGGCTCGCCGGTGCAGATCACCAATCAGTCGAGCGCGGTGCTGTATCCCTCGTGGTCCCCGGATGGGTCGAAGATCGCCTACACGTTGCAGTCGTTGCCTGACGGCGTCTACGTCACTGACGCGATGCAGAACGGGAACACGATTCAGGTGGACAAGAGCTTCGCCCCGGATTCCAACTACCAGCAGCCGACGTTCTCACCCGACAGCCTCCAGCTGTCGTACCTTATCGAAGAAGAGACTTCCGGCTTGAACGACCTTTACACGTCCACCGTCAGCGGGGCCAATCCATCGATCGTTCAGACCTCCGGGATCGGAACGAGCCCCTCATTTCCCGTGTGGTCACCGTTTCCCGGCCCCAAGCTGCTTGTCGGCTCGGGCGGCGCCTTCTATCCGTCGGCATCCGGGTTTCTGGCCGCGGAGAACGGCGACGCGTTCTCTAGCTTCGTCGCCTTCACCTCGACCACGCCAGGCAACGCCACCGTCACCGCTCAGATAAGCGGCGGCAACGGCGCACTCGTATTCCTCATCTCGGCCGGCGCCCTTGGAGGCTCGGACAACATCACCGGCCTCAAATACACCAACAGCTATTACGGTGCTTACGTGAACGTGATTCCGACCTCGAACTCGGCGGTGCCGCAGGCACTGGTGTCCTTCAGCAGCGCCACAGGCCAAGTGACGGGCATGGTGCCTTTCGCGCAAGCAGGCTCCGGAGCGGCCAGGTCCGTCAGCGCGAACGGGCATCTGGTTTTTAGCGGCAAGTTCTCTGGCGTTTGGAACGCGAAGGGCAAAAACCTGGCCCCTCAAGGTGCAAGCCAAGTAGAGCTTGACCCGAAAACCGGAGCTCCGATCTCCTGGCGCTAGCAGCCGCCTTGCCGATTTTCAGATTCGGAGTTCTATACAATGTTTCTGATGCAAAGACTTGGTCTGGCGGCGGCAGCGGTTCTGGCCGCAGGTTGTGGTGGAGGTCAGACCTCCCATTCTATTAACACCGGCTCGTCTCACACAACCCTCCTCGGAGAGGGAACGATCTCTTACTATGGGCAGGTTGTTCCCTCTCAGACGTTCACGCAGAACGGCGTTCTATTGGCCGCCATGGCCGGTGCGAACATTACGAGCGTCACGCTCAACCCGAGTCAGACCCTGAAGAACTCCCTCCTAGCCTACGTACGAGGTGGACAGCTTTGGACCTATCACAATGGCGTTAACACGGAGATCACACATCTGATCTCAAATAACCTCAAGACGCCGAGCCTTTCTCACACCGGCAAGATCGTGTTCGTCGGCAACGACTCTGCCAACAATCCGCAGCTCTACACATGCAACTACGATGGCTCCGGGCTGGTGAAGATCACCTCGGGGGCCCTCTCCTACCTGTCGCCTTCTTGGTCGCCAAGCGGCACGAAGATCGTCTTTAGCGACTTCAATACTTCGGAGCTTTACACCATCACTGCAAGCGGGGCGTCTCTCACCGATCTCCACCAGGCAGGCGACTGGCCGGCTTGGTCGCCCGACGGCACGAAGATCGCATTCAGCACGTTGATCGCGTCTGCCACCTCCACGCAGGTCTACACGATTCCCTCAGGAGGAGGCACTCCGACGCTCGTCTCGAAATCGTTCGGATCGGATACCTGCGTCTACCCGGCATGGTCTCCGGACGGCTCGCAAATCGCCTTTGCGGCTTTTGCCAGCACCGGCAGGACGTCCGTCTTCGCTGAGGATTCCTCGGGTGGAATCGCGGCTTCGGGCATTACCAACCCGGCCTCGGGCTATCAAGACCTTTCACCGTCCTTTGCTCCGGACGGAACGACGCTTGCCTTCAATCGTGTGAACGATTCGGCAGACACGAGCGAGGTCGATTCCACCTCGTTCGCTTTTGGCAGCTCGACGACTCAGATCGACTTTGCAGGCCGGCATGACATCATCACCTATCCCTCCTGGTCGCCCTATTTCGGGAAGAAGGCGTTCGTCGGCAGCGGCGGAATCCTTGCGAACGCCGCGGGTTTCATCTGGTCCGAGCTGGACGGCTTTGCCAGTTTCATGGGCTTTACGGCGACCAACCCGGCATCCGCAACGATCACATCTCAAAACGCGGACTCATCCTCGGGGGGCGGCGTTTTCTTGCTGAAAGCCGACAACATCGCCAAGATTGTCTACACCAACAGCTACTACGGCGCGATCGAATCGGTAACAGTCGGCGCACCCCAGGTACTGGTCTCGTTCAATGCGACAACAGGCGCCGTCGAGACGATTGCACCGCTGGCCTCAAGAGGGTCGAGGTCCCCGGCATCGCCAAGCACAGGCAAAGGAATGGTCTACTCGGGACAGTTCTTGGCCGTTTACAGTCAAGGGAAGAACGTCGCACCGAGCGGAGCGTCACAAATCGTCCTCGATCCCAAGACGGGAGCGGTCCAGCATTTGCACTAGGTTTTGGCAGCTCTCCAACCTGCAAACCAGAGCCGAAAACGGATTAGCGTGATCTATCGTGAACTTTGCCGCATCCCAACACAAAGCCGCAACATAATGAGTTCATGAGGAGACTTTCTTTACTTTCGTTTGCTGCTGTCTCAGGGGCCTTGCTTGCCGGGTGCGGCGGCGGAAGCAGCAGCGGTTCGGGCACTTCACCAGATTCAGCGGTTCACACCGTGACCGGACCAGGATTCACTGCAACCTACCAGGGCAAAATCACGCCTGCAGCGCAGTTCGACTTCAATGGAGTTTCGGTTCAGCTGATGGCCGGGGCCAACCTTACCCAGGTCAATCTGATGCCGACGCCACAGCTGGGCGCAACTCATCTGGCCTTCATCCTGGGCAACCAGATTTGGGGCACGCAGCCCGGCAATGAGAGTCAGTTGAGTGGTGACCAGATCACAAACGGGCTCCTCCTGCCAACCAGCCCCAGCTACTCCCACAACGGACAGATCGCTTTCTCGGGCATGGCTCCCGGCGCCACCGTGCCGCAGATCTACCTCTGCAACTACGATGGATCCAACCTTCGAAAGATCACGACGACTGCCGTGGCGCACCTTGAACCGTCTTGGAACTATCAGAACAACAAGCTGACGTTCCGAGATGCCTCTCAGAACATCTACACCGTCAGCAGCACGGGTACCTCGGAGGCCAAGGTGGGCACCATCACCGGCCTTCACCCTGTCTTCTCTCCGGACGGCACCAAGATCGCCTATTCGAAGTCGAGCGGCGGCAAGCAGCAGATCTTCACCGCAACAACGGCGGGCAGCTCTCCGACTCTTATCTCGACGTCATACGCCACCGACAACTGCAACAACCCGGCCTGGTCTCCGGACAGCACCATGATCGCCTTTGACGTGAGCAACGGGTCGAGCCTGAACGGGATCGCGATTCAAGACGCGACGGGCAAAGGCGGTGGCTACCTGGCCACCAATCCTCAGTCGGGAACCGTCGACACGCAACCCTGTTTCTCGCCGGACAGCGCGAATTTGGCCTTCGCCCGGAACGAGTCCGGATTCAATGTGGGCATCTTCGCGGCGCCTATCGCACAGGGGTCGACGGCTAACGAGATCGTCAACCAAACAAGCGATGGCTCCCAGCCAACGTCGCCGGCATGGTCGCCCTTCCCAGCCACCAAGGCGTTTATCGGCACCGGCGGCATCGTTCCCAGCGCCGGCGGATTCATGTGGACCCAAGTCGGCGACGCCTTTGGCACCTTCGCCGCTTTCGTGGCGACGACGCCTTCAACCTGCACGATCACGCCGCAGACGACATCGTTTAACAACGCAGCCTTTCTGGTCAAGGCCGACGCCATCACCAAGGTGGTCTACACGAACGACTACTACGGCGCCCTCACCGGCCTCACGTTCACGGGCGTGACTCAGATGCTTGTGACTGGCAGTGCTCTGTCCGGGCAGATCGACGTCATCGCTCCGCTCGCCGTCAAGCGAACGGCTGCGGCGACTTCGCTGAAGCCATCCGTCTCCGGAACGCACCTCATCTACAAGGCCGACTTCTCTGCCGTCTACTCGAAGGGTAAGAACGTCGCTCCAAGCGGCGCAAGCCAGATCGAGGTCGACAAGAAGGGCAATCTCGTCAGCTGGCACTAAGCCGCTGGTCCCGCCTGGCGTGTTGCCTCACGTAAAAGCCTGACCGAAATCAACTGGATGCGTCATTTAGAAACCTGACCATCG
>DASZPA010000142.1:0-24249 GCA_035550555.1 Fimbriimonas sp.
CGAAGCTTGCGGAGCAGGGCAAGCTCTCCTTCGAAGACACGGTCGGTAAGTTCTTGCCCGACTATCCCAACTCGGACGTCGCAAAGAAGGTCACGGTCAATCAGTTGCTCACGCACACCTCTGGACTCGAAAGCCACTCGCTTGGCGCCCTTAGGCGGGGATACCGAACTCTTAAGGAGTATCTGCCTACCTTCGACCAATTCTCTCCCAAGTTTGAGCCTGGAACTCAGTACGCGTACAGCAACGACGGATATCTCCTATTGGGTTTGATTATTGAGAAGGTCTCGGGCGAAAGTTTCTACGACTACGTTCGAAAAAACATCTATTTGCCTGCCGGTATGAAGAGCACCGATTGTTACGAGTTGGATGCCGGCACCGAGAATCTAGCAACCGGCTACATGGATGGCCCCAACAATTCACGGCGCGACAACATCTTCGCTTTGCCCATCAAAGGCCTTCCTTACGGGCTCGGTTACTCGACCGTCGGAGACTTGCTGAAATTCGATACTGCCCTTCGGAACCATTCGATCCTTTCCGCCCAATCGACCAAGGAACTGTGGGAAGGCAAGGTCAAGGAGGGAGACCAGCGCACGCAGTACGGCTATGGCTTTGATATAGCCGACTTCAACGGGACGCGATATGTGGGACATAGCGGAGGCTGGGCCGGCATAACCGATCAGATGGACATGTACTTGGACTGCAGCTATACGGTCGTGATCTTGACCAACTATGACGATTCGCCTCGAGGAATCGCTTTTAAGCTGCGCGAATGGCTCACCCAGGGCCTCCGGGAGTGAGAGCTGGAGTGACCTCGGGAATGGAGCCGACTCCGGGGGCCGAAAGAAATCTTGTGAGCGATCTGTCGAATTCCGCTCGATCCGTTCGACTACATGTGAAGGCAGGGCAACGGCCCACTCAAACATGAAAGGAGAAATCAACGTGCAGTATCTAGTGGCAATTCACCATCCAGACGACTACAACCCATCCATCGCGGAGGACCCCGCGATGCACCGGGCCATCGACGACTTGAACGACGAGATGGTCGCGGCGGGAATCAGGATCTTTGTCGGCGGCCTGCTTCCAGCAGGCAGCGCAAAGTCGCTCAGGTCGGAGCCCGGAGATAAGACCCTCATCACAGACGGGCCCTACTTGGAGACCAAGGAGCATATCGGCGGGTTTTGGGTGCTCGAAGCCGCCAGCATGGATGAGGCGCTCGAGTGGGGAAGGAAGGCAGTCATTGCCTGCAGAGCGCCCGTAGAAGTCCGCCAGTTTCACGCTCCAGTTTGACCAAAGAAGGCCAGCTGGTTTCGTCGGGCTTCTTCTTCGAAGGGCATTGACACAATAAAGTTATAAAGGCATAGAATCCAGGTCGTGCTGGATCGGGAAGCTATCGACGACCCTCCGCCGCGACTGTGTCCTACCTGGCTTGCCGGAACTTCCCGATGCCGGCTCCGGCCGGTGAATGACTTCGATGGCAGCCTCGCCTCCAGTCAGGCGAGGCTGCGCAGAAAATTGAGGTTCGACTAGGAAGCGGTCGGGAGCTAGCCCTTGATGAAAGCCACCACCGCCTTTCCAGTAGCCGGCTTAAGCGTAAGCGTCTTGCCGTCTGTACTTAAGACTGCCATCAAGGGTTTGGTGAGCTCGTCCAGAGCAGCCTTGTGGCGGGGCGAAGGGTCGTTTGCGTAGTTGATGCGGGCTATCTCGATGATGTCGCCCATCTTTTGTCCCTGCACTTCCGTGATGTGAAGTTCGACGTTTCGACCAACCACCTTCCATGTCCCTGTCATGGGGCCGCCCAAAAGCATGGTGAAAGATTTGTTTTTGGAGAAGGTAATCCTGGACGACTTCAAGAACAGTTTCGCCGCTTCTGCTTGCCGTCCACTCAACGGCACGGAGACCGTCTTCGTCTTCCATTTGCCGACCAAGGTTGTGGACTGATCCGCGGCGTGGGACAAAACGGCAGCGGCGAAGAGCGGGATAGAGAGGAGGCGCGAAAGGGATGCCACGACTTTATTTTGACCCGGATACGGGCAGCCTGCCGCGGACTGCACTCGACCCATAGTTTTGCCGTACCATGTTCTAAGAATTCTTTGCCTACATTTGTCGTTTCTGATGTATGATCGAGAGAAACTACAATTGTAGGTAAAGAATGAGAAAGAAGCCGCAAGTTGGAAGGTCGGAAAGCGAGGTTCTGCGATTCATTGCGGAGCGAGGCTCCGCGTCCGTGACAGAAGTAGGCGAGCATCTCGCCGCCACCAAGGGTCAGGCTCGAAATACCGCGCTGACCATGATGGAACGACTTCGGAAGAAAGGGTTCCTCACCCGGAAGAAGTCGGACGGCATCTTTCAGTACTCGCCGTTCACCGGGAAGGATGCGTTGCTCACGAGCTTCGTTGAGGATTTCGTGGACGGAGTCCTTGGTGGAGCAATCACGCCGCTGGTCACCTATTTGGGAAGCCGCACGGAAGTTGACGCAGGCCAGTTGCAAGAGCTGCTCCGGCTCGCGAGAAGCCTGGATGAGTCGAGGGGCGAGGAGAGTTCGAACGATGTCGATTGATCGAATCCTTGTCGAGAGCATTCAGAGCGCGGCTCTCTTTCTCATCGTTTGGATCACGTTTCGGCTTTTGCCAGCGATTCCCGCCAACACAAAGGCTTGGACTTGGCGGATTGCCCTTTTGAAGCCACTAATCGGCCTGTTGCCGCTGGCCGTAGTTTCCTTGCATGTGCTTCCCACCCACGCTGGAGCGCTGGTTTCCGCGACCGTGACCTATCCGCAGGCTCCATTTGCCAGTACGGGAACGGTAGCCATGACTCCCGCCGAGCGGCTGCTTCTGGCCAGCGATGATCCGGTGAATCTCCTGCCGATCGTCTGGCTGACCGGAGCCGCGGCAATCGGAGTGATGGGCCTTCGGGGATGGTGCTGGAATCTGCGAGTCGCTCGGTCGGCGAAGAGCGTGTCCTGTCCCGTGCTCCAAAAGCATCTGGCTGAACTCGTTGACCGCGCTCCAAAAAGGAAGTGGGTTTCTCACGTAGAGCTGCGAGCGTCTGCTCAGGCAACTACCGCGATGCTCATGCGGGGCCGCAAACCCGCCATCATCTTGCCCCTTTCGGTAGTTGGGTCGTCCTCGCGCGAGGATGCGCGGCTCATGATCGCCCACGAATTGGCCCACTTGGTCCGCCGGGACCTGGAGTGGCTGGGTGCTGCTTGGGTCGTTCAATCCCTCTTCTTCTTCAATCCGCTTGTTTGGCTGGCGATTCGAGCCTCGCAAGATGCCCACGAGTCGGCGGCGGATAGCTATGCGGTCGAGTTGTCCGGCGTGCCGGCGCCCCAATATGCCGAGATGCTGATCCGCTCGTTGGTGGAAGGTCCCGCGCCGTTTGCGCCTGGCGCAGTTTTCGTTTCGGGATCGTATCGTTCGATCCATCGGAGGTTAGAAGCTATGAAGCATTTCCGTTCTCCATTCACTTCCCTGCGGAAATCCGCATTCGGAGCACTCGCGCTTACTGTCGCTTGTCTTATGCCCGCCTATCAGTTGGCGCAGGCCTCGCCTTCCTTCCAAGAGCAGGGAAGGGGCACGAGCGCTGGCGGCTCTTCTGGCAAGATTCCTGGCAGCGAATCGTGGTCGATCCAACCGCTGGACCCTTCTGCGCCGGACCTTGTCAGCTGCCAGTTCCAACAGTACGACGTTCGGTTAGCGCTCGAGAAGCTGTTCAAGCAGCACCACAAGACGTTCAAGATGGATCCTCACATTCATGGCGGCGTCACGATAAGCCTGCGCAACGTCCCGTTAGATGTATGTGTGGCGAACCTAACGCGCCAGGTAGATGCCAGCTTTACCATAAAGAAGGCCGTGTACTTGATTTTGAACCGCCCGCCCGCACCGTTATCTGCTACGCCTCCACCCACCACCACTCAACCGGTTTCCGAAGTGCATGTGGAGAAGCTGGTCTCCTTGGAAGCTAAAAGGGAAGATGTGAGGCAAGTTCTCCGACGGCTTTTCCGGCTGGTCGGCGCAAGCTATGCGATCGCACCGGATATCCAAGGAACGGTCTCGGCGTCCTTCAAGAACGCTCCCTTTGATGAGGTCCTTCAGAAAGTTCTCCGGCCAGTTAAGGGCAAGTTCGATGTGCAGGGCGGCGTTTACGTGATGAGCCGGATCGGAAGCTCGCGAGTTCCGTAGGTCGCCCATATCGTGAGTTCGCCCCGCGACCGCGGGGCGCTCAACTTTGGCTATTCCGTTCGACCCCTTCGCTTCCACCTGCCGTTTGAAATTGTTAGGCGAACCGTTCTGGGCGTCTGGCTCACATTGGGTTCCCGACAGACCGTTGATTCCAGGTCCAATCGTCGAGATCCTTCTACGGAGCTAGTGGGAGAACGGAGAGAGCCGCGGCTAGAAGAGTTTTCAGGCTTGCTGTTTAGAGTTTGACAAGAGGAATCCTGAGTTTTGACGCCTTTCGGCACTCATGACCTCGATCTTCGTTACGCCCCTCAGCTCATCGCCGAAGGGAGGCTTGGTTTTAGCTGCGTGCCTGCTTGCTCCAATTCCCCCAGTAGTTCATTCATCGACGTCCAGGTCAATCTTGACTTGGGCGTTGTGTGCATCCAGTTGATCCTGAAGATCATCGATCTCCTTCTGGATCCGCTTGATCTCGGCCTCGGCGGCGTTTGCATCGATGGCGGCCTTATAGTCTTGAAGGGTCTCTGACATGAACCCCGCCAGAACCTTTCCGCGCTGGGTGTTGAGGCCCCTGAGGGAAGGTAACCAGTCCCTTCAGTTCCGCCATACGGTAGATTCGCCTCGTTGATCTTGCTCTTGATGTCGACCAACATCTCGATGGCTCGCTGAAGATCCTCGTAGGCCACCTTGCTATCGAAGTCAGGCTCAGAAATCGATGAGATAGCTGTTGTTTGCGGAAACCTTCTTTTGAGGGTGCGCCACTTCGGCAATTTGCCTGTTCTTGATTTTGAGCGCCTTCGCGAGAGTCACGAGCACAAGGGATTATATGCGCCGTTCCGACGCAGGTTTCCACTGAAATGAACGATGGTCCCGGGCCGTCCAGAGTCTCTGAAGTTCGGAGACGAGCTAAAGAGCCTTGCCGTAAAGCGCCAGGAGCCTCGACCAGGCCTTCTCGGCTTTCGCCTCGTTATAGACGGACGAGTCCGGAGGACACCAGCCATGGGCCGCGCCTTCGTAGACTTCGATTTCGGCCGGCAGATTTGCCTTTTCGAAGGTCTCCTTGAGCGTCGTCTTGTCGTTGGGCGACCGTTTGTCGTCGTTGTCGGCAATGCAGATGAGGAATTGCGCCTTGCTCTTGGCGGCTTCCAGGTGAGGGCTGTTAGGTTGGTCGTTCACCAAGCCGCCTCCGTGGAAGGTCGCAACCGCTCCGACGCGGTCGGGCACAGCCGCAGCGGTTCGAAAGGCCATCGGGCCGCCCATACAGTACCCCTGCGTGCCTACCTTTCTGTTCTTATCCACTGCCGATTGAGCATCCAACCACGCGATGAACGCCTTGGCGTCGGTCATCTCGGTGGTCTCGTTGAGGCTGCCTGCAAGCGGCCTGAGATCCGAGATGGGAGTTGCGGTGCCGTGTTCGGCCGTTGGCGCCTTTTGCTTGCGATAGAACGGGTTGACAACCAGAACGGCGTACCCGGACTCGGCGAGGCGCTTGCCCATCTGCCGAAATGCGGGCCGCAGCCCAAAGATGTCCGGCCAGATCAGAACGGCGGGCGCGGAGCCGCTCGAGGGGTGGACGAAGTAGCAGTCCGCGGCGCCATCGGGAGTGGTGATGTTCACCTCCGCTTCAGTGACCGTCGCCGCGTTTGCGACGCTGGGGAGCATCATCGCCACCCCCGCTCCCAACAGAACTCCAAACTGTCTTCGGGTCACGAGTCCGAGCTTCTCGAACTCCTCTCGGTCATTCTCGAAATGGTCTACTTCGCACATGGGGTTACTTTATCTCACAGGTCCCAGGAATGCTTCCCCCATTTGAAGTCGCGTGCTACTGCCTTTCCGAATTCAACGCGGCCTGTAATCTCACCTTCTGTCGGCCAACCGCTCTTGTCGTAGATTGCGTCGAATGTCAGCGTGCGATTTGATGGAAAACCAAACAGCGGGAAAATGGGCTTTCAACCTCGATAAGGGTGCCGACGGTCCGTTGCGCACCCCGGTTCCAGGTCCAAGACCACCCCGTAAAGGGACGTTAAACAGCACACCGGTGCACCGGGCGCCCAAACGGCCTGTTGCTGGCTAAAATCAAAGGCAAGCCACTCCCTTGGCACTGGCTGACTTCCTGAAACTAGCAACAGATGGATGCCTCGACTTGGTGGGTGCTTCTCATCGCCTTTATCGCGTCCCTCATCCGTTCCACTTTCGGCTTCGGTGAGGCGCTCGTCGCCGTTCCCCTGCTCGCTCTGTTCCTCCCCATTCGCACGGCGGCGCCGCTGGCAGTCTTGCTTTCGATCACGGTCGCTGCGGTCGTTGTGATCCAAGACTGGCGGAAGATCCACCTCAGAAGCGTGGGTTGGCTCCTCGGCCCCACAATTCTGGGGATTCCACTGGGGATCTGGCTCTTGAGCGTTGGACATCAGAGCGCGGTGAAGGCCGGGCTGGGCGTTTTGATTCTCTCGTTTGCCCTTTATTCGCTGCTATGCAAGGCTCCGCCTGAACTCCACTCCGATAGCAAGATCTGGCTCGTCTGCAGCGGGTTTCTGGCCGGAGCTCTCGGCGGCGCGTACGGAATGAACGGGCCCCCTTTGGTCGTCTATGGCGCCATGAGGCGCTGGTCGCCCCAGCAGTTTCGAGCGACGCTTCAGGGCTACTTCCTCCCGGCCAGCGTGGCGGGAATGGTGGGGTACTGCTTGTCGGGCCTATGGCAGCCAGTGGTGACTCATTACTATCTCCTCGCGCTTATCGTGGCAATTCCCGCCATCTTTCTGGGCCGCTGGGCGAATCAGCAGCTAAGCGGCGCCTCTTTTCTCAGGTTCGTTTACTGCGGCTTGGTGGGCGCCGGGATCGCTCTTGTGCTGCAAGCAGCAGGTACCTTCGGGAAATAAGCGGTCGGATTCCCATAGGTAGTAGGGCTTGCCGTGACTCCCGCACGGGGCATTCTGATTGGATCTCGTTCAAACGGCGAGCTCGCACCTGATGCGGCGGTCCATAGTGGTTCGGCGCCCCCGGGATATGCCAGCAACCGAACCGGCGAGTTCGTAAGGTATCGATCGGGGAATAACGGCTGAAGCAGCTTAAGGTTCGTCGGCAGGTGTCGGACAGGTGAACACCTTGCTGTACATCCCGGATCGATCGTAGCAGCAGACGCGGCGCTTGCCTTTTGAGAGCATATCGATCATCTTTCCCAGCCGAATGGTGCGAGTTTCGGCCTTCTTGCCGGAGGTCATCCAGTTGATCCAGTCACGGCGGGCCGTGGGAGTCGTGTCGGTCCACACGGCAAACGCCTTTGGCGTTTGGGACAGGGCTTCTTTCAGGTCGTTCGGAACCTCGGGTTCGAGCTCGACGGCCATGGGTGAGAGCTCGACGTCGACGTTGTCGCCTGGCCTTGCGTTGGCGCCGTCGCTCAGCTCGGGTTCGACCTTAAACCAGTGACCACCCTCACCGTCGGGCTGCAGGCAGACTTGAAAGGGAAAGCCGTTCATCGTTCCCTCGACGCTGATCGAGTTGCGCGTTTGCAACATTTCGCTGGAGTTGGGTGGTAGCTGAAGAAAGGTCCACGAGCCGCCATCGGCAGGGCGAAGGAGCCTCGATTGGAAGCTGATCCTTGTTGCCGTCTTTCCCATTCCCTCGTATCTTACGCCGCTATCGAAAGAAGACGTCGACACCTGGATCGATACACATGCTCCGATGCCTTGTTTCGGAAGAGTCCTCGCTGCTGCTAGCCTCGGAGAGACGCACGCCCGGTATTCTTCTTACAAACGAAACGCGAACTTTGGGCTCTCCACAGGGGGCAAAGAATCGATGAAGAAGGGGTATTGGATCGTCGCCTACCGGTCTGTTTCTGATCAGGCGGCGCTACGCGAGAGTACGGGGTTTTGGCTCTGGCTGTCATCGAAGCGAACGGAGGCCGTGCGCTTGTCCGCACGTCGGAGGCTGTTGAGCCTCGCGAAGAAGGGCAGAAGGAACGGACCGTCGTCATGGAGTTCGAAAGCTACGCCAAGGCCCTCGAAACCTACGAGAGCGAGGGATATAAGGAGGCTTTGAGAGTTTTGGGCTCGACTGCCGTCCGCGACTTCCGCATCGTCGAAGGAGTGTAGACGGAGCTGCCGGATTCGAGACGGTCGGCAGGAAGATCCTCGGAGCGGCGCCCGAACCTAGCCGGAAGTCGTGCGATTCATAATTGAGTCAATGTCCGTCGCGACGTCGGTTCTTTCCTGTCTCGCTCTTCTAGGTCCCACGCGGGAGGCGTCGTTTCGGCCGCCCGCAGTTCCGCTGATCGTTCACGACCCGTATTTCAGCGTTTGGTCGGTTACGGACCAGCTTTCCGAAGGCACGACTCGGCACTGGACTGGGGCGGAGCAGCCGTTGGTGAGCCTGGCGAGGATCGATGGGCGAACGTTTCGGCTGATGGGACATCCTGCGCAGGTCCCTGACGCGTTGCCGCAAGAGCGGCTGATGGTCACGCCGACGCAGACCGTTTACGAGTTCGCCGGAGCAGGGGTGTCGATCACTCTACGGTTTACGACGCCGGTCCTTCTGGATAATATCGAAGTCTTAAGCAGGCCAGCGACGTATCTGACATGGAAGGTGCGGGCTACCGATGGCAAGAGTCACGACGTGACGGTCTACTTCAGCGCCGATGCCCGGTTGGCTGTGAACAAGCCTGACCAGGAAGTCGTTTGGAACCGGGCCAAGGTGGACGGGCTGAACGTTTTGCGCATCGGGAGTGAGGAGCAGCCGGTTCTGCGCAAGAAAGGGGACAACCTGCGCATCGATTGGGGGCATCTCCTCGTCGCTGCTCCGACCGAGGGGTACCTGGGTTCTGAGGACCGGGCTCTGGATGCTTTTCTCGGCAACGGATCCCTTCCTTCCGACGAGCCGTCACATCCTCAGCCGGCGAGCGAGAACATTGTGGCGGCCTTCGTTCTGCCTGTCGGGCACGTTGAAGCAACACCGGTCTCGAGACACTTGATTGTCGCTTACGACGACGAGTTCTCGATTCAGTTCATGGGCCACAACCTGAGGCCTTACTGGCGGCGCAACGGGCTCAACGGGCTGGGCCTGATCCGTGAGGCAAATCACGATTACGATCGGCTTCTGGCAAAGTGTGATGCGTTCGACAAAGAGCTTGTCGGCGACCTTGATCGGATCGGCGGTTCGGCTTACGCAAACATCGCCTCGCTTGCTTATCGGCAGAGCCTTGGGGCGCAGAAGGTGGTGGCAGATTCGAAGGGGCAGCCGCTCATGTTCTCGAAGGAGAACTTCAGCAACGGGTGCATCGGCACGGTGGACGTGCTCTATCCGGCGTCGCCGCTACTCCTGGCCTTCAGCCCGACCCTTACAAAGGCATCGCTCGTCCCGATCCTCGAATACGCCGCCTCGCCGCGTTGGAAGTGGCCCTTTGCACCCCACGATCTGGGCACCTATCCCAAAGCGAATGGACAGGTGTACGGCGGGGGAGAGCGGACCGAAGACAACCAGATGCCGGTCGAGGAGTCCGGCAACCTCCTTCTTATCTTGGCAGCGCTGGCTCACGCGGAAGGCAACGCCGAGTTCAGCGCCAAGTACTGGCCCCAGCTTGAGAAGTGGGCTGAATACCTTGCGGACAAAGGGTTCGATCCGGCGCGGCAGCTCTCGACCGACGACTTTGCCGGCCACCTCGCGCACAACGTCAACCTCTCGGCCAAGGCGATCGAGGCGTTGGGCGCCTACGCGTATCTGGCTGAGAAGCTTGGAAAGGCTGACGAGGAACACAAGTATCGGAGCCTGGCCGAGCAGTTCGCGCAGCGGTGGGTTGCGGAAGGGAAGTCGGGCGACCATTACAAGCTCGCCTTCGACAAGCCGGATTCTTGGAGCCAGAAGTACAACCTAGTCTGGGACCGTCTGCTCGGCCTGAACCTGTTCCCGAGGTCAGTCGCTCAAGAGGAGACCGCCTTCTACCTTCAAAAGCAGAACGAGTATGGGCTGCCCCTGGACAATCGCGCGGATTACACGAAGCTGGACTGGATCGTTTGGACGGCCACGCTCACTCCAGATCTGGCGAACTTTCAAGCGCTCGTCGGCCCGATCGGTAAGTTCCTCAACGACACTCCGGACCGCGTCCCAATGACCGACTGGTATATGACCTCCGAGCCGAAGCATGTTGGCTTCCAGGCCCGATCGGTGGTGGGGGGCGTGTTCATCAAGCTCTTGGACGACGCGGTGACTTGGAAGAAATATGCTCGCCGGGACCACCGGAAGGTAGGTCCATGGGCGCCATTGCCCGTTCCGCCAGCCGTGACGACGGTTGTTCCTACCGGTCTTGAGTGGCACTACACATTGACCGAGCCTTCTGCCAACTGGATGCAGTCAGTTCTTGATGCGTCCTCGTGGAAGGTCGGAGCTGCCGGGTTCGGCCATGGACAAGGCCCGGAGGGACCGATTCGGACGACTTGGGATACAAAGGAGATCTGGATCAGGCGTGAATTCGATCTGACCGCCGAGCAGGCAACGAAGGTGCAGCTCAGAATCGAGCACGACGACGACGCGGACATCTACTTGAATGGCGTTCTCGCTATGCACCTTCCCGGGGCAGAGCCGTTCGAAACCGTCGAGTTGCCCAAGGCAGCGCAATCGCTGCTCACGTCCGGGCGTAACGTGATCGCGATCCACTGTCGAGACACCGGTGGCGATTCTTACATCGACGCGGGCTTCGTGACGGTGGCGGATGTCAGGGACTGAGGACCTCATTGTCTGCGATTCGGACGGAATGGTAGATTCGGCATCGATGCTAGAGATTGGAGCGATCGTCTGGGGAGTCAGAAACCTCGATCGGAGTATCGACTTCTGGACCGCCGCTCTCGACTATCGACTGGCCCATCGGGACGGCAACGACTTCGCGATTCTGCTCCCCAACGAAGGGGATGGCGTCCAGCTCTCGCTCAACGCAGCGGTCACTTCCGTCAAGCCTCGGCGGCGCCACATGGATCTGTTCACACACCATCAGGACGACGACGTTCAACGGCTGCTTTCCCTCGGCGCGCGACAGGTCGACTGGCGTTATGAGTCGGGTGCGGACTACGTTGTTCTCTCCGACCCGGACGATAACAACTTCTGCGTCGTTCAGCTTGGACCTCCATCTGACTAACCATTGACCGACCTACTGCTATATGCTGGGCAGCCGTGAAGTCGGAAGTACGCCAGTGGTTGGAAGCCCATCGGAAGCCCGCGATCTGGATCGTGGATGGAGAAGCATCGAGCCGAAGCTGGCTTGGCGGCAATCCATGCGTTCCCAGCGGGTTTAGCTGGCCGACCTTTCGTGGTGAGCCGATTCCATTTCTGGGGCAAATTTGTTTTGCGGATTTGCCCGTAGCCGAGGGGTTGCCGGTATTTCCGAAGAGTGGGCACCTGGCCGTGTTCTTCGCGATCGAGGGAGGCATCTCGAGTCCGAACGATCCCGATCCGGGTTTCGCCGTTCTGTACTTCGACCAAGAGTCGGAGCTATCCGAAGTTGGATATCCGGGAGGGCTTCCTGCCCTGGATCCGGTAACGGGCTGGAGAAAGCTGCTTGGATTCAGGCCGAAACGTGTCGAGAGACGTTTCTACAACCGGCGATCAATCACTTTCAAAGCGTCTGTTACCTATTCAGCCAGCGTTCCAGACGACCTCTTGGACACGGACGACGAACTCGAAGTGGAAACTTTCATGATTGACCAGTTGGTCAAGGGTCTAGAGCACCATCTATTCGGTTATGCTGATCCGGTTCAATCCACCCCCGAGGAGATGATCGAGGATGTTTCTGAGCCGGCCCCAGGCGAAGCAAGGGAAAAGTGGGCTCTCCTCTTGCAGATCGATGAGGATGGCGAGACGGGGTTCGAGTGGATCGACTGCGGCAAAGTCTTCTTCTGGATTCGTGAAACGGACTTGGCGGAGGCAAGATTCGACCGCGTGAAGGCAATCATCGATTTCTCATGAGGAGCTTGCTCCTGGGTGGCAGATTGGAGGCTGTTAGGCGCGATCAGGTTAGGGCATCCCGAAGGGGATGAGCGGTGTTGTTGGATTCAAATCATGGATGGCGACAGCCTTCTAGAAACTCTTCGTGACATCACTTCGGAGCTGAAGGAGCTTTCGGAGCGTTTGGAAAACGAACGAAGCGTCCAAGCACGCGAACTCTATCGCCAGTCCATCGATCTGCACATGCGATATTTGCTTTGGAGTGAGACGAAGAGTGCTTGGTTAGACTCCGAAGTCGATCAGGACAGGCTCCTCGATTCAATTCCTAACCACCGGCGCACCCAGTGGAGGATGGATTTGGAAGATCCGGGTTCCCTCGCTAGATTTGTCGGGCAGTTTTTCGCGGACTGCGACGATGTCCTTTATCCAAAATAGGTCCTCCCCCCAAGTTCGATGTAAACGTTCCTGCCGACTACCATGTTCTTCACGGCTTCCCTCATCCTCATGTCAGCACTGTCCGCTCCTGCTTCCTACAAGGTCTCGCCGGCTCTTGAGCTAGTCCATCGACCGCAGATCAAGCTATCGGGTCCAATCGCGAAACAGATCCACGGCGTTATCGAGAACTGGCTGTTGCCGCTTCCGGAACGAAACCCGGCGATTCTCGGCATGTTCCAAGATCGGGACAAGAAGCCGCTCAGGAACCTTCTCGCCTGGTCGGGCGAGTTTGCAGGGAAGTATTTGACTTCCGGAACCGAGGTTTACCGGCTCACCCACGATCTCAAGCTTAAGGAGACTCTTCAGAAGTTCGTGGACGGCATGGTCGCTCGCCAAGATCCGGATGGCTACTTCGGACCGTTTCCGAAGGCGAATCACTTAACCGGTTGGGCGCCCAACACATGGGGAACAGGAGGTGAAACCTGGGACGTCTGGGGCCACTACCATGCGATCGTCGGGCTGCTTCACTGGTTCGAGGAGACCGGCGACCGGAAGGCGCTGATAATGGCTTGTAAGATCGGCGATCTGCTCTGCCGCTTCTTCGCCGACCGAACGATCGCGTCGACCGGAAGCCCCGAGATGAACCAGGCGATCGTCCACGGCTTCGCGATGTTGTATCGAAAGACTGGTGAGAGGCGATTCCTTCAGGGTGCGGAACAGGTGGTGGACGAGTTCTCCTCAGAGGGAGCCGGCAACTATCTGCAGGGAGCACTTGCGGGCAAAGAGTTCTATCAAATGCCCAACGCCGGGCCGCGATGGGAAAGCCTTCATTCGATCATGGGGCTGGCTGAGCTGTATTGGGAGACGGGAAAGCCGGAATATCGACGAGCATTCGAGCACCTCTACTGGAGCATCGCCAAGACGGACCGTCACAGTAATGGCGGCTTTAGCTCTGGCGAGCAAGCTCATGGAGACCCGTATCGTCCTGGCGCCATTGAGACGTGCTGCACCATCGCCTGGACCGCGATGGGTGTTGCAATGCTTCGGATGACCGGCGATTCACGCGTTGCCGACGAGCTGGAGCTCTCCACCCTCAATCAGATCGTGGCCCTCCACGCTCCCGACGGTTCCTGGTGCACATACAACACACCCATGGACGGAGTGCGAGTGCCGAGTACCGAAGACATTGCTTTCCAGATCCGCCCTGGCAGCGAGGGGCTCAACTGCTGCAGCGTGAACGCGGCCCGGGGATTCGGAATGATCTCGGACTGGGCACTGATGAAGAAAGGTGACGGCTTGGCCCTCAACTGGTACGGTCCCTCGACTTTCGTCTCTCACGCGGGCGGGGTCGAGGTCAACCTGCTTGAAGAGACCCGCTATCCGCAAGAGGGCCATGTGGTTGTCCATATCGAGCCTGCGAAACCCGCAACTTTTCCCCTGTACGTGAGAATTCCTCACTGGTCCGAGCAAACGACCGTGACGCTGAACGGCAGAAGGGTGGCCGCAGCCCCAGGCGCCTATCTGAAGTTGGAGCGAACCTGGAAGTCGGGCGACAAGATCACCCTCGATTTGGATATGCGGCCGCGGTTCTGGGTCGGCCAGCGAGAGTGTCTAGGGAAGGCCTCGGTCTATCGCGGACCGATTCTGTTCGCGCTGGATGCCCCTGGCTCCGTGCCTTCGTTTTCCAAGGAATGGGAGACTAGCGGCGACCTGCGAGTGACGAAGAGTGCCGGGGCCGCCATGGAGTACAAGTTCGAAGGCGACTTCGTTCGCTTGCACGCCCAACTCTTCGACGACGCCGGCGTCGCTGAGGTCAAGATCGATGGCAAGCCAGTCGATACGGTGGATCTGTACGGCCCGGAGCGCGGAAAACCCTTTCAGTGGGAGCGCAAGGGCCTCGGCCCGGGTCGCCATACCCTTGTGATCACTGCGTCGGGCAAGAAGCAGGAGGTTTCGAAGAACGTTTGGATCAATGTGGGAAAGATCGAGCCGGCACCTGCCCCTCCTCGATTCTCTGCCGAAGACTTTTCTCAAGCAACTTTCAAGTCTTCCGGGGACGGCGTCGGCAGTTGGGAAGTAAACGACCTTTCGGGCAACCGGCTCGTTCTGAGAGATTACGGGAGTGCAGGTCGAAATCGAGTTCCGTACATCACATGGTTTCCGGTCGAGCACGCCCCGAGCGCGCCATTTTCGCAAGGGAAGCCCTCTAGGACTGCGCACCTAAGCCACTAACCATGTTCTGTTTCGTCTCGCTTGCCCTTGCTCCTAAGCCGATGGGATTGCCTGTCGTTCGTTCCGTCTACGCTGTCTCACCCGAAATCATTGGGATCGAGATTCAAGCGCAGCAAGTAGAGCCGGGTTCGCTTTCCAAATACGTCCCTCAGGCCGGAGACACCAAAGAGGTGAGAGCGGATAAGGGCGTCGTCCGCCAAGTCATTCTCAAACGAAATGGCCAGGAGGCTGGGTGGCTGATCGGTCCGCATCGCGACTGGCTGGTGAAGTACGAGCACCTACAGGGGTCGCCTCTGGAGACGGCGCTTGCAGACCAGCCAAGGGCCTACCGGGTGGAAGGTTCAACAGGACCCATGCAGCCTGTGGCGGTCTACAGAAAGAGCAAGCCTTCCGACTGGGTCCAGCCGACGTGGGAGTTTCCGATCACCCACCGCATCTATCTTCGCCTCCCGAAGAAGATGACTGTCGGTGCTCGCTACCAAATCTCGATGCCCGGACTGAACCTGAAAACTCGGGAGGTCGACTTCAGCTATGAGCCGGATCGCCAGGCGAGCGAGGCGGTCCATGTGAGCCAGATCGGGTACCGCCCGACCGATCCAAATAAGCGCGCTTACCTCTCCATCTGGCTAGGAACAGGAGGCGCGTATTCTTACGACCTGCCGTTGGGCTTTCGAGTCATCGATACGAAGACTGGCAGAGCTGCTTTCCAGGGCAAGGTCGTGCTGGCCAAGAGCTCTGAGGAGCCTGAGAAGATGGTCAAGGACAAAAACTACAGCTTGACCAGCGTCTATCGGATGGACTTTTCCGCCCTACGGACGCCAGGCCGCTATCGGGTCGCGGTGGACGGCGTGGGAACGAGCCTCCCCTTCGAAATTTCCGGCGACGCGTGGAAGAAGGCGTTCGAGATCCAGATGAAGGGTCTCTACAACCAAAGGAGCGGTGTTGCCTTGGGACCTCCTTACACTCCCTTTGTCAAGCCGCGCGACATGGTTCCGGCCGATGGTCAGAAGGTGTGGCAGTCGACTTGGTCGATGCTCGACAAGGCCGAGGCCTTCGAAGAGCTGGAGAGCCACAAAACCACCCAGGCGGTCCCCGAGGCTTGGGGTGGATATCACGACGCCGGAGACTGGAATCCGCGCCGCCCAAGCCACCTGCGAGTGACCCTCGCTCAGCTCGAGCTGGTGGACCTCTTCCCGTCGTACTTCTCCGAACTAAGCTGGAACATTCCCCCGGCAACCTACACCGACGGCGGCAGGGCCAAATCGGCTCCCCCACTCCCGGACATTCTGAACGAAGCTCTTTGGGGGCTCGAAGTGTTTCGGCGGCTTCAGAAACCGGATGGCTCGATTCCGGGCGGCATCGAGTCGAACGGCGACCCGATCGACGGGGAAGTGAGCTGGCTGCAATCGATGGACCTGTACGTCTACGCACCGGACCTCTGGTCTTCCTACGTTTATGCCGCGACGGCAGCTCGAGAAGCTCGGCTCATCAAAGCCCATGCTCCCAGTCTAAGCATGGTCTACCGAACCAGCGCGCTGAAAGCGATGCGGTGGGCGGAGGTGGACTGGGCGAAGCGCGATCGGTCGCATCTCGCTTCGGGAGTCACTGATGACCGGAACCTCGCCGCGATCGAGCTGTACCGGCTCACGAGCGACCGTCATTGGATGAGCGTGTTCCTCGAGAACACGGTGCTGAAGGATCCGAAGAAGCCGCTGTTCGACTACGAGGTCAACAACCAGCGCGACGCAGCCTTCGCCTACACGCTTCTGCCCGCATCGCAGTCCGACCCGGGTTTGCGCCAGAACGCGGTCAACGACATCTGCAAAGACGCCGACAACGCCATCGCCTACGCCACCGGAAACGGTTTCGGTATCGTCCAAACAGATCGCGACCGTCCCATGCTCCTGGGCTTCTTCAGCGAACCCGACGCCATCCAGGTGTGCCGGGCGCACTTCTTAACAGGCAAGGACAAGTATCTTGCCGGAGCCATCCAAGCCTGCCAGTTCCCAGGCGGAGCGAACCCTTCCAACATGACCTACACCACGGGCGTCGGCGTTAACTGGCCCCAGCACCCATTGCACCTCGACAGCCGGCGCACCGGTCAGCCGGCGCCGATTGGACTGACCGTGTATGGAAATCTGGATTTAAAAGAGTTTGCCAACCAGGATTGGATCTCCTGGCCTGTCAAGTACCTCGAAAAGGCCTGTACGCCCTCCCCACAGGAGTGGCCCGTCCCCGAAGCCTACTGGGACACGTTTCTCAACCCTCCCGTGAACGAATTCACCGTTGACTTCTGGGCGCCTAACGTTTACGTCTGGGGTTACTTGGCTGGCAGCAAGTGACTGCCATTACCTGAGCCGCCGGCCATCGCTGCAGGCTCCGGGGCGAATTGGTCGAGTTCACCAGCCGTCTTTGGGAGTAGCGAGATCGTCGGGAGTGTGGATGGTGTTTGGGACATGCGGATGCTCAGTCACCACCGTACGCCACTTCTTAAGCCGCCCGTCTGAGCCGACTTTCATGAGCACTCTCGCCAGCCGGAACTGCTTATTGTCTCTCTCTTCATAGACGTCCAGGTTGTCGAAAGCCCAAATCCTCCGGTTGCCATGCCAAAGGACCGGTCCGTTGGAGTTCATGGCCGGTGGCCTGCCCATTTCGATTAGCCGGCCGTGCCGAATAGCGAAGAGGATCGTATCCCAGTGGCTGCCCAGACCCCATTGACCTCGAACGGCAAAGACGGGATAGCCAGGGTGGATGTCGACCGGATAGGCCGAGCAGTAAGGGATCTCAAGAGGAGCGCACCGACCAACCTCGATTCCGCGCTTTCGGATGATGGCAAAGCCTTCGGCCTCGTAATGTTCGACGTCGGCGTCCTCGCATCTGTAGCAGCTCACTGTCCAAGGAACGCCGTCGGCCCGAATCTTCAGCGTATCACGCAGTTCGCACCTTTTGAGCGAGGGATAGTGGATCAGCTGGGAGCCGAGAAGAACCGGCGCAAAGAGCATGGATCAAATCTTGCACCATAGGTGATGCAAATCTGTCCCGTTTGATTGGGGACGGAAGTGTTATATAGTGGGCGGGATGGCGATGCTCTTTGTGGTCCATTCCGAAGGCGATGCGGCCGAAGCGGAGGCAATCTGCGGTCGGTTGGAAGCTGCGGGAGCCTCGACCTGGACGCCAACGCGAGATTTTGACCCGGCTCTCGAGCGGGAAGCGGCGATCCGTAACGTACTGGATCATTGCGACGCCTTGCTCCTGGTCTCCGACCAAGGCCACGCTTCGGCGGACGCCATCGCGGCTGTCGACATGGCGGCGAGCATGAAGAAGGCGTGCTACCTCTCCGTTCCGTCTGGCTCTGGCGCCGATGCTCAACTCATGCAACGGCAATGGGCCCGGATCTTTGATGCCTCTTCCGAGGAGTTGGGAGCGTTCGTCGCTACGCTTGGCAAGGACCCTTCGAACATCTGGACAACCGAAGAACGCCAGGACCAAGGCGCGTGGATTGCCCCGCCGATGGTGTCCAACTACGTGAGGCCAACCGAGGAGGAGAACGCCAGGTTTGCAATGCATGGACCTGCACTCGATAGGTTCAAAGGTTTGGAGGCGCCTGCGGCGTGGGCCATTGGAGTGGTGGCCTCAGGCACGGCCTTTGGAGCGCTCGAGGCGTCGATGGGACTTAGGCAGGTTTTGACGCTTGGAGAGGGCGGCCCGGGCGCGCTCAGCAATTTTGCCACGCTCTCCGACGCGTTCACTCTTCCGCTGCTCTTCAATTTGGTCTTGCTGATTCTTGGAGCCGTTGCCGTCCTCATCTGGATGGCGCGAAGCATCAAAAACCTTGCCGCCCTTGGCGTCATGGACTATCCGTTCAAGACCGCGTTCGCAGTTGGCAGTTTCTTTATCCCCTTCGCAAACCTCTATATCCCCTACAAAGCGATGGCGTCTCTTGCCCGCGGAAGCAAAGCGCCACCCGACCCATCGGATCCGTCCTCGTGGAAGCAGAACAGCGCACCACTCGCTGTGATCGTTTGGACGATCTTCTGGTTTTCGACAAACATCATCTCCGGCGTTCAGGGCAGAGCATCGTTGGCCGTGAATGGGTCGGCATCGGACAAGGCTTGGGCCGGTGCGTACCTCTCGCTGGCCGATGGCGTATGCGTAACAATTGCCGGCGTCGCCTTGTGTGTTTTGATCGCTCAGATCACACGATGGCACCGTAATCGATTTAAAGATCTCACGCGCGAAGGACAGACCGAAGCGGTTTCGGCCGGTAGAAGTTCGACTGCCGTACTCGGCTTCGTCATAGGTGGGCTCCTTCTACTAGTGACGCTTGCCTTTGGGATCCCGAAAGTCACTATGGACCCCGTCAAGGCAGAGCAATGGTTCTTTCAGGCGGTTCCTGGAACAAGCTTTTCCGCCCTGCTCCCCGAGTCCGTTCAGCCCGACGTGGACCACGAGGCTGCGGCGACGGTGAACAACTGGACCGCCTCGAGAGGCACGGACGCTTTCAGCATCGTGGACTACCAGCTTATCGGGGGCGCTGACGCGAGTGACGACCCGGAAACCGCGAAAGACGTCGTCGAGTCGCTCGGCGAGGAGCTAGGTTCCACAAAACCGGAAGCGAGCGAAGTCTCTCTGGGAGCGTTGAAGGGTTACCAGATGGAAGCCCCGGTCGACAAGCCGCTGGTGCCCCCTGGATCGAAGGCGTATCTGCGAGGCTTTGCCGCCAAAGGGCATGTGGTGGTCTTTATGTGCATCCTTACCGAGGGCGAGCTTTCGATACCTTTCAAAGAGAAGTTCTTTGCGTCTATCAAAGGCGGCTCCTCGGGAACGTCGCCGGGAGGTTAGGCGCATTCCGACAGGGCAGTAGTCCAGACGTTTGGAAATGGAGGCCGAAATCGGCGACGGGGCGTCGGTATCGGCCTTGTGTCTTTAGGAAAAGCTGGAACGCTAAGTCCTAATTCCCCTGCCGAAACACAAGCGAGTCGATCGGCTCAGCCTCTGACGCACCCGGGACCTGCACCGTGAGCGCAAGGCCGTACGCCCCGCTGCCTTGGAAGTAGCGGACGTTGATCTTGTGCCAGCCGGCGGGCATCCAGACTTTCCCGACCTTCGCGACCATGGGGTGGGGGCCGTCGTTGTCGATGACGGTGGCGTCGTCGATCGAGAGTACCGAGCCGTCGTCGCTGCTGAGCGCGAACTGGTAGACGCCGTCCTGCTCCGCCTTGAAGAAGCCGTCGAACTGCATGCCGAAGTTCTCGTCGCGGCCGCGGCCGTCGGTGGAGATGTGGTCGGCTGGTCCGGACTTGGCCGCCGTCAGCTTGGAGAAGTCGGGCATCTGGTTCCACTCGCCTTCGTAGTAAGAGGACACCCAGCCCTGCGCCGGATTGGTCACGCCGTAGCTCTTGGCGGGGAGG
This sequence comes from Fimbriimonas sp., assembly GCA_035550555.1. Taxonomy (GTDB): domain Bacteria; phylum Armatimonadota; class Fimbriimonadia; order Fimbriimonadales; family Fimbriimonadaceae; genus Fimbriimonas. The sequence goes on from DASZPA010000142.1 coordinate 20,180, forward strand.
CAGTTGACGGTGGTCGCCTCGCCCACGATGCCACCGGGAGTCACGTAGGCCAGCTCGATCTTGCTGGGCTTGTCGACCGTGATGGGCCCCGAGTAGGCGGGGGAGGTTCGGGTCGGCGCGGAGCCGTCGAGCGTGTATCGGAGGGTGCCCGGCATGCCCGGAACTGCGACGGCGGCGACGGTGGCGGAGCCGGAGAACAGATAGGCGTTGGTCTCGACGCTGGGCGCGGGCAGGTAGAAGCTGGTGCCCATGCGGTCCAGCCGGTCGAAGATCGCGGGCATCCGCCGCATGTAGTCGTCCACGTTCTGGTCCGCCTTCGGCGTCCAAAGGACCTCGGACATGGCCGTGATGCGGGGCCAGATCATGAACTCGGCGCGCTGCGGGGTCGGAATCCACTCGGTCCACTCGTTGGCCTGGCCACCCAGCACGTGCTTGGCCTCGTCCTCGTTCAGGGCGGGCGGAATCGGGTCGAAGGTGTAGACGTGCTCGGGCGATTGCGACTGGTACGGGTAGTCGAAGTAGGCGTGCGAGGTGGGGGACATCACGACGTCGTGGCCGGACTTCGCCGCCGCGATGCCGCCGTCGATCCCGCGCCAAGACATGACGGTCGCGCCCTGCGCCAGCCCGCCCTCCAGGATCTCGTCCCACCCGATCAGGCGCCGGCCCTTGGAGCTCAGGTACTTGTCGATGCGGCGGATGAAGTAGCTCTGCAGCTCCTCCTCGTCTTTGAGCCCCTCGGCCTTGATGCGCGCCTGGCAGAGCGGGCACCGGCGCCAATACGACTTGTCGACCTCGTCTCCGCCGATGTGGATCCACCTGGACGGGAACAGCTCCATCACCTCGTCCAGCACGCCCTGGATGAACTCAAACGTCTTTTCGTTGCCGGCGCAGAACACGTCGGTGAGGGGCTGGCCGGGCTGCGCGACGGGCGGCTGGTTCTGGCATCCCAACTCGGGGTACGCCGCGAAGACCGCCATCTCATGCCCCGGCATCTCGATCTCGGGGACGATGTTGATGTTCCGCTCGGCGGCGTATTTGACCACGTCGCGGATCTGCCTCTGCGTGTAGAAGCCGCCGTACTTGGCCAGCCCGCTCTCGGCGTCGAACCGCAGCTTTCCCTGGTCCCACCCCTCCGTAACGCCATACCGCCATGCCCCCACCTGCGTGAGCCGCGGGTACTTCTTGATCTCGATCCGCCACCCGCCATCATCCACCAGGTGCCAATGGAAGGTGTTCATCTTCATCATCGCCAGGTAGTCGATGTACCTCTTGATGAAGTCGACCTTCTCGAAGTGCCGAGAAACATCCAACATCATCCCCCGCCAAGGAAACCGCGGAGAGTCGGAGATGTCGACACCAGGGACCGTCCACTTTTGTTGTTTGTCGGCTTTGGGGCCCTCGATCGCGGAGGGAAGGAGCTGACGGAGGGTCTCGACGGCGTAAAGGGCGCCGCCCGCGTCGGCGTAGGTGATTTTCACCCCGTCCTGGTTGACGTGAAGCTCGTAGCCCTCCGGCTTCAGATCGCCCTTGACAAACTGGATCGACCCATCCTTGCCGGGTTCATTTCTTGTTTTGAGACGAAATCCCGCACCCTTCGAAAGCATCCGCTCGAGCTCCTTGGAGGCGAACGTTTTGTCGGGATCGACGAGGACGGTGCTACGAGTGATTTCGTAGCCGGCGTAGCCGGCCGTCATCGACGCGGGCTTGGGGAGGATCGGTGGGAGGTCGGCTTGGAGAGGAAAGAGAATAAGTGACGCAAGAATCATCTGTTGCCCTCTAGCCTAGCGCTTTCCTTGCGGGTTTAGCCCAAGACCATCTGCTGGACAAAAGGCTGCTGTGCCGAACGAGAATCAATTTATACTATTAGAGTGAGTGTCGAACTAACCATCCTCCTCGAACGTGGCGAAGATGTTTTTTGCATCGCTACGATTCCAGAGATTCCAGGGGAGTTCTCACAGGGCAAAACCAAGGGCCAGGAGAAGAAAGACGTCGTGAACGCCATGTTTGAACTGATGGAAGTCTGACCGGAGTTGGCCCTGTCAACTCGCACGGCGCAAGGCGTTGTCGAAAAGCTCACGTTGCAAGCTTAGGCCTCGAGTGGATTTGGAATTCCTAGTTCGCGGCAGATCTTCTTCACCAAGAAGCGGTCGATCAGCAGGTGTCGTGGCATCGTCGATGTCATTCCGCTGGACGAGTTGAACCAAATCTCATGCTTGCCCTGCTTCAGCAGCTGGCATACTGTTTTTACAGTGTGAGGGGAGCGTTCTCTCCCTGTTTGTCTAAGGCACCAGTCTCCTCGTCGCACGCAAACACTGAGAACTAATCATCTGCTCTCCTTTCCCGTAGCGTTGCGCTCCCGAACCATTTGGAGCCCGGACTCATCACGCATTTCAAGGGTCTGCCTGTAGATCGGGTGGACTTCCCATGAGCATCCTTGATCAAGATTTGCAGGATCTCGAAGGAGATCGGGGCGCTCTGCATAGGAAAAATGACGGTAGGTTCCTTGGTCGGTATCCTTTCGAGCCGTAAGAAATCCGATCTTGAATAGGAAGTGGCCAACTTGAATTGGACTACACCGCCCGTTTTCGTAGGAAATGCGAACGTCAGCCAAATTGGTTACTCGATTCTTGATAAGCTTCAAGAGCTCGTCGGTCTTGTATGACTCATTTTGGCCGCGAAATCCGTTTATGATCGTTCCGATCTGAGCAGATTCAGCTTTGAACTCACCTTCAATATCCAACAACCGACGCCGTCCGAAGTCGGAAAGACTCCGGACGACATCATCTTTGTCAATCACTTCGGATTCTCTTTTGCGCGCCCTAAGGGCAGCTTCTTTGCAGAGTTCAATCAGCCATCGTGGACGGTCCCTGCATAAGTTTGAAAGGGTAACAAAAGACGGCCGGAAGCCGTCGTCAAAATCTGTATGTTTGGCCCATTTCCAGGGTCCGGGAAAGAGCAAATTAATGATTTCCTCTTCCCTCAAGCGGGGACCATTGTTTCGTCGCGAAAAACCGATCTGATTAGTCCGGATTAAGTAAGATTCGATGCGTTTTGATAATATATTCCTTATATCTTGTGTTTGCCATTCTAATGACACAAGTGAATCTCGAATATGCGTCATGTCTTCGATATTCGCGTACAAAGCGCTCCACGTTGTTGGACGCAATGTCGATCTAACCCTTAGACTCGGCGTTGTTTGACACATTTTGCGACACGCCGTCAGCAACCCAGCGACCTTTGCGCGCCCCGCTTCTGAATTGATGAAGTTAACATCAGACTCATCGACTAGCAACCAAAAGGTTTTCTTCTCCAAGAGTCTCTCAACTGTAGCAGTCGAAAGTCCTTCAGACGAAGACTTCAGCGACAGTTCGGCATTGGCACCCTTAAGCTTTAGGACGAATCTGTCGAGTATGAGCCCTATCCAATTCCGTTCTCTTTGGCCGAGCCTTTCCGCTTCCTCAACTGCCCTAATGTCGTCCTCCGACCAAGCGACCTTAATTGTCTTACCAAGTTCGATCGCAGCGGCTTCCGCCAGAGAGCGCCGCCAGGCCCTCATCCAAGCATCTGAATTTGCACCTTGATCGGCTACTTCGAGGTCTGCCGAGCTAAAGCGAGCCACGTATCCTAGTTTCTCGGTTCTAACCTTCTCTTCAAGAGCTCTAAGGAAAGAGGACTTACCTTCTCCTTTGTAAGCGTTCGCGATCTGAAAAGGCCGGCTCATGTCGACAAAGTCTGCATACGCCCCGGTCTCGTAGAAGTAGGAGTTGAAAACATCCTTGTTAGCTTCGGCTTCCGCCGCTTCCGCCCCGAATAGTTGGGGATCAGCAAGATCAAATCTTGGTTTGCCGACATTTAAATCGCTCATTGATTGAGTACTCGCGTTGTGTCTGATTGGCAATTCTCATGATGATCTACTTTGAGAATGCTGAACAAGCGTTTTGCTCAGGATGATGCTCAGTGGAGCGACAGTAGGGTGGCCGGGGCGACCGGGGGATGAGGTGAGTGTCGGCTTGGAGGATGACCTCGCGGAACCGGGGCGTAGTTCCGGTTCTCGCAAGCTTCCTAAATCG
>DASZPA010000143.1:0-8603 GCA_035550555.1 Fimbriimonas sp.
GCTGCGGAAGTCGTCTTTAGGTTCCATGTGACCACCACGCCGACGGAACTCTCGGTCGGCTCGTCCAGATCCACCAGCGTCTTTCCTTTCGCTACCTGGGGTTGGCTGTCCAAGTATTCTCGAAGGGCCTCGCAGAACCTCTCGATGCCGTCAGGATCGCTCGCGAAGCTGAGGCGGATGGTCAACTTTTGCACTCGAAACCTTCGAGCGCCGAAGTTCTCGACGGCGGCGCGGATCAAGTTGGCGTTGGGCAGGTTGATCAGCGTGTCCTGCGCGGTGCGGATGCGGGTCGAGCGCAGGTTGATCTGCTCCACCGTTCCCTGCACCGCGTCGATCTTGACCCAGTCCCCTATCGCGAACGGCATGTCGAAGAGAATGGTGAGCGAGCCGAAGACGTTTTCGACGGAGTCTTTTGCGGCCAGAGCGACGACAAGTCCCGTGACACCCAGGCCGGCGATGAGGCCGGTGAGGGTCTTGGTGCCGAAGTAGACGTTGATCGCCCAGACGATCCCGCCAACGATAATCAGCGCCCGCACGAACTTCCGCATCATGGGCACAAGCAGCCGCTCGGCCCGCTCGTGCCCGGTGGCCCGTGCGGCGATCGTGTCGCATATGGCGTCCCAGAAGCCGTAGATCAGCAGAATGCCGGCAACGATCTCGATGGCGTTGATGCCGTACTCGAGGTTCGTAACAAAGGGCCTGTTGTGGAGTTCCAGCTTAAGGTCTGGAATCATGGCCGACGCAAAGAGCGCGCCGCAAAGAAGGCCCGCCGAACGGCTGATCGACAGCCGCGTCGGCTCCAGCATCGGGTGAGGCACGAACTGGTCGCGCAATACGGTGAGCCGTCGAGTGAGATAGCGGACGACAATTCCGGCCGCCCAACAGGTGCCCAAGATGATGCCCAAGCCGATCCACTGCCACGCAAAGACCCCGAAGAACTGGTTGTGAAAGGGCTCCGGCCAGCTTCTCCAGTATTCCGGCAAGATTTCTAGCTCAGCCGAGACGAAGACGATCGCCGCGACGCTCAACAGCAGAACGATAATCCGTTTCAAGACCCCTTTCTCCTCTTTTGAACCGCCTCGGCCAAGGCAGCAAACGCTGGAGCCAAGATCAACGCCGGCAAATAGGTCTCAGCATGGATCTTCTTGATGCCCAGTACGCCAAGACCGATAGCCAGCATCAAGGCCCCTCCCACGGCGGAGGCTTCCGCAATCAAATTCTCGTCTTTCGCCAACCGCTGAAGGCGCCGCGCGAGTAAGGTCAGCGAGCCTTGCAGCAGCAGAAGGATGAGCGCGGTAACAAAGACCCCGGGACCCATTGTTGCCGTGAAGAAGATCGCAGTGATTCCGTCCAATGTAGATTTGACGATCAACAGTTCCGTCTTGCCTTCGATCCCGTCTTGTAGGCAGCCGAGCAGCGTCATGGGACCGACGCAGTAGAGGACGGTGGTGGTGATGATGGCGTCGGTGAAGTGGCCTCCACCGCCGAGCGTCGTCTTCATCCAATCGGCAAAGTTGGCGAGCGCCGGAGCGATTCCGAGGCCCGCTCCGATCATTCCTCCAAGCGCGATAGCCGCCACGGAGATCACGGCGTTCTTGGAGGCAAAGAACATCTTGACGCCAATCAGGCTGACAACCAGCCCGACACCTTCGATCGCCACCTGCTGGTAACTGGGAGGCAGAAACCGGCCGACCGTATATCCCACGGCCGCCCCCGCCGTAACGGTGGCCGTATTGATCAGCGTCCCTTTCATGCCGCCCAGCAATTTTGCCGCAACGCGAGCGGTTTTGGGGGTCGACCGACGTGTCTGGCCCACCAGTTATCTCGGAGACCGGACACGAGGCGATCGAGCGAAGCGCAATTGAAGGCGAGAGCGCGTGAACGGGACTCCAAAGAGGCGATCCGTATAGACTCATGTTTATGCGGCTCTTTTGGGCTCTGATCGGCGCTTTGGGACTGTCGAGTGTGGGGATCGGGCAAACCCATGTCTCGAACACCGTCGTCGTCTACGACTCAAAAGCCTCCAAAGCCGAAGTCTTCGCGGCCTCTGAGATGGCGGCCTATCTCTCGAAGATCACGGGGCAACACGTCAAGCTCTCGACGTCCGGCAAACAGGTAAACGCGGATGAGATCGTGGTCGGTCAAGGGGAGCTGGCTCGGAAGCTTTGCCGAGACATACGCTGGAACCGCTTGGGACCCGAAGAGGTCGTCATACGCTCGACCCCGCATGGATTGGTCGTTGCAGGTGGGAACCCTCGAGGGACCGTCTACGCCGTTTACCGCCTCCTTGGACGCTTGGGCGTGCGTTGGTGGACGCCTTGGGCTACGGATGTTCCCAAGGACCCGAATCTCGTGATACCGAAGCTTAATGTGCGCGAGGTCCCAGGAATGGAGTTCCGCAGCCCTTACGGCTACTCGAACCTCGACAACGCCTGGACATCCGAGAACTGCTCGAACTTCGGCGCGAACATTCCGGACGAGGAGCACGGCGGCCAAGTGGACTACGCCGGGTTCGTCCACACCTATTACGCCCTGGTCCCGCCCGATCCCTATTTCAAGCAGCACCCGGAGTGGTTCAGCATGATAGACGGAAAGCGGACCACTGACAACGCGCAACTGTGCACCACCGACCCGAAGCTTCGCGCGTTTGTGTTGGAACAGGTGAAGAAGGAGCTTCGAAAGCAACCGACCGCGACGATCGTCTCGGTGTCGCAGAACGACTGCTTCAATCCATGTCAGTGCGACCGCTGCCGGGCGCTGGTCAAGGAGCAGGGCTCTGAGTCGGCCCTGGTTCTAGACTTGGCCAACTACGTGGCCGATGGTATCAAGGACGAGTTTCCAAATGTGGCCGTCGACACGCTGGCTTACCAATGGTCGCGCCACGCTCCCAAGAGCATGAAGCCGCGGCCGAACGTCATCGTTCGCCTTTGCAGCATCGAATGCGACTTCGGTCAGCCGCTCGATGCGCCCAAGAATGCCGCCTTCGCCAAGGACATCATCGACTGGAGCCGACTGACTCACCGGCTGTATGTGTGGGACTACATCACCAACTTCGCCCATTACATTCAACCCTTGCCGAACGAGGCCGTTCTTGGACCGAACATCCGGTTCTTTGCCAACAACGGCGTCAAGGGGATCTTCGAGGAAGGCGACTACACCAGCAACGGCGGTGCGATGATGGAGCTCAAGTGTTGGCTCCTCGCACAGCTCCTATGGGATCCAAAGGCCGATGACGGGGCGCTCACCAAAGAGTTCCTCACCGGCTACTACGGAACTGCCGGCGACGCCATTGGACGTTATCTGCAACTGATCGACGACGCGGGAGCGAAAACCGCCTGCACGATCTATCAAGGCCCGGACGCGCCCTACTTTAGCTATTCGGTTCTTCGCGATTCCGAAAAGCTCTGGCAGGAAGCCGAGGCGGCAGTGGCGAACGATACGGACAAGCTTTGGCGAGTCCGTCAGAGCCACCTGTCCATTCAGTACGTGTTCCTTAATCGGTGGGACGAGCTCAAGAAGGCCGCCGCTGCGGCGGGTGACCCTTGGCTCCTGCCGCCCACGCGAGACGAGCTTGTTAAGCAGTGGCTAACCGTCGCGACCGGTCCCGGACCGAAGGGCTGGAGTCCCGTCACGGCGGTCAACGAGGGCAGTCTCAAGCCGGAAGATTTCGTGAAAGGCTTTCACTAGGGGGCTCTGCAGCTAAGTTCTGGCTTGTCCCTGTCCACATCTTTGGAGTTGCTTGCGAGGTGTCCCCCATCAAACCGCCAGAAATTATCATTACCCGGTCGTTGCCTCACCTAGCAACAGGATAAAGACAGGATGGTTCTTAGTCGCGCCAAGCGTGGGATGATGGCGGCTGAATTGAGCGGCAAGCCCACGAACGCCCCCGCGACCACAAGCTAGATAGATCTGCTGCGCGCGGGCCCATCCAATGACCAACGCTTTGTACATTGACTGGACCATTTGGGCCATCACGGGACCGGATCGTCCAAAAAAGATACAAAACAATTGGATTATCAAGAATTGTCTTGTATGATGTTGTTCAGGAAGGGTAGCGGGGCCGGACGAAAGGAGGCTTCCATTCAAGGCAATGTTTCAGCATCGGAACTGAGGAGCGAGGTTCTCTTTCTAAATGGCGGCAACACCGACACCTACCGTACAATCCGCGATCGATTGCGTGCGTCAGCGGATCAGAACCGGCGACTTTCGCCCGGGAACGGTTCTGCCCTCCGAATCCGATCTAGCCTCAACGTTCGGAGTGAGCCGCGGGACGATTCGAAGGGCGATCGAAGTTCTTATCGAAAGCGGCGAGCTGGCAAGAAGACCCTTCTCCCGTCCGATCGTCGGCTCGCTGCCTCGATCCAAGGCTGAGACGGCCGCCACCGAGGTTCATGTTTGGGTGAGCCATCCGATCGCGGATGAGAACACGCTTCTTTTCCTCAAAGGGATTTCGCTCGGGCTTTCAGGGAGCCCGTATCGAATGGTAGTCCGCGAGCCCAGCCGCTTCACGGGCGCCGTGGTCCGCGGAGAAGAGCGGCAGTTTTTCTCCGATTTGATCCAGAACGAGAAAATCGCGGGCGCCATTATCCAACGCGATGTCTTCGCCAGCGACGAGGACGTGATCCAGCAGGCGCTCGACTTCGGAATGAGCCTCGTCTTCGTGGACTCTCCAGCGCCGCTCGGGATCGCGGCCGACTACGTAGGAACAGCCAACATCGCGGCGGCAAGGCGATGCGTGGAGCACCTGCTGGAGCTTGGCCACACTCGAATCGCCTTCGTGGCAGACAGCAGCGTGCCGCTGACGACTCAAGATCGTTTGAAAGGCTTTCTACGCTCCATGCGGCAGGCAGGAATTGAAGATCAGGCGAAAACGCTCTTTGCCGATCACCTGGAACCCGTGGATGTTTCGAATAACGTTTTCGGCGGCACCTTCGCGACGGCGCTCGATCGCAACCCCTACTTTCTGGACATGAGCTCCCGTCTGGTCAGTGCAATCCTTCAGATGGACCCGTTGCCGACCGCACTGTTCGTCGGTTTCGACGTTCTGGCGTACTGGGTTTGGGCGCTTCTGGAAGGCGCCGGCGTCCGCATCCCTTCCCAGATGTCGATTATCGGCTTCGACTGGGTGGCGGGGCGCGACAAGTCCATCCCGGACGAGCTCACCACCGCCAGTCAAGACTTTGCAGGCTTCGGTAGACACGCAGCCGACCTTCTGTTGGACCGCATTACCGGACAAATCCCGTCGACGCCGCGCCACGTCCTGCTCGACGCACCGCTCGTCATTCGGTCTTCGACCATTCCCGAGTTCACGTTGCCGGCTTTCGATTCGGCAAAGCAATCCATGGGTAAAGGTGCCCAAGTAAACGTCTATGAATCGTAATAGAAATTCTGCATTTACGCTTATTGAGCTTCTCGTCGTCATCGCGATTATCGCGATTCTTGCTGCAATTCTTTTCCCGGTATTTGCCCAGGCTAAGGCTGCTGCCAAGAAGACCCAATGTCTTTCTAACACAAAGCAAGTCGGACTGGCAGCCGTCATGTATGCCAACGACTACGACGATAATTTCCCGTTTAACGCGAACGGCCAGATCGGTATCACCTACTATGGCGAGCCGTACATCAACGGCGCGATGGACCCCGGCGCTCAGACCAACTGGGTGCGAGGCATCTATCCCTACGTGAAGAGCTTCGGCCTTTACCTTTGCCCGAACGCGCAGGACTTGGACGGCAACGACGGCTGGGGATGCTTTGAAATCAACGGCACGCCCACGCAGTTCTGCTCGGCCTATGCGTTCAACGGCATCGCCATCGGCAAATCGAACACGATGATGCCGGCCCCTGCCGACACGATCATCGTGAACGAGACCCTGCAGAAGCAGAAGGACTCGCAGATCGCCGCCTCCAATCTGGGCAACGGCTTCTACTACAACATCGACAGCCCCGTCTACGACCTTGATCATAGCAACGGCGGCAACTTCACCTACGGTGACGGGCACTCGAAGTTCAAGATGAAATCGAGCGTTCCGTTTAGCGCGTTCGGCGTGAAGGGAACATGCGAATGGCACGGCTCGGGCGCTGTTCCGCCGAATTTCGGTGCTAACTTGGACGCGACACAGATGTTCTTGTTGCAGGACGACAAGAAGATCAACGGAAACTGGCAGTACCACACATGGGATATCTGGTGCGCCAATACGCAGTTCTGACCTCGACTAGGAGCATTGGTTGATTATTCAGTCGGCGCCGGCTACGTGGCGTCGACTGACCTTCTTTGAGATAAGAATATGATGACGCGGTCGAATCGGATTGTCTTTGGTGGCTTAGGAATTGCTTGGGCAGTTTGTCTGGTCGGATGCGGTTCCGACGTCGGAGTTCATGTCGATCCGGTCAAGAGCGGCGCGGCCTACGTCACGGGCACTCCGCAAGAACGGATTCAGCGAATTACCAACGATGCTTCGATGCCCGAAGCCGAAAAGCAGCGGCGGATCGCATACATCAAGCAGAAGTTCAATATAAAATAGCTGCAAGTTGACTCTCCTGGAGCTGGCTCGTCAGCATTACGAGCAAGGAGCCTTTGGGCGAGCCCTCGAGCTGCTCGACAGGATCGAACGACCGACCGACCACTCCATTCTTTTGCGAGGCGTCTGTCTCGCCAGGATTGGCCATCGTGATGAGGCCAAATCCGTCTTTCAGGGCCTCCTTAGCAAGGACCCACGGTCCTATGAGGCGCTCACATGGATGGCCCTCCTCTGCAAAAACCGTGTAGAGATCGAGCAGGCCGTCCGCTACGCGGAGCAAGCTGTCGAGGTCAAGCCGGACGATGCCGCAGGTTACAGCACCCTGGGCGGCTGCTACCTTTACATGCGCCGGCCTCAGGAGGCCATCGGGGCGTTTGCCCACGCCGCCGAGCTCGCGCCGGACGTGGCGGAGCACCACCACAACCTGGGTTTGGCTTACCAAATCGTGCGGAACAACCGTGCCGCGGTCGAACAGTTTCGAGAGGCCATCAGACTGGCGCCGCAGGCCGTACAGACCTATCTGGTCCTCGCGGCCCACTATTCAGTGTTTGGACTGGCGGGCAAGGCGATGGAAGTCTTGAGCCAAGCACTGATCTACTCGCCTGAATCTCCGGAGCTGCATGCCGCCATCGCGCAGGCTTACTCAGGCATTCGCAACGACGAGGCGGCCGAACGGCATTTTCAAAAGGCGATGGCGCTCGCGCCGGATGCGAAGGGCGCCTACGCGGTGTGGCTGATCAACCAAGGGCGCTTCGACGAAGCGGCCGAGATCTATGAACGGATGCTCTCGAAAAGACAGGACCGTCCGCTGGCCTTTTACGGCTTGACACAGGCGGGAAAACCGATCGGGCAAGACCTTCTCAAAGAGATGCAGTCGGCTTCGAGCGGAAACCAGCTTCCCCTCGGAGTGGAAATGCTCGTCAACTATGCCCTCGGCAAGTTGGCGGAGAAGTCACGGGACTACGAGACGGCGATGAGGCATTACGACTCTGCGAACGGCGCGGCGTTTCGCGTCCATAACGAGGGCAACCCGATCGATCCGGCCCAGTGGCCCAAAGATAGAGCAAAAACGAGCCGCTGCTATGAGAGGCTTCCCAAGCTCCCACGGGATGCCGCTTCCAAAGGAGCGCCGATCTTCATCATTGGGATGATTCGATCCGGGACCACGCTGATGGAGCAGATCATCTCCAGCCATCCTCTGGTGGCGCCCGCGGGAGAGCTTCGGTTCTGGATCGAGCAAAGCGCCGTTTTGGCGGCTACCGAAGGAGAGGTCACTCCGGAGAGGCTGGCCGACACGGCCAACGAGTACGCGACTTACACGCAACTGATTGCCGGGGAATCGGACTTCATCACAGACAAGATGCCCCTTAACTTCGCTTATGCGGGGATTATCCACTGCGCTTTGCCAGACGCACGGTTCGTTCACATCAAACGGAACCCTATCGACACATGTCTTTCGATCTACACGACCTACTTCGGGAAGGGTCCAGAGTTTGCCTATAAGAAATCGAATATTGTCGCTTACTACCGGCACTACCTTGACACGATGGAGGAGATTCGCCGGATTCTTCCCTCAGACCGTCTACTGGAGATCGAGTACGAGGAGCTAATCGCGAACCCGACCAGTGTGATCCCCGCGATTATCGAGTTCTGCGGACTCCCGTGGGACGAGGCCTGTCTTCACCACGAGCGAAACGATGCCCCCATCAACACACCCAGCCGGTGGCAAGCGAGACAACCGCTCTATAAAACGTCGACCGAGCGATGGAGGAAGTACGAGCCGTGGCTGGGCGAGTTCGCCGGGCTGCTCCCCTAGTCATTCCTTGTGGGTTCGAATCGCAGCCGTCTCAAGGGGAATCTCATGTTTGAGCGCCGGCATTGACTCCGAACGCTTGGCGACGACCCATTTGTCACGGATCATGGCATCGAGGCACTCGCAAAGCCGGGCCTGCATCTTGTTGTCGAACTGCCAGCCGGCTTTGGTCATCTCGCGAGCGAGAAATGGCATCGCCTGATCCAGTTGGGGCGAGTGCTGCAAACCGGCCAGCATCCAGCCGAAGAGACCGTTGAGCGGCAAGATTTTGCCGT
>DASZPA010000144.1:0-5460 GCA_035550555.1 Fimbriimonas sp.
CTGGAAAGAACCCGCAAGATGTGGGAGAGAAGTTGTTAAGTTGGCAAGTTCTCAAGTTGGCAAGTTTTCAGGTTGGCTGGTGAGGGCAGGTAATCCTCTTTTGGCTTGCCAACTTGAGAACTTGAAAACTTGCCAACTTGCCAACTTGCCAACTTGCCCCTTCTCCCTACTCCCTCTTAAACTGCGGCCGATTCGGCTGACCCCGAACGCCCTGGGGCTTCGACGCCTCTTTGGGTAGCTCGCCATCTCCCTTGGCCACTACGGCTGCGGCGGCTTGGACACGCGCGGTCTCGTTGAGCGCCATCAGGCGGTCGAACTCTCCGGCGTCCTTCGCACGGGCCCGGGCGTCGTCAGGCGCCACCAAGCCCCTCTCGACGAGCTGCGAAAGGTTCTGGTCGAGCGTGTGCATTTTCTGCCTCGCGCCGGTCTGGATGAGCGACCCGATCTGATAGCTCTTGTTCTCGCGAATCAGGTTCCGCACGGCGCCGGTCGCCACCAGAGACTCGTAGGCCGCGATTCGGCCTCGGCCGTCCTTCCGCTTCACCAGCGTCTGGCTGATAACGCCCACCAAGTTCACACTCAGCTGCATGCGAATCTGCTGCTGCTGATGCTGTGGGAACACGTCGATGATTCGGTCCACCGTCTGGACCGAGTCGACGGTGTGCAGCGTGGCGAACACCAAGTGACCGGTTTCGGCGGCGGTAATAGCCAGATGGATCGTCTCCAAGTCCCGCATTTCGCCAACCAGAATCACGTCCGGATCCTGCCGAAGCACGTACTTGAGAGCGTTAGCGAAGCTGAGCGTGTCGACGTCCAGCTCGCGTTGATTGATCAGCGCTTTGATGTCGTCGTGGACGAACTCCACTGGATCCTCGACCGTGACGATGTGGAGCGATTGCGTCTCGTTGATCCGTCGGAGCATCGCGGCGAGGCTGGTCGATTTGCCCGAGCCGGCCGGGCCGGTCACAAGGACCAATCCCCGGGGCCGCTCGACGAAGTCGTAACAGGCCAGCGGAAGGTTGAGATCCTCCATCGACTGGATCTCATAAGGGATCACGCGAAACGCGGCCTGAGTGCAGTTTCTCTGCTGATAGGCGTTGCCTCGAAACCGGGACACTCCCTTGATCTCGAGTCCGAAATCCAGCTCCAGGTCCTTCCGAAACTTCTCGACCTGCGTGGGCCGCAAGAACTTGAAAAGCTCCTGCTCAAACTCTTCCGTCGAGAACTTCGGCGCATCCACTTGATACAGGTCGCCGTGAATGCGGATGTAGGCGTAGCCGGTGTCCGCCTTGAAGTGAAGGTCGCTGCCGTCTCGCTCCACACACTGCCGGAGAAACGTCTCAATGGGTTGCAACGAGCACCTCCGCCAATCCGAGGTTCAAGGCCCGGCGCTGGAAATCCTGGAGGTTTGAAGACTTCGACAGAGCGTGCTCGTAGTCGATCTTCTCCTCCTTGAGCAGGGTCAACAGGCTGCCGTCCAAAGTCTGCATGCCCAAATCGGCGCCCGTCTGGATGTCCATGTACAGGTGGTGCGTCTTTCCATCCCGGATCAACGTGCGAATCGATGGAGTTGCGACCATCACTTCGAACGCCGCGATGCGCCCTGGCTGGTCCTTTCGCGGTAAAAGCGTTTGCGAGATGACCGCCTGGATCGTCACGCTGAGCTGCGTGCGAATCTGAGCCTGCTGGTCCGGCGGAAACACGTCGATGATTCGGTCCATCGTCTGGGCGGCGTCCACCGTGTGAAGCGTGCTGAAGACAAGGTGACCCGTCTCTGCGGCGGTGATTGCCAGGCTGATCGTCTCCAGGTCGCGCATCTCACCGACCAGAATCACATCCGGGTTTTGCCGCATCACATGCCGCAGCGCATCGGTGAAGGTGTGCGTGTCGGTACCAAGCTCGCGCTGGTTGATGATCGACGTCTTGTCCTTGTGCACGTACTCGATCGGGTCCTCGATCGTCATGATGTGCTGCTTGCGCGTCACATTGATGTGGTCGATCATCGCCGCGAGGGAGGTGGACTTGCCGCTGCCCGTCGGTCCGGTCACCAGAATAAGGCCCCGAGGCAGCAGCGCCAGCCGCTTGCATACTTCGGGCATTTTAAGTTGGTCGATCGTTCGGATGTTGAACGGAATAACCCGAAAGACGGCTCCGACCTCACCACGCTGCCAGAACATATTGACGCGGAAGCGTGAGACGCCGGGAACGAAGTAGGAGAGGTCGACCTCCTTGAAGTTATCGAGCCTTCTTCTCCGGTCCTCGTTTAGAATTCCGAAGAGCATGGACTGGTGCTCCTCAGGCGTCATCTGGAACTCGGGAAGCCGAACAAGCTCTCCGCGAATCCGCATAATGGGCGGCGCGCCCGACTTCAAATGAAGGTCGCTGGCGTCTCTCTCAACCAGCGTCGCCAACAGGTCGTCAATAGTTACAGGCATTTGTTGCACCAATGCAAAGCAAGCGCCCTAAGTCTTCGAAGTCCCACCTTTCAGCCCCCAAAAACTATAGGCCAATCGCCTTCGAGTTGCAAGAGCCGCCAGCCTATCGGCGCAGCATCTGCTTGAGCTCGGAAGCAATACCTGCGTAGTTTAGCGCGACTTGCTCGGAAATGATTCCGGCCTTCACGTACCGCACCAGCGACTGGTTCATCGTCTGCATGCCCCAGAACCCGCCCTCGTTCATCATGTGGTACAGGTCGCCGAAGTGGCCGTCCTCAATCGCCTTGCTCACGGTAGGCGTGCAGATGAGAATCTCGTTCGCAACCACGCGTCCGTTTCCGTCTGCCCTGGGAACCAGCTTCTGAGCGATGATCGCGCGGAGCGAACCGGCCATGCGCTGGCAGAGGTGGTTCTTCTCGTGCGGGGGGAACATGTTGACGATACGGTCCATCGTCTCGTAGGCGGAAGCCGTGTGGACGGTGGAGAAAACCAAGTGGCCCGTTTCACCGGCCTGCATGGCAACGCTCATCGTTTCCGTGTCGCGCATTTCACCGATGAGGATCACGTCGGGAGCTTCTCGGACGACCGCGCGAAGCGCCGGCTGGAACTCTTCCGTATCGATTCCCACTTCGCGCTGGCTAACGTACCCCTGCTTGTCCGAGTGGACGAATTCGAGCGGGTCCTCGATCGTCACGATGTGGCAAGGGCGCGACATATTGATCACGTCGATCATCGCGGCGAGCGACGTGGTCTTACCCGAACCCGTGGGCCCCGTCACCAAAATGAGGCCCAGACGGTGCTTGCAAAGCTCGTTCACAACCGGCGGCAAGCCCAGCTCCTCGATGCCCTTGATGGTCATGGGGATGATGCGCATGACGGTTGCCGCAGAGCCGCGCTGCCGGTAGACGTTCATACGGACGCGGCACTTGTCCTCCACCTGGAAGGCCAGGTCCATCTCGTTCGACTCTTCGAAGATGCGGTTCTGGCGCTCTGTCATCATCTCTTTAACGAGCCTTTCAATCGCCTGAGCGGTTAGGACCGGGTACTCCCCGGGCAGCGGCTTTACTACGCTGAATTGCCGCATCATAGGCACCTGGTGTGCCTTAACCATGACGTCGGAGGCGTTTTCGGCATAGCCGACCGCGATCATTTGCGGTAGAGACAGTTCGTCTAGAGTCATTTTTGATTGTGCCAAAGGCTGAAAGTTATGAGATAAGAGCGTAATTAGCGCCTTTTCCTATTATGGGTCGGACGCGTTAGAAGTAGACAGTATACCAACGCTCCTGCGGCGCAAGCGGATAGGGCCACCGCAATAATGACGATCCAATCCGTCGCATCCGTTCGCGATGCAGGCGGTTTTGCGGGCTGTTCCTGAGGTTCTCTGTCCGGTATCTCGATCTGGTCGGGGTTCTGGCTCGCCAAGGTCACCTGGTACTCCAGGCTCCTGTCCACCATCGCGCGGTGGATCTGTACCGCGGGTGAGGAAAAGTCGCGCAGAGAGCCCGGCGGCGGCTCCTCGTAATCGAAATCGATCTGAAACTGTTTCAGCGTATAAGGCGCCGGCGCGCCCGCAAGGGCCTTCACGATCGCCCCGATATGAAACAGGCCCGATTTCGGGTCCGTCAATCCGTCCACCCCAAAATCGATGCGAAGGATTCCCGCCTGCTTTTGAGAGGTCTGCGTGTCGGTCCTCGACACCTGGAACCCTCGCGCGTCCGTTCCAAGGTATTTGCCCACAGCCTGCGCCTGCTGCTGAAGCAGGCTGGGTGGATAGTCCGGATCGAGAACGGTGATACGGATGAGGCTTGCGCCCGAACGGTCCCGTTGAACTTGAACGATCGCCTGGGGCCGAATACCCATCGCCGTCTGCTGGCAAAAAGCGGCCGCCGCAACCAGCATTAGGGTCAAAAGGGCAAGAAAACGCATCGTCTGTTCACTCTACCGTCGCCACGATTGAGCGCATCTTAAGGCATCTGCCGGAACACGGCCGGAGCATCGTTCGTTAAAGGAATTCAGCGTCGTCCGATTCGCAAAACACGCGGCCCAAACTATTGATCGACAAAGCAACGTCTAAGTAGCTGCCTCCGTGAAACGTCGTCTAGGGATCAGCCGGAAAAAGACCGAAAAAAGGTGGAACTTGGACATGTGTAAAACGAACAAACATTTGCTGCGTATAAAGCGTACGTTACAAAGCATTTACAGGCTATACTGCCTGCCGCTTTCGTGAAGGAATGTATCAAACAGAAGTGATGAGCGAACCCGAATTAATCTCCGATGCCCAGGGAGGCCTATTGCTGACCCCTGCCGGCTTCAAACAGCTTCAGTCAGAGCTGGATCATCTGACCGCTGTGAAGCGCCCGGAAATTGCCGACAGGATTCGCGAGAGCCAGCAGCACGGCGAATTCAGCGAGGACAACAATGAGCTGGACGAGGTCAAGTTCGAGCAGGCGATGGTGGAAAACCGAATCGCCGAGTTGAAGACGATCTTTGGCAACGCCCATGTGTTGGACGAGGAGCATATTCCGGTCGACCATGTCGGAATCGGTTCGTTGGTGACCGTGCGAGACGCACAGTTTGACGACGAATTTGAGATTCGGGTGGTCATGAGCGTCGAGGCCGATCCGGCCAACGACTTAATCAGCAACGAGTCGCCCATGGGCATGGCGCTTATCGGGCACCGTCCCCAAGAGGAAGTCGTCTTCGATGCGCCCGAGGGTAAGAAGCGTTATAAGGTCGTCAAGATTTCGAAGTAACCGTCTCTTCGTCCACGATCTGCTCTAGCGACTTCAACCACTTGTGACGGGCTTTGGCCAGCTCGAGAAGGTTCTGGTAGGCGGCCTGCTGCAGCGGCTGCGTCCACGGAACCGAGTCGATCTCGCCGGCCAGCTCGTCGCAGAACTCTTGATTCGCCCGCAGCCAATTGCTCACCACCATAGCGCGCTCGGTTGCCGAGAGCCGTGAGAGGAAGTAGCTGCGTGTTCGGACGGGGTCCACGAGAAACGCAACCTCTTGCCGGTCGAGTGGC
>DASZPA010000145.1:0-29968 GCA_035550555.1 Fimbriimonas sp.
AGTTCGGCCACCTGAAGAAGGCCGGAGTCGAGAAGAACCTCGCCACGCTGCGAGAGTTCCGCGTCGACGACACATCGGACCTCGCGCTCGGCCAGCAGATCGGAGTCGACATCTTCGCCGAAGGGCAGATCGTCACGGTGACCGGAACGAGCAAGGGTCGCGGCTTCGCAGGCGGCGTGAAGCGATACCACTTCAAGGGTCAGCACATGACCCACGGCTACATGACCCACAGGCGACCGCTGTCCAGCGGTGCGACCGGTCCTCAGCGCGTGTTCAAAGGAACTCGCCGGCCGGGCCACATGGGTGACGCTCAAGTCACGCAGAAGGGTCTCAAGGTCGTAAAGGTCGACGCCGAGCGAAACCTGATCCTGATCGACGGAAGCGTCCCGGGCGCCAACGGCGGACTGGTCGTGATCAACAAGGTGGTGAAATAGCCGTGGCCGATCTGAAAGTTCAACGCAAAGACGGAAAGGCCGCCGGCAAGGTGACCATTAGTGAAAAGATCACCGGTGCGCCTGCCAAGCTGGTTTCGACTCACCGCGCAGTCGTAGCAGAAGAGGCGAACGCTCGCCAGGGCACGCAGTCGGCCAAGACCCGAAGCGAAACCCGAGGCGGAGGCCGCAAGCCTTATAAGCAGAAGAAGACCGGTAACGCGCGACAGGGTTCGACCCGATCTCCGCACTACGCACACGGCTCGATGGCCCTCGCCGTCAAGCCGCGCGACTACGAAAAGAAAGTCAATCGCAAGGAGCGGCGAGCAGCTCTGGTCGGAGCCCTTTCGGCACACATCGAGGCCGGCAACGTCAGCGTGGTCGATTCGATCGTCTTCGCTGAGGCCAAGACCAAGAACGCGACCGACCTTCTGAATGTGCTCGGACTGACGGGCGAGCGCCGCGTACTGGTGGTTCTTGCCGCTTACGACGAGACGACCTATAAGTGCTTCCGCAACCTGCCGAACGTCGAGGTCCGCACGGCTCCCTCGAGCGCCGCGGAAGGGAAGACGGCGGTGTTCTCCACTCGCGACCTGCTGGTCGCCCGCAAGATCGTGGTCGCGCAAGACGCGCTGGCCAAGATCGAGGAGGTGTGGGCCAAGTGAAAAGTCCCTATTCGATTATCGTAAAGCCCCACATCACCGAAAAGTCGGTGGCCCTGTCGTACGGAGACGAGCGGCAGAAGGACGAGACGAAGCTCGTTCATAAGTACACGTTCATCGTTGCGCCAGACGCCAACAAGATCGAGATCAAGAACGCCTTGGAGGCGATCTACAACAACGGTAAGAAGCCGGACGAGGCGATCAAGATTACGTCGGTGCGAACCATCAAAGTGCTTGGCAAGAAGCGACGCCGAACCGCGAACCGGGTCGGCTACACACCGAATCGCAAGAAGGCGATCGTGACGCTCGCGCCGGGTCAGATGCTGGAGGACTTCGGAGTTTAAACATGCCTACCAAACAGATGAAGGCGACCTCGCCAGGCTTCCGGCACGCGATCAAAGCGACCTATTCGGAAGTTACGCGGGGCAAGCCGGAAAGAAAACTGACGGCTGCCAAGCCCAAGAGCGGCGGACGCAACAGCTATGGCCGCATCACGATGGCGAATCGTGGAGGCGGCAACAAGCAGCGCTATCGAATCGTGGACTTCAAGCGAGACAAGGATGGAGTGCGGGCGAAGGTCGCGACGATCGAATACGATCCGAACCGAACCTGCCGCATCGCGCTGCTTCACTACCTTGACGGTGAGAAGCGGTACATTCTCGCTCCCAAGAATCTGAAGGTCGGAACGCTTGTGGAAAGCGGCGAGGGCGCCGACATTCTTCCGGGCAACGCGTTGCCCCTCAAGAACATCCCGCTTGGAACTCTGGTCCACAACATCGAGCTTCAGCCCAAGAAGGGCGGCCAGATGGTCCGCTCCGCCGGCGCCGCCGCTCAGGTGATGGCGAAGGAGGGTTCCTATGTGACCCTTCGGTTGCCCAGCGGTGAGATGCGTATGGTGCACAACACCTGCCGCGCGACGATCGGCGAGGTGGGTAACGCCGAGCACGAGAACGAAGCGATTGGAAAGGCTGGAAAGAATCGAGGACTTGGGCGAAAGCCGCACGTCCGAGGAGTTGTGAAGTCGCCCCGAGACCACCCACACGGTGGCGGTGAGGCGAAGTCTCCGGTCGGACGCAAGAAGGGTCCGGTCGACCGATGGGGCAACAAGGCTCTCGGTACGAAGACGCGAGTCAACAAGAGCACGAACAAGTACATCGTTCGGCGGAGGAACGGATAAGGGGGCAGGTCCACCGGACCTGTTCGCCGTGCACTGCCCGATGAGGGCATCACAGGAGAATGAATGGCTAGAAGCTTAAAGAAGGGATTTTTTGTAGACGATCACCTGATGAAGAAGGTGAACGATCTCAACGCCAAGAGCGAGAAGCGGCTGATCAAGACTTGGAGCCGCCGATCGACGATTACACCGGACTTCATCGGGCACACCTTTGCGGTTCACGACGGGCGAAAGCACGTTCCGGTGTTCGTGACTGAAAACATGATCGGCCACAAACTGGGTGAGTTCGCTCCGACGCGAACGTATCGAGGCCATTCCGGTGGACTGCCCGAGAGGGGGACCAAGAACCGCTAATGGAAGTTCGAGCAGTTTCTAAATATGTAAGGGTGCAGCCCCGCAAGGTGCGTATCATAGCCGACGAGCTTCGCGGCAAAGATGCGGCTCACTCGGCTGCGCTGCTTCGCTATCACACGAGCAAGGGAGCCAGAGCTCTCCGAAAGGTCCTTGTCTCCGCGATGGCGAACGCCCAGGAGAACCATGGGCTCAACGTCAACGATCTCAAGATCGCCACGATCATGGTGGATGAGGGTCCGCGCCTGAAGAGGATGCAAGCCCGCGCCATGGGCCGAGGTAACCGGATCATCAAGAAGACCAGCCACATCACCGTGGTGGTCGAGGATGCGGAGCCGACGCCGCGAGTTCGGCCGCACGGAACCAAGGCCAAGCCGCGACCGACCTTCGCCGCCCCCAGCAAGGGACGCAAGAAGGGCGCCGCAGCCAAGCCTGTGGCAGCTCCGGTAGAGGAGGCGCCAGCCGAGATCGCTGAGGCAGTACCAGAAGTGGTTGAGACAGCTCCGGTTGCCGAAGCGGTGGAGCCAGCAATCGAAGCGCCGGAAGCATCGGCCGCTCCGGAAGAGATTTCAGAAGCCGCTCCCGAAGAGCCGGCAACGACAACGACAGAAGAGACCGCGGAAGCCGGAGAGGCCGCCGCGACCGAGGAGAACAAGACAGAGTAATGGGTCAAAAAATTCATCCTGTCGGCTTCCGGGTCGGCGTGATCCGCGGGCACGACAGCCACTGGTACTACAACAAGAAGGGCTACGGCCCGGCTTTGCTGCAGGACGCGAAGATCCGGGAGTTCATCAAGCGCCGAACCGGCCTTGGCAACGTGAGCCGAACCGAGATCGAGCGTGCGGCGAACCGGATCAAGGTCACAATCTTCACGGCTCGACCGGGCGCGATCATCGGCCGAGGTGGCAAGGGCATCGACGAGTTGACGAACATTCTGAACATGGTCGTCCGAAGGGAAGACCCGACCGCGCAGGTTCAGGTGAACGTCACCGAAGTCCGACAGCCGGAGCTCGACGCTCAGCTGGTCGCCGAGAACGTGTGCGTTCAGCTTGAGAAGCGAATCAGCCATCGCCGCGCCATGAGGCAAGCGATGACCCGCGTGATGCGCATGAATGGACGCGGCATCAAGATCCAGGTCTCCGGACGGTTGGGCGGCTCCGAAATAGCTCGCCGCGAAGGAGACAAGGTCGGCAAGATCCCGCTCCACACCCTCCGAGCCGACATCGACTACGGTACGGCTACGGCCCACACGATCTACGGATCGGTCGGATGCAAGGTGTGGATCTACAAGGGCGAAGTTCTTCCCGAGCGACGCAACCGCGAAGAGGCTCCTCCGCCTCCGCCGCGCCGCAGGGACCGACGTGACGATGATGGCGAGCAAGCTTTCGCCGCGACCCGAACCGAGGAGGTGACACCGAATGTTGATGCCCAATCGAGTTAAGGAAGGACGGCGCAAGATGCACCGCGGCCGAATGAAGGGCCGCGCAACGCAGGGCAACCGCATCTCGTTTGGCGAGTACGCGATCGTCGCTCAGGAGCCGGCTTGGATCACCAGCCGCCAAATCGAGGCCGCCCGTATCGCCATGACGCGCCATATCAAACGCGGTGGACAGGTCTGGATTCGGATCTTCCCCGACAAGTCGTACACCAAGAAGCCGCTCGAGACCCGTATGGGTAAGGGTAAGGCGCCGGTGGAAGGCTGGGTCGCGGTAGTCAAGCCTGACCGAGTCCTTTTCGAGATGGCCGGGCCTCCCGAAGAGGTCGCCAAAGAGGCCATGCGTTTGGCGATCTTCAAGCTGCCCATCCGGTGCAAGTTTGTGACCAAGAAGGAGATGGAGGCTGCCGCAGCCGCCAAATCCGAAGCCGAGTCGGAGGCGGCAGCCCCGTCAGAGGCATAAGGAACGATGAAAGGCAACAAGGCAAGCGAGCTGCGCGAGAAGAGCGTGGAAGAGCTGAACGACCTGCTGAAGCAGGAAGAGGCGGCTCTCTACGGCACGCGCAAAGACCTCGTGTTTCGAAGAGTCCTCGACACGAGCATTGTCAAGACCCAGCGACACAACATCGCTCGGATTCGAACGATCATGACTGAGAAGAGTAAAGGAGCCGGCGCTTAATGGCCGATCAAACGCAAGGTACGGAAGAGAGAGGGAGCCGAAAGGTCCGAGAAGGCATCGTCGTTTCCAACAAGATGGATAAGACGGTTGTCGTCAAGATCGAGCGGCGAGTCCAGCACCCTCTGTATGGCAAGGTCGTTTTGCGCTCCAACAAGTTCAAGGCGCATGACATCATCGGTTGCGACGAAGGCGACCGCGTGGAGATCATGGAGACCCGGCCTCTCAGTAAAGATAAGCGCTGGCGGGTGACCCAGATATTAGAGAAGGTTAAGTAGAGATGGTTCAGCAATTCACGCGACTTAAAGTCGCAGACAACTCGGGAGCGCGCGATGTTATGTGCATCCGCGTGCTGAAGGGTTCGCAGCCGAGGTATGGCGGCGTCGGCGACGTGATCGTCGCTTCCGTCAAGGCTGCGACTCCGAACATGCCCGTCAAGAAGGGCGACGTCATCAAGGCCGTCATCGTCCGCACCAAGAAGTCGATCCGCCGTCTGGACGGCAGCACGCTTCGATTCGATGACAACGCCTGCGTGGTCATCAACCCGGCCAACCAGGAGCCGCGCGGCACGCGCATTTTTGGCCCGGTGGCCCGCGAGCTTCGCGACCGGAACTTCATGAAGATCGTTTCGCTCGCGCCGGAGGTTCTATAAATGCCTACCAAAGCTGAGCTGAAGAAACTAGGCAAGCCCGTCAAGCTGAAGGTTCGACGTGGCGACAAGGTCATGATCATTTCCGGCAAAGACAAAGGCGAAATCGGATTTGTCGCCGCCGTCTCTCCCAAGGAGGGCAAGGTGATGGTGATGAAGGAGAACCTGGAGAACCCCGAGCAGCCGATCCCGTTGAACGCGGCGATCAAGCACCGAAAGGCTCGAACGCAAGGTGAGCGCTCTGCCCGGTACCGGATTCCCGCGCCCATCGACGTCTCGAACGTGATGGTGTTGGACCCGAGCACCAACCAACCGACCCGCGTGGGCCGAAGGCTGGAAGACGGCAAGCTGGTCCGATACGCGAAGAAGTCCGGTACGACCATTCCGGAGATCAAACCCGAGCCCACCGAATAGTGGGCTTCACTTTTTAGCCTGGTCAGAACTCAGGCAAGGAAACATCGATGGCACGAAAACAGAAAGAGGAGTCCGGCGGAGCCGAAGCTTTGACTTCGCTCCCAAAGCCGAGACTGCGAAAGAAATACAAGGACGAGGTCCTTCCCAAGCTCCAAGAGGAGTTCAAGTACAAGTCGATCATGCAGGCGCCTCGCCTGGAGAAGATCGTGATCAATATGGGCACGGGCGCCGGCGACAAGGACCCGAAGCACCTAGAGAACTCGGTCCGCGACATGACCCTGATCGCGGGTCAAAAACCAGTTATCACCATCGCCAAGAAAGCTATCTCGAACTTTAAGGTTCGAGAGGGCATGAAGATCGGCTGCAAGGTGACCCTGCGCGGCGACCGGATGTATCACTTCTTCGACAAGCTGGCTTCCGTCGTTCTGCCCCGTATCCGAGACTTCCAGGGTCTCTCGCCCAAGAGCTTCGACGGCCGCGGCAACTACGCGCTCGGCCTGAAGGAGCAGCTCGTGTTCCCGGAGATCCCTTACGACACGTTCGATAGAATCCGCGGCATGGACATCGTGATCTGCACGTCGGCCAAGACCGACGAGGAGGCCCGCGTATTCTTGAAGGCGATGGGTCTCCCGCTCCGCGACAAGTAGCCCCTTCAGCGAATCAGTCGCTCCACGAACCGGTCGAATTCGATAATTCGGCCGGTTCCTTCTATTTGGCGTCCCGTGCTCAGGCTGAGTATTTGGAAAATGTTCGAACTCACGCCAGTTGGGTTCCAGACCCGCCTGAGCCGTCGCTCTTCAGGAAGAAGAGTTCTGAGATGCGTGCCAATCATGAAGCTGTGGACGAAACGAGGCATGCGCGCGCAGAACCACGATGGCCGAGCGTGAGCCCAGACAAATCGACATTGGGTATCGAAAATCTCCACGCGTAGGTTGCCGAGAAACGGTTGACCATCGATGAGCCACACCATCCGCTTGTAAAAGGCCTCCCTGGAGCGGATCTGTTCGGGATCGATCGACGAGTGCTGCAGCTCTATGACCCGACCATCGTGACTGACGATGTCTGCCCGGTGCTCGCCCATGGCAACTTCGACTCGATCCGTTGAGGCGAATCCCTTCCACGACCGATGCCATTCGGTTTCGGGCTCCCACCAAGGATCGCAATCGGTGGATTTCTCGTGAGCCCAATGCCACACGACGATCTCTCCACAACGGGGAATGAGCCGCTCCTCGCAGATCGGGCAAAACCCTTCAAGACCCGGAGCGGGCGCGACTCGTTCCCTTGCTCGAGTGATCGCGTACTGCATCGACAGCTTCATTATGGAAGCCGTAGAATTCCTCCTGAATGGAGAAGAGGGTTCTTGTGACGGGTTCGTCGAAAGGCATCGGAAAAGCGATCGCGCGTCGGCTAGGAGAAAACGGCTGGAAAGTTGCTGTGCACTACGGCGGCGATCAGGCTGGCGCCGAGGAGACTTGCAGTCAGTTAGGAGACGCGCTAGCGGGATGCTATCAGGCCGACCTGGGGCATCAAGGAGCTGCTATCGACTTGTGGGAGTCGGCTTGCGCGGACGGAGAGGTCCACGCGCTGGTCAACAACGCAGGCATTTACATTCCGAGCAGCTTTCTTGGCGCCGACGACGAGGAGTTCGCGAGCGTGTATCAGAGAACCTTCGCCGTGAACTGGCATTCGCCGCTGATGCTCATGCGGGCCGCCGTGCGGTCTTTCGATGGGTACGGTGGAGGCAAGATTCTGAATGTGGCCAGCCGAGTTGGCTTTAAAGCCGAGGCCGGCGCCGCCATCTACGCCGCGTCGAAGGCAGCGCTGATCAATCTCACCAGGAGCCTGGCCGTGGAGCTCGCGCCGAACAACATCGGCATGTTTGGCATCGCACCGGGATGGGTCGAGACCGCTATGGCGCGGGTCGGCATGGAGGAGAGGAGTAAGGAGGTTCTGCCGACGATCCCCCTTGGCCGGATGGCCTCGGCCAAGGACTGCGCCGTCGCAGCGTCGTTCCTATTGTCGGACGACGCCAGCTACTTAAGCGGGGAAGTGATCGACATCAATGGCGCAAGCTACTTCCATTAGGTCCACGGCATTTGGGAGTCCGCGCATGTATGCGCTTCATCAATTGCGCCGGGGGCGCGGCCCCTTGAGCGAGCGCCAGGATGCTTGAAGGCCCTGCCTCCGGCAGGTGACAGGACGCGCATGCATGCATGCGCGGACTCCCAAGACGGCGACCCTTGAGAAGCTGGTCGCGAGATGATGGCAACGGGCCTCGGCCTTTGTTTCTGATGGGGGACGAGCCAGAAGATTTAGATTCCACGCATTTGGGAGTCCGCGCATGTCTGCGCGTCATCAATTGCGCCGGAGGCGACTCTTGAGCGAGGCCTAGAATGCTTGAAGCACCCTGCCTCCGGCAGGTGACAAGACGCGCATACATGCGCGGACTCCCAGGTTTTAGGATCGCTAACCTTCTGAGAAGCTAATTAGGAGATCCTCACCCACGACCTCCACCTTCATGTCCCGTAAGTCTTGGATCGACGGCGAGCGGTCTGGAAGGCGGATGGCGACGGCCGGCATGCCGGCGGCCTCGATTGAGCGGCAGCCCGCCTCCGTATCCTCCACGCCCACGCAATGCGCCGGAGGCAGACCCAACTTCTCAGCGGCCTTGAGAAAGGGATCGGGAGCGGGCTTTCCGTTTACGATGTCCTCTCCGAAGACGTAGGCGCCGGCCCGCGGCAGGCCGACGGCGTTCATGCGAGCGCCGGCTACGTCGCTGGTGCCCGACGTGACCACGGCCCATCGTTCGGAGGGAAGGCTCGACAGCAGCTCGATCGTGCCTGGCAACAGGATGACGCCCCGCGTATCGGATGTCTCCAGACTGCGCATGAACCGATCCTCCGCTTCGGCGTCTACTTCGGGCAGCAGGAAACGAATGGAGTCGATACTGCGCCGACCGTGAATCTGGGTCAGTACGTACGACTCATCGAGGCCGTGCCTGCGGCTGAAAGTTCGCCAGGCCCGATCGACGGCGGGGAGCGAATCGATCAAAGTACCGTCCAGGTCGAACAGAATTGCTTTACAGCGAAAGTTCCCGGTCATTTTGCTGTTGTGTCTGATATTGCGCGTCTCATGCCGATATAAGCCAATCGCTCGTTTTAAGGTTTTGACAAATCGACCATAGTGTATTGAACACTAAAAGGTGACAAATAGGAGGCTGTAAGGATTGGCGCGCACCTTTCGTGATTGTCGATCCGTCTACATCCTGGACTTTGCTGGCGCTGTTGCCGGGATTGTTCTATAATTGTCGCACTCAGATGGGGTTCTCGGGCATGGCCACGCCATGACGACCGTTTGAATGACGTTTGGGGTTCGGGTGTTCAGAGGTGTCATTTAGTGCTCTTTTTTAATAAGGTGATGCGAATTACCGGTATGAGCGTGTTGCTTGCGCTTGGTGCCGCGGCCTTGCCAGGTGGCTTGCCGACGGCGTCTCAAAGCAAAGGACAACACGTATCGCCAGCGACCGCTCGCAATCAGCTCCTGAAACGCGAGGCCAAGTTCGTAGAGAACAAGGGACAGTGGGATCGCCGCGCCCATTTCGCCGGCCGCAGCTCCGGCCTCGACGTCTGGCTGGAAGACAGAGGCATCGACTTCGACTATTTCCAGGCTGGTGGAACCGCAAAGCATCCCACCCGAAAAGGTCAGGTCATTTCCATGCAGTTCGAGGGGCGAACGGCTCCCCTATCGTTCGAAGGCATCAAGGATACGGGCTCCCGATCCGACTATCTGTACAAGAACAAGACCGTACGGCAGGCTCACGGATATGCCGAAGCCTATTCCCGTTCCGTTTATCCCGGAATCGACCTCCGCGCCTACTTCAGCGCAGCGGCTCCTCGATATGACTTTATCGTGGCGCCGAATGCAGACCCGAACAACATCAAGCTGAACTTCAAGGGTGCATCCTCGGTCACCGTTAACCACGGGAATCTCGTTTTTGGCACGCAGATCGGAAAGCGGATTCAAGGCGACCTTCACGCGTACCAGATGGTCAACGGTGCGAAGAAGGCCGTTCCTGCACGGTTTGTCGCTCTTTCGAAGAATGAGGTGACATTCAGGCTCGGTTCGTACGACAAGAGCAAGCAGCTCGTCATCGACCCGCTGGTTTATGGAACCTACTACGGCGGCGACAACGGCCTCGATGAGGTTCGAAGCGTCGTAGCCGACTCCACCGGCGGCGTCTACATGACCGGCTACACGCAGTCGGTGCTCTTTCCGGCGATCTATGGACCGTACGGGTTCAACTTGAACGGCTTCCAGAACGCCTTCATGAGCAAGCTTCAGGGCGACGCGTACAACCAAGACTACGCGGCGTACATCGGCGGAAGCATTACCGACTTCGGCCAGTTCGTGAAGCTCGATCCGTTCGGCAACGTCTGGATGGCTGGCACCACGTTGAGCTCGGATTTCCCAGGCAACATTCGGCCGAACACGCAGTTTCTCCGCCTGAATGCAAACACGGGACCGCGCGACGTTCCCACCGGCGGCACCTTCGTGCTGACCTATGGCGGACAGCGCTCTCCAAAGCCCCTGCCGTTCAACGTGTCGGCCGCTGGGATCCAGTCGGCGCTCAACGCGATGCCGGCTCTCCACAACCACGTCGTAAGCGTCACTGCCGAGTTCGGGGGAACGCTCCCATTCGATACGTATATCATCAAGCTCACGCCGGACCGGCCCCTGCCGATTGGGCTTCGAGCCAACTTCAAGGAGCCAAGCGGTGACGGAACGATCAGCACCGGCTTGCCGAGCACGATCCAGCATGAGACCGTGCTCGATTCGGAGCAGCCGGCCCAGAGGATCGGTCACGAGGGTTCGCCGGACCCGGTTCAGGGCTCCATCTTCGGCCTTGTCTTCACGAATGGCAACCAGTCCGTGGAAGTTGCGTTCAACCCTCGGACCGCCAATGCGGCGACCCTCCAAGCTGGGCTGAACTCGCTCACAAACCTGGGCGGCTTGAAGGTTGTCGTGACCGCCGACAAGGCGGGCGCCGTCATCGAAGACAGCACGATGAAGATCGTGTTCACCAACAATGGCGTGCCGGTCGGCGCGCCCTCGCTTGGGATCGACAACAGTGGCATGCACCCCAACGGCGTGTACGGAATCAACCAGTTCACGGAGCAGTTCCCGCTGGTCTTCATGCTTCCGTTCCACCAGGATGCGAACACGGTTCTCAATCCGCTTCCAACTCAAGAGAAGACGTTTGGATCTGACTGGGGTCAGGAGCTCAACGGATTCGACATCCGGCCGATTCCTGCGGGAGCTGCCAACAAGTTCATCGACATCGCCTTCTCCGGAACGGTCAACACGGCCATTCCCGACATGCCCAATGCGTTCCCGAGCAATGGTGGCTCGGTGGGTTATATCGCCCGCTACACCTTCACCTCGGGGCAGGGATACACGCTGAATAGTGGGGCTACCAAGTACGTCAGCAGCCCAGTCCTTCCTGTGAACAATCGAGGAATCGTCCTCGATCCCAACGGAAACGCCTACACGGTTGGAACCGTTTTCGGAGACAGGAACTACGACACCGCGGGACGCGACGCCGCCGTGTTCAAGACGACCCCCAACGTTCTTTGGGAAAAGGGCCGGCTCCTGCAGCGCAACGACATCTATGTGCAGAAGTGGGGCCCAACGGGATCCCTTGCATGGAGTGGCCTCTTGGGAGGCCACGCCAACGATGCCGCAGGCGGGTTCGACTTGGACGTCGACGACTCGGACGTGGCCACCGGGTCTGCGGTAGCCGTAGGCGTGGATGGTTCCGTGTTTGTCACTGGAATCTCTCGATCTGGCGACTATCCCCGAACCAAGGGTGTGTTTGGCGAAGTCTTTACGGATCTCTCCAACGTCGTCGTCACGAAGATCGAGGGAGATGCCGGTCAGCTCCTGTACTCGACCAACTTGAGAGAGACGGTCAGCTTCGGAAGCGAGGCGATGCCTGCAGGAATTGCGGTCGACTCTCGCGGCGACGCTTTTGTGGCTGGAAACATTCACCCACAAGACGACTTTCCGCCTGACTTCGGCGGCTCCCCCGGTCCTCCGCGGGACAACTTCTACGCGTCCATGCCGACGACTTCCGACGCTCTCTTGGGCACCAACCCAGGAGCGGCTGCCGGAAACGCGCCGAACGTGGTGGACTGGATGGAAGTTCTTAACCCGACCGGAACGAGCCTTCTGTTCGGATCCTATCTGGGCAACGACCTGGATTGCCGGGCGTACGCGCCTTACGTCGACGCATTCGGCGACGTGTGGGTCTTCGGATACGTGGGCGCTCATAACGTCTACGTCGTTCTCACGGGCAACCCGCCGAACCAGACGCCGCAACTGTTCGACTACGAGTCGAGCCTGCCTGCCGGCATGCTCAGCAAGAACGCGTTCAAGCCTTACGTGGACAACGAGGGCGGCAACGTGCTGACGCACTTCTGGGGATCGGTGGACCGCTTCGGCTTCGGAGCCGGCGCGCCGCCTTACCTCGGGATCTTCGCGGTTCGAGACGGATGGGTGGCCAAGCTTCGCATCGGTCTGCCCTCCGTGCAGTCGGTGGTGCTGAATCCCAACACCATTCCTGGAGGCTTGGGCGCTTCGACGACCGGTACGGTGACCCTCACCTCGCCGGCGCCTGCCAACGGCGCTCCCGTGGTGTTGTCGATCGTGAGCGGCTCGGCCGCGTCGTTCAGCTCGAGCGGCTCGCAGTCGACCACGACGATCACGATTCCAGCCGGGTCAACCACCGGTTCGTTCACCCTCTTCTCCAAGCCGGTGACGATCAACTCGTCGGTAACGATCCAGGCGAACTATCAGGGCAGCTTCCAGAACGCGTTGCTTAACGTGGTTCCGTGGCTGCAAGGACTGCAACTCTCACCGGAGACGGTCGTTGGCGGCAACAATGCCTCCGGCAACGTGGTTCTGTCGAACCCGGCTCCTGCGGGAGGCGCGACGATCACGCTCATCTCGGATCGTCCGAGCCTGGCGAGCTTCCCGAACGGCAACACGGTGACCGTGGCCGCCGGGCAGACGGCAGCGACGTTCACGATCGCCACCGCGGGTGTCGCGATCAACACGCCGGTTCACATCACGGCTTCCATGCTGGGCGTGAACATTCCGCAGACTCTCACGATTACGACCGCCTCGCTGCAGTCGCTTTCGTTCAACCCGACGCATGTTGCGGGTGGAGTCGACGGCATCGGCACGTTGACCCTGAACGGGTTCGCTGGGTCCGACATCAGCATCAACGTGGACAGCAGTCCGCACAACTCGGCCTTCCCGAGCCTGCCCCAGACGGTTGTCATTCCGAAAGGCCAGTCCTCGGCAACCTTCCACGTCGCAACGCCGATCAATCCTCCGGTTGCCCAGCTCTTGGTAGTCGCAAACATGCCGGCGCAGGGCAACTACAATGCCGGATCGGCCAGTGCAACTCTGTTCATCGATACCTTCTCGCTGAACTCCTTTACGATCGACTCGAAGAACATCCCGTCGGGCGGAACGGCGACTGGAACGGTGATGATCTCGTCGCCTGCTCCCGATGGCGGTGTGGTCGTGAATCTCTCCTCGACGAACTCCAGCTTGGCGTCGGTGCCTTCCACGGTAACGATCGCACAGGGTGAGATCGCGGCGTCGGTGCCGATCAGCGCCGGCTTCGCGGATGTGGATACGTCGGTCAAGATCACGGCCTCCCGTGGTTCGAAGTCGATCCCTGTCACCGTGAAGGTGCTGAAGCTTCCGATGGATCTCGAACTGGATCCGGCGGAGCTGACCGGCGGAAACCCGTCGGCCGGAACGTTGACGATTCCCGTCCCGGCGCCTGCCGGCGGTCTGACCTTCTCACTGAAGGCCGACCAGCCTGGTTTGGTGTCGTTCCCGGCCACCTTGACCATCGCCGAGGGTGATACGGAGGCCGACTTCAACATCGGCACCAGCTCCGTTACCCAGACCACCACGGTGAACTTCACCGCGACGTACAGCCTTTCGTCTACGACGAAGGATGTGGCGACGGCCCAGATGGTCCTTGATCCGGTCGGAGTGGCGACGATCACGTTCGCTCCGAGCACGGTAAAGGGCGGTCGGATCACGCAATGCACGGTTACGCTCCAGGGTCCTGCGCCCGCGGGCGGCGCCACGGTAGTTCTCAGCCAGACCTCCAATCTGCTGGCACTGCCGGCAAGCATTCCGATCGACGCGGGCAAGACAAGTCGAACGTTCAGCGTCCCCGCAAAGCTGGTTTCGCGGAACCTCTCGACGACCGTCACCGCCACCTATAACGGTGGAGCGTCGGCTATCGTAACGGTTCTTCGATAAAGAAGGGAACCGACACAGCCAAAGGGCTGGGCCAAGCGGCCCGGCCCTTTTTCTTTGGGCGGGTAAAACTGTGAGAGTGCGGCATCGAACCGGACTGGTACTGGCTGGCCTTTTCTTGGGTGTAGTGGGCGTGACTTTCTATTCGCGACTGCGCGAGAAGCGGGCAGAAGAGGACGCCGATGCCCTGATCAAAAAGATCTCACGGCAACTCAAAGCCCTGGATCTCGCGAAAGAGCCAGCTTCCGAGCCGAGTGCCTAAATCCGTTCTCGTACTGGGCGGCGGCGTTGGCGGTCTGAGTGCGGCGATCTACTCCCGGCTTCACGGACACGATGTCCAGGTGGTCGAGCAGCATCGGGTGGGAGGGAAGGCCGCCGGGCTGGAGGTCAAGGGATATCGACTCGATCCCGGCCCAAGCATCATTATCTTGAGGCACGTCTACGAGAGCCTGTTCCGGGACGCCGGTCGTGGCCTCGAGGATTACCTTTCGTTCGAACGGCTTGATCCGATTACACGGGTCTACACGGAAGGCTCGGCTCAGGGGATCGATCTTCCGGCGGACCGGGAAGAGTGTCTTTCGAGGCTTAGCGAGTTGGCCCCTGAAGATGAGTCGGCGCTTCGCAACCTCATGTCCACCATGGATAAGGTAGCGCCTCATATCGAGCAGTCCATCTTCAAGCATCCGTTTCATTCCGCTTGGCAGCTGATGGACCGGCATTTGTTGGCGTTCGCGCTTCCGTTCGACAGCCGGCTAAGCTACAAGCAGCAGGTCGACCGCTGGTTCTCTTCGCCGTTGCTCCGGGCGTTCTTTTACGGGTTTCCGAGCTATGGAGGACAAAGCTATCACTCGAAGGCGCCGGGGGCGTTGATGATCCCTTATCTCATGCTTGCCGAGGGCGTGTTCTATCCGCGCGGTGGAGTGGCGGCAATCCCGGCGGCGCTTGAGAGACTTGCGAGGGAATTGGGCGTCAAGTTTCGAACCGGGACCCGGATCGCGGGACTTCGAACGAGCCGAAGCCGGATTGTGGCCGCCGAAACGGAAGACGGACTGCTAACAGCCGATGCGTTCATAAGCAACAT
Source organism: Fimbriimonas sp. (assembly GCA_035550555.1). Lineage (GTDB taxonomy): Bacteria > Armatimonadota > Fimbriimonadia > Fimbriimonadales > Fimbriimonadaceae > Fimbriimonas. The sequence continues at coordinate 15,220 of DASZPA010000145.1, forward strand.
CGATCGGCTGACGACCCGAGGGTTGCTTGGAGCTCCGTCGTCCGCTGCGCCGAGCTTCAGCTATTTCACCGTGCACTGGGGAATTCGAAAAGGGCTCCGCGGGTTGGCCCACCACAATCTCCTCATTCCCTCGGACTTTGGCAAGGGCTTCGAGGAGCTGTATGGGGAGAAGAAGCTGCCGGCGAAGCCGATCCTGTATCTCAACACCGCGAAGGACAGCGCGCCTGCAGGGTGTACAAACCTGTTTGCCGTCGTGACTTCGCCCGCGCGTGAAGACCACTTGGATTGGCGGCGCCTGGAGGTCGAGGGCCGGCAAACGGTCATCGAGAGTCTTGGGAAGTTCGGCTTCGAATGGAAGCCACAAGACATCGACTTCGAAAGGATCCAGTCCCCCATCTACTTCGAAGAGACCCACGGCAATTACCGCGGCTCGCTTTATGGCCCGGACGAAAAGGAGAGGCTATTCGGCGGACTCTTTCCTTTGCGGTGTGCCGATGAGGATTGGCCGAACCTGTTCTATTGCGGCGGTTCGGTGCAGCCCGGCGCGGGACTTCCGATGGTCATTCTGAGCGGCAAGTTTGCCGCCGACCTGGTTGGCAGTTAGACGTTGAACTCGGCGACTACAAACGTGTGGTCGGAAGGTTTGTCCTGTAAGCGAGCATCCACATCGATGGTGCACTCGGTCGCCTTCGCGGCTAACGATTCCGTAGCGTAGATGTGGTCGATGCGCCAACCAAGGTTCCGCTTTACAGAGTTGGGAATTACGAAGTCCCAGTAGGTGTACTGCCCGGGCTCTTGGTTCATCGATCGAAATATATCCACGAGGCCGAACTCCACGATTCGACCCAAGCGGCTGAACTCCTCAGGGTGGTGCCCGACCATTCCGTACATCCTTTTCGAGTCGTAGACGTCTTCGGGTTTGGGCGCGATGTTGATGTCTCCCAGCCAAATCAGGGGGTCGGTGGGTCGAAAGTTTTCGTCGAGATACCTTCTGAACCTTTCCAGCCAGCGCAGCTTGTATTCGAACTTGTCGCTTCCCACCGAGCCGCCGTTGGGGACGTAAGTGTTGATGATCGTCACGCCATCGATTTGGCAGGTCAGCAGCCGCGCGTCGATGGGCATCAGCTCGTCCATGAAGCCTTGGCGCATGTTGGTGGGCAGGCTGCGGGCCAAGGTTGCGACCCCGTTCCAAGACTTTTGGCCATGCAGGCAGAGGTGGTAGCCGAGTTCCTCAAAATCGTCGATCGGAAATTTGCTATCCTCGACTTTGGTCTCTTGGATCGCCAGCACGTCCGGTTCGTTTTCGGCGATCCACTCGACCAGCAGCGGCAAGCGCGCCCTCACCGATGCGGCATTGTACGTGGCGATCTTCACCGTACGATTCTACAATCCAGTCATGACCTGCGACACGCTCATTCGAAACGGACGCTTGGTGACCTCGACCCATGCTGAGGAGGCCGATTTGGCAATCGCCGGTGGGAAGATCGTCGAGATCGGATCGCTTGGAGAGTGGAGCGCACGGGAAACGATCGATGCTCGAGGGCTATTCGTCTTGCCCGGATTGATTGACACCCAAGTGCATTTTCGCGAGCCTGGGTTGGAACACAAAGAAGACATTGAGAGCGGTACCCGCGCCGCTCTTCACGGCGGCGTCACCTCGATCCTTGAGATGCCGAACACCAAGCCGACGACCACCTCGCGGGAAACCCTGGAAGACAAGCTGAACAGAGCGCGGGGAAGGGCGTGGTGCCATTACGGCTTCTTCGTGGGTGCGACCACCGATAACGCGGATGAGCTTGGCGACCTCGAGAAGCTGCCAGGAACGCCTGGTATCAAGATCTTCATGGGCAGCTCCACGGGCAGCCTCCTTGTTGGCGACGACGAACATCTGGAGAAGGTGCTCCGAAACGGCATGAGGAGGTGCCCGATCCATGCGGAAGACGAGCCCCGAAACCGCGAGCGAAAGTCGCTCATTTCGAGCCGGCCGACGCCGTTGGAGCATCCGTTTCTGAGGGATGCCGAGAGCGCTCGGCTGGCCACCCAACGAATCCTTGGCTTGAGCGCGAAGACGGGGCGGCCGGTGCACATTCTCCATCTGTCCACACGCGACGAGCTGCCTCTTATCGCCGACGCAAAGCGAAAGGGCTTGGGCACGACCGCCGAGGTAACTCCGCAGCACCTTTGGTTTTCGGCCCCTGAGTGCTACGAACGTTGGGGGTCGCTCACGCAGATGAACCCGCCGATTCGTTCTTCGGAGCACCGAGAGGGGCTGTGGAAGGCGTTGGGAGAGGGGTTGTTCGACGTGTTCGGCAGCGACCATGCGCCCCACACGCTCGTAGAGAAGAGCCTGCCGTACCCACAGAGCCCCAGTGGGATGCCCGGCGTTCAAACGCTGCTGCCGGTCCTGATGACCTTTGCTGCCCAGGACCGGATTTCCGTTCATGACGTGGTGAGGATGGGCTGCGAACGACCCGCGGAGCTTTATGGAATCCAAGGAAAAGGGAGGCTTGAGCGTGGGTTTGATGCCGACCTGGTTCTGGTGGACCCCAAGCGATCCAAGGTCTTTGAGCGGCGAATGGTCCAGAGCAAGTGCGGATGGTCTCCTTTCGAGGGAGAAACGCTGACTGGGTGGTCCGAAGTGGTCATCCTTGGTGGCGAAGTTGTGGTTCGAAGCGACGAGCGCCTCGGCTCTCCGCGGGGCCGGCAACTGGACTTCCAACAAGCGGTTTGATCCGGTACCCTCTTAAGCCGTGCCAAAGCTCATCCTGGTTCGACACGGACAGTCTCTCTGGAACTCTGAAGACCGGTTTACGGGCTGGGTCGACGTACCGCTAACCGACAAAGGAAAGGACGAGGCCAGACAGGCAGGGGAGCGGTTGCGAGGCGCCTCGTTCGACGTGGCCTACACCAGCGCTCTCACGCGTGCCCAGGAGACTCTTCGGATCATTCTCGAGACGCTTGGGACCAGCGTTCCCATTATCCGAGACGAAGCCCTGAACGAGCGGCATTACGGCGATCTTCAGGGGTTGAACAAGGCAAAGACGGCCGAACGGTTCGGAGCCGACCAGGTGAAGATCTGGCGTCGAAGCTTCGATATTCCGCCGCCGAACGGCGAATCGTTGAAAGACACCGCGGCGCGGACCTTGCCATTCTTCGACCGTTGCATCTTGGGAGACATCGCCCAGGGCAAGAGTGTCTTGGTCGTCGCCCACGGCAACAGCAACCGCAGCATCGTGATGCAGCTCGATAACCTCACGGGCGAGCAGGTGATCGGATTGGAACTCGGCACCGGCGTGCCGCTGGTCTACGACCTCGACACCGACGGCAAGGTGTTGGGAAAGCAGGTTTTGTCGTAGTCCAAGGATCCCTGCGTCTTATCATGCGCCAACGCGAAAGGCCGCTGCCCGGCCATCGTATTTCACGGCCCTCACAGTTTGCCCCCCCTCAACTCCTTTGCCGTTCGTGACAATAAGAAAGACTCGTGACTTGAGCATCCCAGGAAAACTTCCTTGGCGTGCGCCGAACCTGATGACTCCTGTGCGAGACGACCAAGAAACTGGGATCGTGGCGTAGAGGCCTTTTTCGTATCCGTAGCCATCGCCCTCGTCCTCATAGATCTCCGTCCGGCCGTTGCCGCCTCCGAAAAGCCTGAGCTCCATGGGGTTGGCCGGCTTCTCTGTGGCGTACTGGAGGAATGGGCCCATCGGCAGGATCGACCCGCCGCGAACGAAGATCGGTTCTTTGGAGAGCGGAGCGTCGGCGGCGATCCAGCTTCCGCCTTGGTGAGTGGCTCCGGTCCAGAAATCTGTCCAGAGGGCGCCGGCCGGCAGATAGACGCGCCGAGAGGTCGCGCCCTTCTGAAGAACCGGGCAAATCAGGAGGCTTGGGCCGAACATGAACTCGTCTTTGCAGTCCCGGGCGGTGGTATCGCTAGGAAAGTCAAAGAGAAGGGAGCGCATGATCGTCCCCGAGCTGCTGGTCACGTTCCACGCTTGCGAGTAGATGTACGGCATCAGCCGGTAGCGCAGATTGTCGTACTTCGCCAAAATCGCCTGAACCTCGGGCCCGAAACGCCACATTTCACGAGGCGTGCTGGTGCCGTGGGAGCGGAAGATGGGGCAAAACGCGCCGTATTCAAACCAGCGCGTATATAGCTCGCGATATTCAGGGTTGTCGGCGCCCCCTCGATAAGGCACATAGAACGCGCCGATATCGGTGGTCCAGTAGGGAATGCCCGAGAGGCAGAAGTTGAGGCCAGCCGGAATTTGCCGAGCCAGCGTGTCCCAGCTTGCGCCGATGTCTCCCGACCAAGTTGCCGCGCCGTTCCGCTGCTGGCCCGCATAGGCGGAGCGGGTCAGGATGAACACGCGTTTCTGGTCGGTGACCGACCGCTGTCCCTGGTAGACGCCGGTCGTGTGCATCAGCGGCCAAGCGCTCAGAACGTGCGCTCCCAACCCGGCTCCAGTTGGCGTCTGCGCGAGCACATTGAGGTCGGCTTCCGGCTCCGATGCGTCCAGCCACCACGCGTCGATCCCCTGGGAAAAGAGCTGCCGGCGAATCTGGCGCCAATAGACCGATCGTGCGTCTTCGCTAAAAGCATCGTAGTAGCGGTCCGGCGAGGAGACCGCAGGCGGATAGAGATAACCGCGGTTGCTCAGCTCCTCGTAGTTCGCGTTCGGATACTGGGCTGAGCCCGGATTGAACTTGCCCCAAACGGAGATCATCACATGAAAGTGCCGGTCGTGGAGGCCCAGGAAGGCAGCGGCGGGATCGGGATAGCGCTTCTCGTCAAAGAGATGGGAGCCCCACGGGTGTGGATCCCAGTAGAACCAATCCTGAACCAGATTGTCGATGGGCAGCTTCTTGGCGCGGTACTCGTCGGCGATGTCCAGAAGCTCCTGCTGGGTCTTGTACCGTTCCTTGCTCTGCCAATAGCCCAGAGCCCACTTGGCGGGCATGGGCGCCTGCCCGGTGAGATAGCGGTATCCGGCGATCACTCGATCCGTAGAAGGCCCATAGACGAAGAAATAGTCGATGGAGTCGGCAGCTTCCGATCGCCAAGTAACCTCCGATCCGCCGGGAGTTCTCCAACCGAACTGAATCACCGAGTCTCGCCCACCTTGAAAGAACTCCAGCCGAACGGAGTGTTTTGAGTGAGCAGCGAACGTCACCTGACCCGCTGACGGGCGTTCGGCATGGATCGACCAGTCGTCGAACACCGGCTTACCGTCGATCCAAAGGCGGACGCCATCGTCCGCCGAGGCTCGAAACGTGTACTTTCCGGCGACCGAGGCCACCACGCTGCCAGTCCAGCGGACCGTGTAGTTGTCGTGCGGCAGGCCTGCGGGTGGATGTTGTGTCCAGTTGAAGTCGATCTGGGAGTCTCTACGCCTCAGGACAGATTTCTCGAAGTTACGGCCCACAAAGTATTCGCCGGTGAGGGCGCCAGGTTGGCCGTCGGCATCGATCAGGCTGGAGGGGGCCAGAACACCTCCAGAATCCACGACCGTTTTCGCCGGGTTGTTCCAGAGGATTCCGTATCCCTTGCTGGAGACCAAGAAAGGGACCGCCACCTCCATGTTCTTCTGGCTGAGAAGCACCGAGGTCCCGCGGTAGTCGAGCAGCCCGTCTTGATGCTGGCCGAGACCGTAGTACGACTCGTCGGGAGCGAGGCGAAACTTCTGCTCTGAGCGGAACGAGCTTTCCGGCACCGGACCCGGCAGCGTGACCGGCTGAAGCGTTCCGCAAGCAGCTTCCTCGCATAGCGCATGTCCCGCAGAGTCCAGAAAATGAACGATTCCCGTTCTCCGGTCGACCCGCACGTTGAGCTGACCGGTAGCGAGAGTTACATCGTTTCCCGCGGCCGTTTTGCGGGACTCGAACTGCTGGGGCGCCGCGATAACCGCCGGAATTCGGTCCTGTGGGATCGCTTGGTTCTTCGAAAAGGTCACTCGAACGACATTGCGGCTCCAGGGCTTGACGTGGAGGACGCCGGTCGGCAGTTTGACCAGAATGCTCGACGACTGTGCCTCCGCCGTCGCGGTAACCACGATTAAGCCAACGAACCACAGGAGCCGTGTCACGAGCAGACTCTACCTTGATTCACCGGTAAACCTAGTTCTGAGGTACGGCGATACCGACGTCCACACCCTGACCGCCCGAGGTCTGATGGCAGTGGATCGCGATCGTCACGGTGGCGCCGGGTTTCAGAAGCTTCTGGGCCGCGGGATCGATGTCCACCTGCTCGTAGTCGGTCACCCACTCGGGCTCTTTCGCCGCCAATACGCCGTCGACATAGACTTCGACGTCCTCGTCGTGATATAGCAGGAAGAGGGCTTTTCGATAGTTGGCTTGAGGCAGGGTCACGGACCGGCGCAGCCAGATGTCTCCTGTGTCCCACTTCGTGTTCGGCGTGATTCCCGGTGTGCCGTCCGTGCCGAACGCTGCGGCTCCGGTCGACCAGGATGCGTCGTTGAAGCCCGGCTGATTCCATCCTTCAGGCGGAGCGTGGGTCGTGTAGCGCCAGGTCACCTGGCCATGGCGGCCCGTCGGTACCACTTCATCAACCTTGGGCGGCGTTGGAAGCGGCGCCCAGGTTCCGGTCTTCATGTGGTCGCGGCTTGCCCACTTCCTCCAAATCGCCGGGTCGGAGAGCAGTTTGACGAAGAACCCGCCGACAACGGGCCGAGCATGCATGCCGCCGCTGTGCGGATCGTCGGTCATGTAGGAGTCGGAAATCGGATCTCGGGTGGTCGTCTCGTTCAAGTAGCGATAGATCGGCGAGATGAAGCCGCGGAAGTCTTCCGGCGACTCGGCCATCGTGGCGCTCCAGATGGTCCAGTCCGTTTTCGTGAGGTGAGTTCGGGAGTCGAGCGGCAGTCCGAAAGGCTGCATCACTGTCTTGTAGAACGCGACCTCTTTTCGGGCAACTTCCGGGGGGAAGACGTTGAGCCCGAGAATCTTATCCCAGACCAGATTGTACTTCTGGCTCCAGGTGTTCGGCTGGTCGAAAGCAAGCAGAGAGCGGTTGCCAGCGTCTGCTACTTGCACCCAGTGCTGTGCGTCGACTTTGGCCATTTTCATGTACTTGTCGGCGTTCGCTTTGTCCCCGCGAAACCTGCAGAGGTCACCGTAAGCCGCAAGAGCGAGAATGGCTTTCACGGAGAGGTTCGCGTTGTGCGCCAGGTGGCCCATGAAGTCGTCGGTGCAGAGCTGGTCTTCGGGGTCCAGGCCGTACTGTTCCAGGTAGTGCGCCCACTGCGTGAGCTGCGGCCACCACGGCGCCGCGAACTCGGCGCTGTTCTCGTCGTGGGCGATGGCGTCGGTGAGGATGATCATGTTGCCGCTCTCCTCTACCGGCATGCCCTCGCCACCATCATCCCGCCCGAACACTTGGGGATAGGTTCCCAGGTCGTGCGGCGCATTGGGGAACTTCCAGTGCCACGAGGCGCTGTAGGCGAAGTTGGAAACCAGCGACGCCTTGGCAAGCGTTGGGCTCAACAGCACGAAGATCGGGTCCATCGGAAAGATCACGTCGACGGTCGCTATGTCACCGTTGCTCGTGTTCTCTTTGGTAAAAAGCAGCGGCTGCTTATTGTCGTCCGCCGCGATTCCGTTCGCCGCCATGCACTCTCGGTAGGAGAGAGCCAGAATCTGCGCATATTCGGGACCCCCTAAGGCGGTGGCATCGGCCGTCAGCTCCTTGTCGAACCTGGCGCTGCGCGCGGAAACGGAGCCGTACTGATCTTCCGCCTTTTGAAACAGCCCACTGGGAGTCTCGCCGTTTCGACGCCAATAAGGGGGCAGCTTCTTGCCGAAATATAGGATCGAGTAGATCTCGTCGTAGCCGATCATCATATGGCGGGCTACGGAGTTGGTCCCGACCAGGCCGAGGTCGAAGGAGAAAGCCAGAGATTGCTCGGCAGGCTTGTGGCCCGGCTCTGTGGATCCCTTTACTTGGCCGGTAGCCGTGAACATCGCCTTGGCGGAAGCGTCGTCTGCGACGACGCCCGTCGCGACGCTTTCGTCGGCGACGGCGTAGACGTATCCCCAGTCGATCCGAGTATCGTCTCCGGCAGGTTTCAGGAGGGTTTGGTCGACGGTTCCCGAGCTGAGCGCGGTGAGCGTTCCGAACTGCTCCGATCGAGCCTTTACCGCCTGCTCCGGAGAGTTCACCGCAATCAGGGCGCTGGTGCTTTCAAACAGCTCGACCTTGTGCTTGTGGCCATCGAGCGACGCAACGTCCCAGGTCAGGTAGGTAACTGGGCGGGCGAGAACGTCCAAGTCGTCGGGCAGCAAGGGAGTCAAGAACGACATCGTGAGTCGGACCTGGCCGTTAGCAAATTGATAGCTGGTTTTAGTGGGAGTGACCATGAGGCCCGTCTGAGGAAGTGGGGGCACCGCGACGGGGTCATTTCCAAGAAGCCTGTAGGCGGTCCCATCGATGCGGACCATGCTGACCAGAGGGTGGGGCCTGTGCGTCCAGTGCCGCGTGACGGCGTCCGTCGCCTTGTCGGCTTCTGACCAGATACTCAGGTAGGGGTCGCTTGTCACAAGGGGAACCGCCGGCGGCCGAAACGATGCAGACTGTCCCAAACCGTGGCCGGAAACGGCCAACAAGGCGGCCAAAGCCCAAAGTCGAATCACACCGACCTGTTTACCGGATTCGGGCCTCGGCGTTCTTCAGTCGAACCTGCGCGCCCGTAGGTAGACTCAGCCCATGCCAGTGGAGATTTTGATGCCCGAACTTGGCGAATCGGTCCATGAGGGAACCGTAAGCCGATGGCTAAAAAAAGAGGGCGAATTCGTCAAGGAAGACGAGCCGGTCGTGGAGATCATGACCGACAAAGTCAATACCGAGCTTCCAAGTCCCGCTACCGGGATCCTGACCAAGATCCTCATCCCAGAGGGTGAGCAGGTCGAAGTTTTCAAGGCGATGGGCATCATCGAGGCCTCGAGCGGCGCTGCGGCGACGCCGGCCAAGCCTGAGCCCAAGGCTCCGGCGGTTGAGGCGGCCGCGGCTCCGGCCAGCGGGACAGCGAGTGCGCCTCCAACGCCGAAGAATGAGGACGACCGAAAGTGGTACACCCCTGTGGTCCGAGCCATTGCCAAGGAACACGATCTTACCGAGGCACAGCTCGACTCCATCATCGGCACCGGCGACGGAGGCCGTGTAACCAAGAAGGACGTTGAGGGCTATCTAGCTGATCGAGTCGTCGCAACCAAGGCTGCGCCCACGGCTCCCGAACCTAAAGCCGTGGTTGCCCCGACCGTTGCCGGCCCTGATCAGGTGCTGACGCCGCTCGCCGGCATGAGGAAGATGATCGCAGAGGCGATGATCCGCTCCTCCCAGGTCCCCACGGTCTCGACGGTCACCCAGTGCGACGTCACCAACATGGTGCATTTTCGTGAGCACAACAAGGAGACGTTCCAGGAGACTTACAACGTCAAGCTCACGTACACCCCGTTTTTCATCAAGGCGCTGACGGAGACGCTGCTCGAGTTCCCGCTCGTCAATGGCAGCCTGACTCCGGACAACCAAATCCTGACAAACAAGGGCGTGCATATCGGCGTCGCAGTGGCCCTTGGCGCCAAGGGCGACGAAGGGCTGATCGTCCCCGTTATTCGAGATTGCCAAAAGAAGAGCCTGATCGATATCGCTCGGGACCTGGAAGGGATTGCGAAAGCAGCCCGCTCGAACTCGCTGAAGCCGGCCGACGTTCAGGGCGGCACGTTTACGCTTACGAATCCCGGCACTTACGGCGCCCTTTTTGGCACGCCTATGATCAACTCGCCACAGGCGGGCATCCTGGGCACCTACGCCATCTCGAAGATGCCAGTGATTGTGGACGACATGATCGCGATTCGATCGATCATGCATCTGGTCCTCACTTATGACCACCGCATCATCGATGGTCTCCTGGCAGGGAAGTTCTTGGCGGCGGTGAGGGATCGCCTGCAGAAGTTCGACTTCTTCAAGTAGTCGATCTGTCTTGACGACGTTGCGCTTTGGCAAGAGGCGCTACGCCAGGAATTCAGAGGCGATGCGCTCTTGCTCGAATGGCGTTCCGGCTCCGACCGAAAAGACCGTGTCGGCGCTGGTGGGGGCATCTACGAATTCGCCGCGGGCCAACGCGTGCAGTCGGAAGAGACTGTAGAGTGACGGCTTGTTCAGCTCCGCGATCGCGCGTACGGAAAGCGCGATCCCTTTCAGATTTGCGCCGACGGCATTGACGAAGCGGGGATGGTTTCGCAGGGCCAAGTCGCACCAGATGGCAACGTTGTCGGTCAGGTCGAACAGAACCGGAAGTGCCACGCGCGTGTCCGCGGTCAGGTCCAGGCGATCTTGCACCGTTCGAGCCTCGAAGACTTCACCGGAGCCCGGGTGCAACCGGGCCATCCAACCGGCAAAGCACTCCGGAAGGTCCACGTATGGCTGCATGGTGTAGCTCGTAACCACCATGGCAACATAGCGGACGCCAAGCCGCTTCAACTGCTGAACGTCGATGTCGATGAATTCGCAAGCTCCTTCGGGAGCATCGACGATGTCGCCGCTATGGACGCAGCCGTAGCCACGCAGATTGTAGTAAGCAAGGGTGTCCAGGTGCTTGAACCCGTCACCCAGCAGTTCGGCAGACAGGTCGATGTCGGTCCTCCACTTGCCGTTCTTCCACCAAAGAAACAGGCGAAGGGTGCGTGCAGGAGGCAACGGCACACGGCTGCCGCGCGGCAATGTCCGAAGCGTCTTCGAAGCGGATCGGACCGCGAAGGGTACGGGGTAGTTCCGAAGAAGCGGGTCCAAATAGACATTCCCCAGGCCAGGCAACTCTTTGAACCTGGCAACCAACGCCTCTTCCAAGACGGCTGCAGCCTCGACGCTTGCAGGAAGGTAGGGCAGGTTGTTGGGCTCGGCATGCACTTTGGCGACATTTCCCTTGGGGAAGAACACACGGATCTCCCGCGGCTCGTGGCGAGTTGTGAAATGATGCCAGGCTTGCAGGAGGACCGGCGTGGAGACTCGTCCGGCTACGGCGCGGAACGCATCGAGGGTTTGCTCCTGATGCTGCAAATCCAGCCGCAAGGTATGGTCCAACCGTCGAGCGAAGTCCCCGGGCCGGACGGATAACTTGGCGACGGCATTCGGAACGTCGCCGTTGAGAAGAGCCATGTCGACGCTCCCATTGAAGGTCGCTCCAGCCAGGTCGTTTCTCAGAGCGTCGAAGGCTCTTGCGGTTTTGGGATAGCGGGAAGCCATCTCGCGCGGGTGAAGACTCTCGCCCAGCCGCTTCCATCGCTCCTTCCATCGCAGCATGTCTTCCAGAACGCTGGACCGATTCTCCAGAAGCTCCAAAAGGAAACGCCGGTCGGCGCGATGCAGGCTTCGGAAGCGAGTCGGCATTGCCAACGAGACGTCTCCGCCACTCATAGCCACAGCCACGCGCAAAATGTCGGTGGCGGTCTTCACTCGGCTGCGAACGAATTCCTGCCCAAGGGTTGTGCCCTTCAGGAGCATCGCGGAGAGGCTCGCCAGGTTTTCCTTTTGGGGGATGGTTGCCGGAATCAGACGCGCGATGCCGTCTCCGTAGTCACCTACGAACCAGGCGAGATCGAGCCTGTCTTGCTCGGACCAAGAGACGTTCGACGAAGCGATTTGCCCAAAGAGCCCCTCGAACTCCTCGATTGTGCCGAGGTCCAGGTACTTCAGGTTTGTCGGTTCGAAGAGGCGCAGCCGCGGCCTTTTAGGCTGGGAAGGAAGGAGTCGCCCAGACGTCCAGTAGTGACGGAGGGCGTTGACGTACAACTCCGAATCGCTCGCTTCCATCACCTGGCGAGGGAAGTCCACATACATCGGCTTGAACTTCCTGTGCGCGCCAAGCATCTTCGAGAGGGCCGCGACCAACTCGCCCTGGAGCTGCTCAAGCTGAGACAGTGAGAGGCGGCTGCATGCATGCAGCAAGTCCAAGGAGAGCGCGTAGCCTAGGCACTGCAGATTCTTGGAAAGCGTGGCTGCTGCGGCGATATCCTGGATGTCAGGTCGGTCGGGTTCAGGAGGCAAGACCTTGCCACGCCGTCTGATGTAAAGGGAGTGGTTCATGGTCCATGGGTGTCCTAGGTTAGTTCCTGCGGGGAGCAAGCGCCCTAATTCGATTGGTTTATAGCCAAGTAGAAGGAAGGACCCTCATAGCCGCAGGACCAGGGATTGTACTTTCACAAACCGGGGTCGGAATGGACTTTCGGCCCAGTCTTCGGCTCACATTCGCGAAGACAGCTCGCGCCGATCCTGCTCGACTTCCTCGAGCGCTTCGGCGAAGACCGCGAGCATCTTGTCGATTGCCTGGATTGGTTCACCCCGGAACGGCCAGATGAACGCCTCGCGGGTGACGTAGCAGTCGCGGTTCTTGTGGCCCATGATGGAGAACGCTCTCGGAGGAACGGTTGAGCGGTCTTTGAACGAGACCGAGACTCTGCCTTGACGCGCGTCGATCTTCTCGATACCCAGGTCGCGCGCCCTTATGCGAAGGGCCATGATGGCGAACGCGTTGTGAACCTGCGTCGGCTGATGTCCGTACCTGTCCTCGACTTCGGCCTGCACCTCGCCGAGCCGCCCCTCAGTTCGGGCCGACATCATCTGCTGGTAATAGTAGAGCCGCTGCGAGTGGTCGCGGATATAGTTGTCGGGCAGAAGGGCGATCACTGGAACCTCGAATGCCGGGAGCGGTTCGACGCTGGCAAGTGGGTCGCGGACGTCGGCATCGGAAGGCAGCTCGCCGTCGACGGAGTTCTTCAAAGTGGCGACCGCCTCGTTGATCAGCTCGGTGTACAGCTCATAGCCAACGGTCATCATGGTTCCCGATTGCTTTGCGCCGATGAGCTCGCCGGCGCCACGGATCTGGAGGTCGCGGAAAGCCAACGAGTAACCGGATCCCAGGGTCGAGAACTCCTGCAGAGCTTGGAGTCTGGCCAAGGCGCCTTCCGACAGCGTCGGCCTGCGCTTTTTCGTTCCTCCAGCTGCGGCAAGGTTCGCTTCCATTACGGTCGGAATGTTGGTGGTGGCATCCGCGACGCCACTGTAGAGGAAATAAGCGTAGGCCTGCCGATCCGACCGACCGACGCGGCCGCGAAGTTGATAGAGCTGGGCCAAACCAAGCCGGTCGGCGTTCTCCACGATGAGGGTGTTGGCGTTGGAGATGTCGATGCCGTTCTCGATGATCGTGGTCGAGAGCAACACGTCGATATCGCCTTTGATGAACCCGACCATGATCGGTTCAAGCTCCTTCTCGGTCATCTGGCCATGTCCAACGCCGATCCTGGCCATCGGAACCAGCTTCTTCAGCTTCTCGGCAACATGGCCGATCGACTCGACCCGGTTGTAGACATAGAAGACCTGCCCGCCGCGCGCCAGCTCTCGAAGGATCGCTTCGCGGACGATCTCGGCTGCGTAGGGCCGCACGTACGTTCGGATCGGCAGCCGGCCGGGCGGCGGATCGTTGATGAGCGACATCTGGCGGATGTCCATGAGCGCCATGCTGAGGGTTCTTGGAATGGGCGTAGCGCTGAGAGTCAGGACGTCGACCTCCGTGCGAAGCTGCTTCAGCATCTCCTTTTGCTTCACGCCGAACTTCTGCTCCTCATCGATGATCACCAGCCCCAGGTGCTTGAACGAGATACCTTTGCCCAGCAGGGAGTGGGTCCCGACAAGGATTTCCACCTTGCCCTTCTTGACGTCTTCGGTGATCTCGCGACGATGGTCGGCATGCGTAAACCTGTTGATCAGGCCCAGCTTCGTGCCGAAAGGCTGGAGGCGCTCGGAGAAGTTGTTAAAGTGCTGTTCCGAGAGGATTGTGGTGGGGCACAGGACGGCAACTTGGCGGCCCGCCTGCACCGCCTTGAAAGCCGCGCGAATGGCGACCTCGGTCTTTCCGAACCCAACGTCTCCGCAAACGAGCCGATCCATCGGGTACGGCTCCTCCATATCGCCCTTGGTGTCTCGGATCGCTTGGAGCTGTCCCCGCGTCTCGACCCACGGAAAGGTGTCTTCCATTTCGGATTGGAAGGGCGTGTCCGGACCGTAAGGGGGCCGCGCCACCTGTTTGCGTTGGGCGTAGAGCTTGACCAGATCTCTCGCAAACGCCTTAGCGTCCTCCTTGGCTTTTGCAATTGTCCGTTGCCACTCGCCGCCCGAGAGACGGTTCAGCTTAGGCGTCGCATCGCCTGGGTTCAGGTATTTCTGAATGCGGTCGAGCTGGTCGGCGGGGACGAACAGTTTGTCCGGCGCCTGATATTCGACAAATAGGAACTCCTTCTCGAAGCCATCCACGGTGCGTTTTGTGAGGCCGCGGAAGATGCCGATGCCGAAGTTGATGTGGACGACATAGTCTCCCGGCTTGAGGTCGAGCACTGTCGCGACGGGCGCACCCTCCATGAAGCGCCGCTGAGGAAGCTTCAGCCGAGCGACGCCGAAGAGCTCCGCGTCGCTCACGACGGCAAGCTTCTGGACCGGCAGCACGAATCCGCCTCCCAGATTGCCCTGCGCCAGGTAAGCGCCGGCAGAATGGTTTTCCTGCGCTTCGACCTCCGCGAAGATTTCCGCGCCCGCAAGGACCGTTTTGGCGCGGTTCGGCTGATCCGTGGTGAAAACGAGGGTGAATCCCTGCTCCCGGTAATTCTTGAGCGTGAGGGCGAGCGCCTCGGCGCGGCCTCGATAGGGTTCCAGCGAGATCGCCTGGATGTCCAAGTCCCGGTTCAGAGC
>DASZPA010000146.1:0-11853 GCA_035550555.1 Fimbriimonas sp.
GTATCGAAGATCCGTGCAACAAAAGCGAGCGGTCTTCGGCTGAATCCGAAACCAGAGAATGCGCTCCCCGGGGAGCCGAATCGCTATCGGACGATCGAACAGAAGCCGATAATCTGGCTGATGGCTGAATGCCGGTCCACGGACCGTATCGTGCGCACGCAGGCTATGTTTTTGCGGGCGATCCCGTCGATCCTGATCGGAGTCGACTCAGACCGATTGGTTTGCCAGTGGAACGAGGCAGCCGAACAGATCCTCGGCCTGCAAGAGAGCGAGGCCATCGGTAAGTCGATCGTTGATCTGCCGATCTCGTGGAACGCGTCGCGGCTTGCCTTCTGCCTTCAGCAGTGCGTCGACGAGAGAGCGGCCGTGCGGGTGGATAACTTCCGCTTTCAACGGCCGGACGAATCGGCCGGCATCTTGGGCCTCACCCTCACACCGTTCATCGACTCCGACAACGAGAAAGCCATCCTGATTCTTGGCGCGGACGTCACGGAGAGGCAGCATTTGGAGGCACAGCTCGTGCAGGCGCAGAAGCTGGAGTCGATCGGACAGATGGCTGCGGGCATCGCCCACGAGATCAACACTCCGACGCAGTACGTGGGAGATAACCTGCGGTTCCTGACTCGCTCCTTCGAGTCGTTTCGGCCCGTTCTTGAGCGACTGGCGGAGTCCGACTGGCAGGGCGTTCAGCGGGCTCTCGTCGGCATCGACATGAAGTTCCTGCTGAACGAGATTCCCACCGCTCTCAGCGAGTCCAGCGAAGGCATCCGGAGAGTTGCCGACATTGTGCGGGCGATGAAGGAGTTTTCGCACCCAGGCACGGAGAACAAGTCTGCGATCGACGTGAACGCCGCCATCGCGAGCACGACCACAGTGGCGCGCAACGAGTGGAAGTACGTGGCCGACCTCGTCCTCGATCTCGACCAGAAGATGCCGACGGTGCCCTGCGTTCCAGGCGAATTCAATCAAGTCCTTCTGAATCTGGTGGTCAACGCAGCCCACGCCATCGAAGACGTCGTGGGCAATTCAGGCGAGAAAGGCCTGATCACGATCAAAACGCTCTATGACGAGGAGATGGCCGAGATCAGGATTTCAGACACCGGCTGCGGGATCCCCGAGGGGAATATCCGGCGGATCTTCGATCCCTTCTTTACGACCAAGGAGGTCGGCAGGGGAACCGGCCAAGGCCTCGCGATGGTGCACTCCAGCATCGTCAAGCGGCACCAGGGATCGATCTCCGTGAAGAGCCGTACGGGGGAAGGCACGACGTTCGTCGTGCGAATACCACTGAAGCTGACCAGCGAGGGCGAAGGAGGTTCTCTGGCGGCATGAGCCTGCGCGTTCTTTTCGTTGACGACGAGGTTTCGTTGAGAAGCGCCATGAGCAGGCTTTTGGCGATCCTCGAACCCTCCTGGGAGGTTGTCACGGCCGGAGACGGCGAAGAAGCCATGGCGCTGCTCAGATCCATGCCTGCCGACGCCGTGGTCTCAGACATGCGCATGCCTAAGATGACAGGCGACAAGCTGCTCGAGCGGGTTCAGGAGATTCGCCCGTCGGCGGCACGAATTCTCTTGACCGGTCATGCGGAGGCGTCCACGGGTCTGCGCTCCATCAGCGTCGCCCATCGATTCCTGGTCAAGCCATGCGCTCCGGAGACTCTGATCGACGCGGTCAAGGTTTCTTGCTCGCTCAGAAAGCTGCTGTCTTCCAGCGAGTTGGCGGACCTTGTGGGCGGAGCTTCCGCCCTTCCGTCCGCACCGGCGGTCTTCTTGGAGTTCATTCGCGAGCTGGACAAACCCAACCCGTGCATGCAGCGCATCGGCAGCATTATCGGGAGCGACGTCGCGCTTACCGCCAAGGTCCTGCAGCTTGTCAATTCGTCATTCTTCGGATTGGGGCGAGCGGTCGTTTCTCCGTCGCAGGCCGCGGCCTATCTGGGACTGACCACGCTTCGAAGCCTGGTGGCGATGGTCGCCTCGTGCTCCGAAGTCGGAAGGGCTGTCCCCAGCAAGACGGTGGAAGAGCTTCAGCACCACAGTCTGGCCGTCGGAATGCTGTGCCGCAACATAGCGCAGGGAAGTTACAAGGCCCGATGCTCCGGTGAGGATGCGCTCCTGGCCGGCATGATGCACGACATAGGAAAGCTGCTCCTGCCCGATCCCAAGGCGCGTGACGAGAGCCACGCCGAGGCAGGCGCGTTTCTCCTGGGCCTCTGGGGTCTGCCCGACCAGATCGTAGAGGCAGTGGCATTCCATCATCGTCCCGATGAGGCTCCGTCAGCACAGGTCAATCTGGCCACGTGCGTCCATGCCGCCGATGCGATCGTCCGCCAGCGAGAAGGTGCGGAGATGAGCGAACAGGCGCGCGAGATCCTCTCAAAGATCGGGCTGCTGGATGAGTCCGGCGAGCTTCTCGGCGAGTATCAGGCGGCCTGATCTTCGTATAGGTAGATCGGCTCATCGACGAGCGCCAGCGGAAGCAGCTCGGTCACCTTTTGAAGGTCGACCCACGAGACCGACTTGCCTGCAGGAACGATCGTCCGTCCATCCTTGGTCTTGATGTCGTGAGCGGGAATGTTCCCGACTCGAAGGCACCTGGCCGCCGAGGCGACCACGCCGTGCGGAAGCTGAGAGATGTTCGTTCCGAACACACGTTCGGCGTCATCCAGAATTTGAGGGTCATACCACCCCCGCCGGGTTGCCATCGTCTTCAGAGCGAGGTTGAGGTCGCCCAGCTCTGCTTCCAGGGCGCCCATCTCCTTGAGGATGAAAAGAACCCTCGCGCCAAACGGCAACGAGTCGCCCCTCGTCTTGTCTCCGAGATATCCGCTGCCGTTGAAGCGCGCGTCCTGATGAAGCACGATCTCGGCTACGGGTTGCAGATAGGGGATTTGTGCCAGCAGGTCGTGTCCCACCTGCGGAACCTTCGAAAGCAGCTCCTTTTCCGCCTCTCGCAGCTCTTGTCCCATCCTGGCCTTCGCCGCGAGACTTGGGGGAAGCGAGACGATCCCAACTTTCGAGAGCATGGCCGCGATTTCGATCTGCCACGCGTCTTTGTAGTTCGCGCGGGAGCAAAGCAGCTTGGCTCTAGCCAGTAGCTCCTTGCTCTCGCCAAAGATGGCCGGATCCACATAGGCCAGCACGTCGCTCAGAAGCTTGACGCTCCCGGCCAACGTCTTTTCGATCAGCTCCTGCCTTGCGGTCGCCAACTCGTTCTGCGACACGGCGGCGTCCAAGGTCGCCATCAGCACCTCGTCGTCGCAAGGCTTGTTCAAGTAGCGGAACACTGAGCCCTGATTGACGGCATCCACGGCTGTCTTTTGGTCCACATTGCCGGTGAGCATGACCCTCGACGTGTTCGGCGCGATCGTGGCTACCAACTTAAGGACTTCGAGGCCGCTCATGCCCGGCATCCGCATATCGGCCAAGACCACGGCGTAGGGTCCATTCCGCTGAATCAGGTCCAAAGCGGCAGGTCCGCTTTGGGCCGTTTCGGTCTGCCACTTGGAGCCAACGGTGCGTCTCAGCGCGGCGAGCACGTTTGGCTCATCGTCCACGAACAGTAATTTGGCGCTCATCCTTTGGGAATTTTCGGTGTCGCCAAACGCTTCTTGCAGTGGGGACGACAGGACCTAGACTCTTTGCCGGGACACCACGACGAACGCGTTCCTGAGAGCCGTGGAGGGCTTGATAAAGAAATACGGCTCGTATCCTTTTTCGATGTATTCGCGGATGTACCGCATGTCGGCCTCGTCCAGCAGAAGCTCTTGCTCTGTACCGGGGACCTTCCAGTAGCCCTTGACGGTCGGTTGACCAAGCTCGCTGTAAGACACCCGATACATGTTCTCGCGAATCTGCTTCATCGTACGGCTCGATTCTACCGGCTCGCTTATATCGCGCTTTCGCCCCGCTCGTTGGTGCGAATACGGACAGCCTCCTCCACCCGCTCCACGAACACCTTTCCATCCTCATGCTCGCCCGTGTAGCTTGAATCGCGGATGGCTTGGAGGATCTCCTCCGCCTGATCGTCCAAAGCGACCACCTCGATTCGCGCCCGAATGGGCAGTGCCAACACGCCTTGACCGCGGAGAAAGTGGCTGTCCTCCGAGGAGTTGCCCGTTCCCCTTACGTCGCCGACGCTCATCCCCGTCACTCCGACGGCGGCAATCGCGGATTTGACCGGCTCCAGCCGGTGCGGCTTGATGAAGGCAGTGATGCGAACCACTCTCTACTAAGCATGGCCCAATCAAGCGGTTGCCGTGCTCAGGCGCCATCTGCGGGACAGGGCTTGGCGCCACTGCCGCCCAATGTCCCGTGCCTCCGTCAAATCAACTTCGGCAAGCTCCACTGTCTCACCTGGACGTAATTGACCAATCCGATGAAGTTCGAATTCAGGAACCACGGCGATCTTGGGATACCCTCCGATTGTAGGTCCGTCAGGCCCAAGAACGATAGGATGGCCGTTAGGCGGAATTTGGATCGTTCCGAGGACAGAAGGTTCGCTGACTAGCTCGATATCGTGTTTCAGAGCTGGAGTGGCAGATAATCGAATCCCCATTCGGTCCATCTCATGGGTACAGACGAGAGAGCCGTGGCTGAACGATTCCCAATCCAGCAAGCCCGCGTTCGGGCCCTTGATGATACGAATGGGAGTGGTCTTTCCCACCGAATACCCTTCCAGGCGTCGGGTGCGAGCCGGTGGCCGCTCATCGCCAGCAAGAAGAACAGAGCCCTTTCGAATCTCGGATGACTCCGCGCGAACACCGCCCGGCATGGCCAAATAGCTTCGGCAACCATGTTCGGGAGCCTGAAGGATGATCCGCTCGCCGTTCGAGACGGATCGGCATGCCTGATCGGCGCCGGCGCCGACCCATGCGAAGCAGCCTGACATCACCGCCTCGAAGCAGACCGTCGCCATCGCCATCTCCAGGCACGCCGCGCTTTCGGAGTTTCCGACCAGCGCGTTCGCCAAGGTGCAGGCTTCAATGTCGAATGCGCCGCCGGGAGGTACTCCGAAAGCGCGGCGCCCGTATTCCGGCAATCCCTGGATAGACGCGCTACCAAAGAGCTCCAGCACGCGAAGAGTCAATAACCGACCTCGTAGCCCTGATCGACCAGCGCGGAGTAGACGGTTTCCGCGAACTCGACGCAATCTTCTGTGTCGCCGTGAAGGCAGATTGAGTCCGCGAAGGGCGCGAGCCGGATCACCTGCTCTTTCACCTGCCGCGAGTCGGAAAGCACAGCGCCTGGCAGGCTGCGCGGAACAAGAGTTCCGTCCCGATTGTAGGCCCGGTCCGCAAAGCCCTCCCGGATCAACGGCTGTCCCGCCCTCTCGGCCAAGACCCGATGGGCGGTCGTTTCCAGGCCCATGAGCGGCAGCTTGTGGATCCGGCACAACATCATCAAAGATTGCAGCCCGGGGTATTGAGCCAGGTACAAGCCTCCGTTTTCGTACTTCGTCGCCAGAGGCTGTTTTCGCATGGACCACTCCCAGTCGCTGGGCAAGACCTGGGCAGTGTCGTTGTAAAACCCGCCGTGCGGTTTGAGATAGGCTGGCCGCTCGATCGAGACGAACCACTTCACCTGGTCGAAGATGCTGCGGATGTATTCCCGGCCGTGCCCGTCTGGAATAGAACCTCTGCCCATCGAATTCCTGTCGGGATAGCCGGGGTGGACGCCGATTCGGACGTTCCGATCCTGGCACTTGCGGATGGCTTCGATCGTCGCGTCCTCAGAACCTGCATGGACTCCGCAGCAGATATTCGCCGACGTGGCGAATTTAAGCAAGTCCGCGTCGAATCGAAAGCCTTCACCGATGTCGACGTTCAGGTCGATCTTCCGCTTTCCCACCAGATCGGAGACCTTCAAAGCCGCTCTCCTTGCCTTTGAAGGAACTGCTCCTCTCCGATGGGCTCGAACCGAACCGAATCGCCGACCCGGATTGGAAAGTAGTTCGTCGCCACGTCGACGAGGGTCAAAGGAGTCCGACCGACGATCCACCATCCGCCGGGCTTCGGCAGCGGATAGATCCCGGTTTGGTATCCCGTCATCGCCACAGACCCTGGTTCCACTCGAATCCTTGGGGTCGGCTTGCGGGGAAGGCCGGCGATCCGTGCCGACAGCTTGCCCAGATAGGGGAATCCCGGACAGAAGCCGATCGCCGCGCAGACGTAGGCTTGTCCCGAGTGAGCTGAAATGACTTCCCCCGGCTCCATGCTCAGCCGAGAGGAAACCTCGGACAGGTCCTCACCCATTTCGTAGCAGACCGGAATCACCAGTTCTCGCCGCGGCTGAAGCGGCATTTCAATCTGAAGAGCTTCTTCAAGGTCAGACAGAGAAGGTGGATCGCCCTCGAAATAGATGCCGACGGTCTCGTAACAGGGCACCACGTCCCGAAAGTTCCGAAATCGTGCGGACCATTTCGCGGCCGCACGATCCGGTGGCTCGGGCAGGTCGCGTATTATCAGGGCCGACTCTCCAAGGCTATCGACCTTCATATCCACAAGTATCCATGACAATTGAAGTTCCTATCGTCGTCGCGGAAGGATGTTCCCTTCCGAAATACCAAACGTCCGGCGCGGCGGGCCTAGATCTTTGCCTGGCCGAGGACGTGGAGCTGGAGCCGATGCAGCGGAGCGTCGTGCCGACGGGGATCAGACTTGCGATTCCCGAGGGCTATGAGGGGCAGGTGAGACCTCGTTCGGGCCTTGCGGCGCGTCAGGGCATCGCAATGGTGAACTCGCCCGGGACTATCGACTCAGATTATCGAGGCGAAGTGCAACTTGTTTTGATCAATTTCGGCTCGAGCGTCGTCAAATTGGTCAAGGGCGAGCGTGTGGGTCAAATAGTGTTTTGTCCCGTCGCGCGCGCGCAGTTACTGTTAGTGGATTCTCTCGATGAAACAGAGCGCAATGAAGGGGGATTTGGGAGCACCGGGCGGAGGTAAGAAGACGTTAACCTGTACTCGCTGCTTTGCACGCGTCTCGAGCGACGAGCTCGTATGCACGGAGTGTGGCGCGCCGCTGAATGTGGACGTGACCATTCCCGTCGCCGACACCATCGTTCACGGCGATTTGGCTCAAGCGAATCTCTTAAAGATGCGCGGCGACTTGGACGCGGCTGAAAAGACTTGTCTGAGCGTTCTGAAGCGATACCCGAACGATCCCGAGGCGCACGTTTTCTTGGGCGACCTTTCGGCCGAGCGAGGCGAATGGGACCGGGCGTCCGAATGGTATGAGCTTGCCCTCGATTTGAGTCCGAATTCGCAGGCCAACAAGGCCAAGCTGGAGGACGCCAAGCAACGCATCCACGACACGCAGACTGCTGAAACGGTGAGCCAGCTGGGGATTCCCGAGCCGCCCTCGAAAGCGCCGTGGATCATCGCAGGCGTCCTAGTGATTCTCGTGGCGGTGGTCATTGGCAGCGTGAAGTTCAACTCCAACCACCGGCCGCCACCCACCCTGAACGCCGGAAACATCGTCTTTCCCGCCCCGGCTCCGGCCAGTACGGATACAGACAATCAAGGCGCACTGCCCGCGCAGCCGTCGAGCAGCTCCGAATCGAAGCCCTCACCCGCTGCTTTGGCGGGCTCCATGGAAGACCGCGCCCTGATGCAGCTCCTGCAGCAGCGCAGCACGGTGGGTTCGGACGTCACGGCTCTTACTCAAGACCCTCGCGACCAGGCGCTGACCGTCACTTATAACGTTCCTGCTGGTGAGGACGTGCGCAAGATCGGCGCTACCCTCGCGAAGGACGCGTTGGAGCAGTCGACCGAGACACTGATCGTCATCGTGCGCGGAGTGTCCAACGACCACCTGGTGTTCGTGGCCGACGCGACCCGTCCCAAGCTCACGGAGGTTCAGTCTTCTACCTACCAGACGGAGAATGCCGCCAACCCGGATTCCTGGATTTCAACTCTCTTCCAACGAGAGTGGACTCCCACGACGAGCGGAGGGCCGGCGCCCTCGGCTCCATCGACGGCAACCTCCGGTGGTCAGCCTTCTGCCCCGACCGGCAATGGCGCCCCGGACGCAAACCACCTCTAGGATCAGCGGCGCGAGGTCAATAATTTAGCCCTAGAACTCCGGGCGGAAACGGTGCGCCGGTTCGGCTGTCTAATATAAATGGAAATGCTGAGGACTCTGTTAGGCTTGGCTTTGACGTGGATGGCATCGGCGGCCGTCGTTCAGACGCCGCTCAAGGCCGACCCGCATCTGAAAGCTCCCATCACGATGTCGGTCAAATATGGCCGTATCGACGATGTGTTCAAGCAGCTCAGCAAGAGCTCCGGCGTTAGCATTCGGGCCTCCTCCAATATCAGCGACGCGAAGCTGGCGATCTTTGTCAAAGACTTTCCCTGTGGACAGCTTCTCGACGATATAGCCAGCGTGCTCGGTTACACCTGGTCTTCTCAAGACGGCGTTCTCATCCTGGCGCCGACACAGGGCCAGAAGTCCAGCCTCTCCAACTATCTGGACGCCGAAGACAAGAAGCTTCGCCAAAAGGAAGTTGCGGACAGCAAGGCGCTCGCCGACATTTCTGGCGGCACTCTGGCCCAATTCACCGAAGCGTTGTCAGGGAAGGGCCAAGGGGACGATCAGAACGCTAACCAGGACACTCCTCCGCCAACTCCGACCAGCCTCGAGGGAGGCATGGACGAGAACTTCGCCATCGGGAAGATGTTTCACGATTTCTCGAGCGCGGATTGGGATTCGCTGTGGAAGGGCCAAGTGTTTTACACGGCGCTTCCGCAAACGCAGCCTTCTAACGAGGTGCAGGCCGGCAGCGAGCAGCAACAGAGTCAAACCGAAGACGGGCAAAGGATCCGGCTGCGGCGTCCACGCCGGCGAATGATTGAGCAGGCGGTCGATTCGAACCTCATCCTCGTTCGCTACGACGTCTACGGAACGCACCGCCTCCAGAACGTGCGGCCGCCACGCACGGAAGCCAATCAGCAGTTCGAAATGCCCGCCATGACTTCGCCAGAGGGCGACCTCGCGCAGCTCCCGTTCGGGGAGTCGGTTCTTGCCTGGCCCAGCTTGGATGCTGCGACCAACGATCCCGCCTTTGCCGCCGTCACAGCGACTCAGGCTGGAATTCCCAAGACCCTCGGAGAGGAGGGTGAGCCTGGGACTGGGCAGACGTACGGCGAGTCCAAGCGGTTTAGCCAGGATCAGACGCAAGAGACCGCGACGGTCTCGGATCAGCTGGAGACGTTCTTCAACAAGACGGGCATACCGGTCGTGGCTGACGCCTTCCGCGTGACAGTCCCACCGAGAACGGGGGGACAGACGGCTCTGGACTGGCTCAAAAACATTCAAGAGGTCGACCACTGCTTCATTCGGGTGGAGGACGGCGCCGTCCTCGTTCGCCACGGAGGCTTCTGGAGGCTGCGACAGTACGAGATCCCCGAGAAGATGATCGCCGATATGGCTGCGAAGAAATCGCCCACTCTCTCGGACTACGCTCAGTTTCTCAGCCAATTGAGTCCGGCGCAGGCCGCATCGCTTCGGGCAACCAACCGCCCATTTCTGGGCTTTGAGACGTCGAGTGTTTCCGCCGCGATTCCAGGCTTGCAGTTCCTGGGCTCGATCGGGAACGTGCCGTCTGACACTCCCGTTCCGTTCCGCGAGCTTAATAGCCAACAGCAGCAGCTATTCCTGAACGCAATCTTTGAGGGCCTCTTTGCCGGCGGAACGTGGAAAGGAGCCGGGCCAGGCGCCAACTCCAATAACTACGGCTTTCTTCTATCCGGAGTAAACGTCCAACGAGAAGCCGGGTTGGTAACGGGCACCTCCCTTCTGTTCGGATCATCGAGAAACGACGGCATCACCTTCGAAGTAGCCCTGAAGAACTGATCGGTTCTGAACCGCCGCTGGGTGTGCTTGAGTGCAGGGGCGATTCCCGTTGTGTCGGAGAGTGCGGCTTGAGAACGCCGGGAACTGCTCAATAATGTTTGTACGCGCGCCTGGTAGAGAAGGAAGGCTTTCGTGGCAATCCCGGAGGGGAGGTGCGCCGGGAAAACATGCACATACATTTCGTCAAAGATCCTCATTCCATCGGCCAGACCTTGTTGATTCTAGGATTGGTTCCCTTGCCGGTCTACAGCTTCGTGGCGGGCCTCAGGAACGATGCCTATGAGGTAACCACGACTTCCCAAGATGGGCCGAGCGCCGAGATTTATTGCGCCGAACGGGGCACATGGCCCTTCTATGCCTTTGGAGTCTTTTACATTCTCCTCGCCTTGGCTCTCCTCTGCTTCGGGCTTTGGGAATTCGTCACCGGGAACCGGATTTAGCTTCCTTTCAGTGCCCCCCCGCTTTGTTTGCCGAACGCGCTCCACCTATTCGGCGCCCAGTCTGGCCAGCGCTGCCTTCACGTCCCTCCGCACGAAATGAAGGCTGTGCTTGGCCCTTGCCCTGATAAGTGGGATCGCCGCTTTGTCGCCGTACTCTGCCAATGCGCCGATCGCCGTGCGGAGAGGACTGTTGCTTCGATCCTTGAGATAGGAGACTAACAGGTCGTAGGCAACGTGTTCTCCCGGCTTGTCTTTCAGACTGCCGAGCATGCTCATGGCTGTGAGCTTCACAGGCTCGCTGGCTTGCTTCGATTGGAGGGCCTTGATCGCGAGCTCTCGTGCGTGATCAGGATTGTGAGCCTGCCACCACCGCATGGCGCTCTGGCGGATCCCTTCGTTGTAGCTGTCGGTGGCGAGCCCCCCGTTCGCCAGCTCCTCATCGTTTGTCAGGTTAAGCAAGCTGTCGAATGCTGCCTGGCGGACCGTGTCGTTGGTCGTAGTCGTCCAGATCTCGCGAAGCCTGTCCTCAGACGCCTGAGTTTTTGTCGTTTGACCCAGGGCTCTCACTGCCGCGGCCACCACCCGAGTGTCTGGGTCGTGGGTCATCTCAACGAGATAGTCGGAGTCCGGAACCTGAGGAATGATCCTCTCCAGCATCGCCTCCGACTTCTCGTGCCTTGCAAGCGCCAGTTTGTCGTCCAGTGAGAACGACTGGAACGATGCCTGCAGAATCCTCTCCTTCTCAGCTGCGTTGGGCGCCAAGTCGTACAGTCTCCGCCAGTCCGAACTCTCGTAACCGAGGTCGTAAGAGATATTTGCCATCAGCCAAACCGCTGGGTCGAGCAGGACCAACCGCCCTCGAACGTCCGAAATCTCATAGTCCGGAGCCGCAGGCAAATCTACGTGCCGCTTTTCGATGGTTCCCTTGTCGTCGATCAGCCAGATATCCAGCGGCAAGTGGAAAGGAATCTTGCCCTGGTGGATCATCACCGCGTCACCGTTCTTGCCGACCGTCAGCGAAGGTGCGGCAGGCGTGTAGAACCACTGTTTTCGGAACTCGTCTAGGTCCACGCCCAGGCTTTTCGACATTGATGCGAAGAACTGCTCGGTGGTCACGTTCTTGAACTTGTATTCGTTCAGATAGTTGGTTATGGCCGGCCAGAACTTGTCCTCTCCCACCTGATGCATCAGCATGAACATGCGTGAAGCGCCGCCGGGATAAGCGTAGTTGTCGAACATGTCGATCGGCTCTTCGTAGTGGGTCCAGACCATGGGGCGATCCGGTTCGGCGACGTGCGCGGCAAGGCCCCCTTGGAACACGCCGAGCCGGTCGAGGTCGTAGCGCTCCTCGCCGTATTTCTGTCGGTCCCAGAAGTTCGGAAGAAACGACGCCCAGCCCTCGTTGAGCCATATGTGCGACCAGTCGTGGGTGGTGATGAGATCTCCAAACCACTGATGGGCAAGCTCGTGCGCCACGAGCCCGGTTGAGTCCTGATTTGGCTTGGCGGTCGCTGGGAAGAGCGCGCCGATGGTCTGCGTGGTGCAGGACACGTTCTC
>DASZPA010000147.1:0-2626 GCA_035550555.1 Fimbriimonas sp.
TGAAGTCGTGTCGAAAGCCGTATAGAAATACGATGACTTCTTCGATTTTGTCTCTAGTAGCCCGCTCCTGAGCGACGGGAAGTCGAGACAATAAGTCGATGATTGGGATATAGCGCTTCTGATCTCCCGTCGGCGGACCGATTGGAGCAAGGCATTCCAGTACCGAACAGATCAGGGTTGCCTCGAGCTGAAGCGGTCGAACGTGCTGGATCTCAAGATAGGTAAGCAGCGCCGATTTGATTTGGCGATCGACCGGTCGCTTTCTCAATCGGCCATAAGCCTCACACAGAAACCATTCGAGG
The DNA here is from genome assembly GCA_035550555.1 of Fimbriimonas sp. Lineage (GTDB taxonomy): Bacteria > Armatimonadota > Fimbriimonadia > Fimbriimonadales > Fimbriimonadaceae > Fimbriimonas. The sequence goes on from DASZPA010000147.1 coordinate 303, forward strand.
TCGCTCGGACCAACCAATTGATAACCGAGTTCGCCGCTCGACGGCCCTCGAACCTTGCCCACGAGAGACACTGCTTCCTGACCACCACAGAACGACCAAAGCGCCAGGACGTCTTCAAGCGAGGTTGCATCTTCGAACCACATCGATTTGTGGATCTCTCGAAAAGGTGTGGCCCGAAAGGTGACGACGTGCTCCCCTTTCCTCGCTGATTGGCTATTCGTCGCCAGAGCGGGAAGTCGTTCGAGCTGAGCGATGTAGTCAGCCGCTTGCTCAAAGCGGAAGCCGCCGCAACTCCATTCTTTCGCGTCGCATACACCGTTGTAGATGTCGCGCGGCTCAGACACCGGCGCCTCGATCTCGGACGTCATCAGTAAGCCGTCACTTCGACGGTGGCCGACGTGCCGTGCTTGAAGAGGGCATCCTCGCCGGGCCGCTGCACCACGATCGCCCACTCTCCCGCTGGTAGCGTCTCCGACTCGGTCATCTCCTGGATCCCCTGCCTGGAGAGCGCTTCCCGGTAGGAATAGCGGCCGCCGAAAAGCTTCCCCCGAGCCCGCTTGTAGCTCTCCAGGTCGGCGGCCGTCATGAGCATCACGTCGATGTTCTTGGGTTGGGCATTGATCTTCACTTCGACTCGGGCCGGAGACGCTAGGGTAAAGGTGTACATCTCGGCCTGACCTTCCTTCAGCCCGATCCGCTCGGAGACGACCTTTCGGGGCTGTCTGAAGGCCTCTGGCATGCCTTGGACGCGAGCAGAACCCGCGGGCCCGGAGTTCGCTCGATAGGCAACGTAGCCGGCACCGGCGAGAAGAGCCAGGAGCATCGGCAGGTAACTGGATCTCTTGGGCACCGGGGAGGGTCGCGCCGGGGCGGTCGGGACGGCCGCCACCGCCACCGCGAGCCCCGAAGCACTTGCCGCGATTGGGGCTCCGCAGCCAGGACATGCACCAGCCTTGTCGGAGATCTGCCTCTTACACTCACCACACTCGATCAACGCCACGATGAGCCTCCAAGCGATCGGGGGTTTGGTCGCCCTGCCCGGTTCGGTAGGGTTTCAGGATCCCGGTTGGCGGTCAAGATCCCGGTCAACGGTTGAATGACTCGGCAGCCGACCGCTATTGATGGGCAAGTGCTGCGCGCGTCGCCTCGCGTCCCGCAGCAACAACACGTCGGTACTCCGGCCCGAGACTGAACACGTCAGGCATCTTCGCTGTTCCCGGCTCGATCCGCACCTCGAGAGTGGGACACGTGGTCGCCGTGTCTTTGAAGATCGGTTGACCCGTGACGTTGATCGCCAGCAAGTTGGCGTTTGGGAAGAGCCGGCAGGCGTCTTGAACCGGGATGGCAGAGACCCTGTCCGCTCCTGGATCCAACGCTTGACCGGGTGCCAGCGTGACCTGGGGAAAGATCAGAGGATTCGCGGCACTCTCCGCAACCGCCTGGGCGAGGTTTCCGGATCGCGCGGTTCGGATCTCCACTCCCGTCTCGGTTGCCTCCTGAAATAGCGTGGCGAAGGGGATGGGAAGCTGTTCGATCCACACCCCACGGAGAACGTCGTCCAGGCTCCGTGTAAAACGATCGATCTCGACGGTAGGAGCTGCATCGGCACCGAGTTTCGCGCCGGCGCCTGCGGCCACCAGCGGAACCAACACGCCGCCCGACAGGATCGCTGCAACTCCGCCTAGAATTGCGGCGCCCCAGAAACCTGCCCGTACTTTCTCTTCCTTGGTCTTGGTGAGGTAGTTATCGACCAAGTGGCGAAAGGCCCTGTCGGGATCGTCTTTCGGCGCGCTGGCGTAAAGGCTGCCGACCACGGCGCCCATGCTGGTGCCGACGACGCACCGTATGGGTATCCCAGCCTCCTGAACCGCCTGAATTGCGCCGATGTGCGCGATGCCCGCCGCGCCGCCCACGGAAAGAACCAAGCACGTGGGACGTGCTGCCGGATCGAATCGGACCTCTTGGTGGGCGCATGATGTCAGAAGAGAGACGAGGAACGTGGCCAGAGCTACGCGAAGAGCACACACCCATGGCCACGCTATCACCGCACCCGTTCGGTCCGCCAACGATCGGGCTCACTCCCGACCGTCGGGACTTCGACGGAGACTCAGATCGCCGGAATGTACTCGATCGTCCGAACCGCCGAGATCCCCGTCGGCTGGCCGGCGAGGATGCGGCGCCGAAGCTCGGCCTTGATCGCCCGGCAGTTCGCCTCGAACGGGAAGATTGCGCGGACCCGGCTCCATTCGGCTACTGAAAGCCGAGCGGCGATCTGCGCCGAAGTGAGAGGCTCGGGCTTTGCGCGGACAGGCTCGTCGCCGATT
>DASZPA010000148.1:0-4966 GCA_035550555.1 Fimbriimonas sp.
GGCATCGGTCCTCCCGCCGCAGCCTTTGCGTTGCGTTCCTACGTCAGGTTCGCCGATGCGGACAATATCAGGCTGCTTTCCGAGATCGTCGCGGCTGTCGGCCCAGATGCGCGCAAGCTGCTGGCTCTCGAGATCCAAGGCTCCGACCCGGTCCGCGCGCGAAACGCCTTACGGATCGCTTGCAACGCACCTGGACCGGGACTCGCCGAAGTGATCGTCGCGGCGCTGAACAGACCAGGCCTTCAGCGGATCGCATGCGAGGCGGCGGGGCTCTGCGAGGTGAAAGAGGCTGTCCAGCCGTTATTGCCACTGACCGGATCGGCCGACAAAGTTTTGGCGCGCGAGGCGCTCATCGCGCTGGCGAGGATCGGTGACGAGAACGCTATCAGCACCGCGACCGTGCTGCTCGGCTCCAAAGAGTGGCCGATGCGCAAGATCGCCACTTCGCTGCTCGCCAAGTTTCCTGAGAAAGCCATTACGGCCGCTAACGAACTGATAGCGCGAGGCGACGAGAAGTCGAAGCGCATCGGTATCGACCTGCTCGCCGCCGTAGGGTCCCAGGACGCTCTTGCAAGGGTCCGACCCCTACTGTCAGACTCGGCTCCGGGCGTCGCTATCGAAGCGTTGGTGGCGCTGCAGGGCCGGTTCCCGGAGGATCTTCAGCCGCAACTGTCCACCCTGTGTGCCAGTCCCAACGCGTACGTGCGACGCGTTGCGCAAGGCATACAGGTTGACCGTTGATCTATGTAGGACTTCTCCTTTACGGCGTTTCGCGCTCTGAAATCCCGAGCCTCGAGGCCGAGGCGGCCAAGCGGCCGACTGCCGCCATTTATCATGCTTTGGCGTTTGATTACGTCTGGTCGGGCGACTACGGAAGGGCGGCCACGGCGTTCGAGACCGCTGCAACCAAGTACCAGACGCTCGGTGACTCGAACGCCGCGATCGTGCTTCGAACTCAGGCCGCCCGTTACAGGACGGACCTCCAAGTGTTTGTTGAGGTCCCGAACGACGGGACCTCGATCAACACAGGCCGCCGTCTGGAGCCTCCCTGTGGCTGCCTGACCGGAGTGAACATCGAGCGGGAGGATGGCACGCGCGACCCGGAGGAGTTCGACAGCAGCATTGGCAAACCGCAGGGGATGTTCTTCATCTACAGCAAGTACGGAATGCCTTTCCCCAAGCAGTACGCCGAGCAAGTCAAGAAGATCAATGCCGGGCTCCAGATCGCTTGGGAGCCTTCGAACTTGGATGAGGTGCAGGATAACGGCTATCTCCACGAGTTCGCGCGCGACGCGGTGAAGAGCGGCATTCCGATCTATTTGCGGTTCGCCAGCGAGATGAACGGCGACTGGACGCCCTATCATAACGACCCCGCCGCGTACGTCCAAAAGTTTCAGCTTGTGGCCACTGTGATGCACGCCGAAACGAGCAACGTGGCGACTGTTTGGTGCCCGAACGAGATACCGCAGTCCTCGATCGACAGCTACTTTCCTGGGGATAACGCCGTCGACTGGGTCGGCGTGAACTTTTACAGCGTGGTTTACAACGACGGCAATCGCGACCGCGTGGCCACCTGGAAGAATCCGAGCGACTCGCTGGACTATGTCTATCAGAAGTACACGGCGAAGCACCCGATGATGATCGGCGAGTGGGGAGCCAGCCACCAAAGCGTGGTCGACGAGGTGGACCGGACCGACTTCGCGGTCGACAAGATCGGCCAACTCTATGCAGCCTTGCCGCGGCTCTATCCGCGTGTGAAGGCCGTGAACTGGCTGAGCATGAACACCGAGAAGTACGCCGAAGGCGACCGCCGCCTCAACGACTTCTGCCTGCTCGACGACGACGCCGTGGCATCGGCTTACACGAAAGCCACTGAGTGCGGTTACTACCTGAGCAGCGCGACCTCGACGCCCCCTACGAAGATCGTGCCGCTGGCTCCGGACGCGGTCCTGAAGGGGCAGGTAAAGCTGTCAGCGGTCGTCCGTTCCTATGATCAGCATCCGCATGTCACCTACACGCTGGGTGGGTCTCGGACTTACGACGCCGGTTCGGAGACGGGGCCGTATGAGGTGCAGGTGGACTCGACTGGATTCGCGAACGGCCCGTTGCAGGTGGTGATCACTGCGACTGACAGCCACGGAGTCGTGGCCGGTACGAAGACGATTTCGGTGAAGGTGCAGAACTAGGTTAGCGCCGAGGAGAGCATCGGGCGTCCTAAACGGTCTGTATAAACTGATCTCGTGACTTGGTTGCCCCTGGCCGCGCTGCTCGTTGGTGGCTACGCTGCAGCCACCATCTCCGGAGCGGCGGGCTTTGGCGGTGCGCTGCTGTTGCTGCCCATCGCAACTTGGGCCGTAGGCGCCAAGGAAGCTATACCGTTGCTCACGTTGGGGCAACTCGTGGGGAACCTTTCCCGGGCTACTCTGGGGTGGCGATTGATCCGCTGGAAGCCTGCGCTGCTTTTTTGTGTGGGCGCAATTCCTGCTGCTTTGGTGGGAGCGGTGCTCTTCGTTGCGGTGCCTGGCGCCTCGATCCTTCGGAGTGTGGGCGTCTTTTTGATCCTGGTCGTCCTTTTGCGGAGAACCAAATTCAGGAACATCGCGATGCCGGAATCGGTTGTGGCCCCAGGTGGGTTTGTCGTTGGCTTTCTCTCGGCGGTAGTTGGCAGTGCCGGACCCCTTGGCGCGATGCTCTTTTTGGGGCTGGGTCTGCCCGCCGGCGCTTATGTGGCGACGGAAGCTGTCACTGCGGTGGCAATGCATCTCACGAAATCGACGGTCTACTCCAGCTTCTCCCTCGTGACCACGCAGACGATTTGGATTGGAGCTTTGCTGAGCCTGGTCATGGTTGCGGGCTCGTGGACGGGAAAGAAGATCATCGAGAGCCTTCCCAAGGATAAGTTCGAGTTAGTCGTAGAACTCTTGCTCCTTTCGTCGGCAACGTCCCTTCTCATATTTGCCCGATAATCGTAAACGCGCTAAGGTCATATTTAGTTTTAACAATTCGATAAAAATAGAAATGAATGGTAAGATGTAGTCATGCATCAAGAAGAGCTGGCGACGATGTGCCATGCGCTCGGGGACCCGACTCGAGCTCATATCCTCACGTTTCTTCTCGGCTGCTGCTGCCCCGTAGCGGTTGAAGAGAGCGGAGATGTGTCGCGGGTCGAGGGGCCTACGGCGGGGCAGGTTTGCTGCCATATCACCGGCGGCGAGAAGGTCACTTCCACGTTCAGCCACCACCTCAAAGAGCTGAAGGAGGCGGGGCTTATCACGATGGAACGTCGGGGCAAGTTCATGATTTGCGGGGTCAACCGCGAGTCGTTGGCCAAGCTGGCGAGCTTCTTCGAAGATGCGTGCAAGGGCAGCGGGTGCTGCTAAGGAGAAAGATGGCAACCAACAATCTCACCGAGAGGGAGGACGTGCGAGAAGTCGTCCGTCAGAAGTATGGAGAGGCCGCGCTTCGAGTCCTCCAAGAGAAGGGTTCCGCTTGCTGTGGAGGCGCTGCCACCACGGCGTCAAGCTGCTGTGGCGCCGAGACCGAGGAAGCTGAGGGCGGTTGCTGCACCAACGTGGTGGACCCGATCACGTCGAACCTCTACTCGGATCTGGAGGCTTCGGAGATCCCGGAGGCGGCGCTTCTGGCTTCGCTGGGATGCGGCAACCCCACGGCGCTCGCCCAGCTGAACCCTGGCGAAACAGTCCTTGATCTGGGCAGCGGGGGTGGCATCGACGTGCTCCTATCCGCTCGCCGCGTTGGCCCAACCGGGTTTGCCTATGGGCTGGACATGACCGACGAGATGCTGGAGCTGGCCGAAAAGAATCGCGTCGAGGCGGGCGCGGAGAACGTACGGTTCCTAAAAGGTCATATCGAGGAGATCCCCTTGCCCGACCAGTCGGTGGATGTGATCATTTCGAACTGCGTGATCAACCTCTCCGCCGACAAGGACCAGGTGCTTCGCGAAGCGTTCAGGGTCCTGAAGCCGGGAGGAAGATTTGCGGTTTCGGACGTTGTGGTGGAGGGGGAACTGCCTCCCGCCGTCCGGCGCGACATGGAACTGTACGTCGGCTGTGTGGCGGGCGCTTTGGAGCAGGAGGACTATCAGGCCAAGCTGACTGCAGCCGGTTTTGCCGACTGCTCCATCGACCCCACTCGGCGCTACCGCTTCTCCGAACTGGAGGGCGCGTGGGCTCCGCAAGGTATCGCAGCACTTAGCGAAGAAGAGAAGGCGGAGATCGACGGACGAATTTTTGGAGCGTTCATTCGGGCGGTCAAGCCGGCGTGAAGATCCTATTCGTGTGCGTCCACAACGCCGGCCGGTCTCAGATGGCAGAGGCGTTTGCGCGAGCCATCGCCAAGGACCGCGGGATATCCCTTGAAGTGGAATCTGCGGGAACTCTCGGGGGCGGATCCATCAATCCCGTGGTGGCCGAGGCGATGCGGGAGGTCGACGTTCCGCTTGAGGGCCATTTTCCGAAGGCCCTGACCCAAGAGATGGCGAATTCGGCTGACGAGATCATCTCGATGGGTTGCGGAGTCGACGCAGATGCTTGCCCAGCCAAGTTCCTTGTCACCGAAGATTGGGGCCTCGACGATCCTGCCGGCCTACCGATCGAGCGCGTCCGTCCGATCCGAGACCAGATCCGCATGAAGGTCGAGGAAATGCTGGAGAAGATCGCGGAGAGCCATGGCGGGGCCGGAACGTGATCAGGCGCTACGTGGCCGAGTTCCTGGGGACCTTTGCGATCGTGTTCTTTGGCTGCGGGGCGATCGCGACGCTTCACGGGCAGGAGGCAGCTCACTTAATGGTGAACGCAGTCTTCGGCTTGGTGGTCGCAGCTTCCATCTATGCCCTCGGTCACATCTCGGCCGCACACTTCAATCCCGCCGTGACCATCGGTTTCGCTGTTGCTAAGCGCTTTCCTTGGAGGTATGTGGGGCCGTACGTGGTGGCTCAAGCGCTCGG
>DASZPA010000149.1:0-27718 GCA_035550555.1 Fimbriimonas sp.
CAAGGCTCAAGATTGGATCGAAGACGCGCTCGCAAACAAGAAGAAGATCATGGGGTTTGGTCACCGCGAGTACAAGAACGGCGACTCGCGTGCCATGTATCTCACCAAGCTAGCCAAGCAGATCGGCGAGAAGAAGGGCAATACCACGTTCGGCCAGATCGCCGACATTCTGGAGAAGACCATGCTGGAACGGAAGAATATCCGTCCGAACGTGGACTTCCCGGCTTCTTACTCTTATTACCTGCTCGGCATCCCGATCGAGCTGTACACTCCCATCTTCGTAACCGCTCGAGTCGCCGGCTACAGCGCCCACGCCATCGAGCAGCTTGCCAACAACCGATTGATCCGTCCGAAGTCGATCTACGAAGGCGCGGCAAATTTGAAGTACGTACCTCTCGATCAGAGATAGGTTTTTGGGTTTGTAGGTTGGCGGATTTGTAGGACGCCTCCGGATCGGCACAACTGCCCGCTCCATTCCGCCCTACTTTTCGGTCCATCGCAAACGTCCAGAGCGCCGCGTGCGTCGTTTAATATGGAATAACGATTCACATCGCTCGATGAGCTCTCCCCCAAGCACCCTCGGCCAATACCAAATCATCCGGGAAATCGCGCGCTCGAACGACATTGTCTACGAGGCGTATGACCCGCTGATGAACCGTCGGGTTGCCGTCAAAGAGCTCATGATGCCGCAGGGCTCCACGGCGCAGCAAAAAGAGGATCGGGTGAGCCGGTTCAAGCGGGAAGCTCAGGCTGCCGGGACTCTGAACCATTCGAACATCATGACCGTGTACAGCTTCGCCGAGGACGGCGATCGCACGTTCATGGCGATGGAGTATCTGGATGGCCAGACCCTCCGAAACGAGATCGACACGAAGGGCAATCTGCCGGTCGATCGCGCAGTCGAGATCGCCAACGCGGTGCTTGCCGGCTTGGAGCACGCCCACAGCAAAGGCGTCATCCACCGGGACATCAAGCCCGACAACGTTCAAATCCTTAGCAACGGCAACATCAAGATCACCGACTTCGGCATAGCGCGGCTCACCTTTCAGCCGAACCTGACAGTCGACGGGCAGGTGTTCGGAACCCCGAGCTACATGTCGCCCGAGCAGGTGGTGGGAAAGGAGATCGATGCGCGCAGCGATCTTTTCAGCGTAGGCGTGATGCTGTATGAGATGCTGACCGGAAAGAAGCCGTTCAGTGGAGACAGCGTGGTCAGCACGACCTACGCGATCATGAACAAGGATCCCGAGCAGCCGCCCAGCATCTCCTGGCCGCTCTGGTCGGTTATCGAAAGGGCGCTCTCCAAGTCACCGGCAATGCGGTATGCGAGCGCCGCCGACATGCAGAAGGCGCTCTCGGAGGCGGTGACCGCGGGCGCGGGCGTTCTGCCGACGATCGACCCGGGTACGCCTGCGGGTTACCTGACTGCGACCAACCCCTACGCACCGGGGCCTCCGCCATCGCCGTACGCGCAAACGGGTCCTCCTCCGCCGCCGCAGGCGCCCATCACGACGCCCTATAACCCTTACGTGACCCCGGCCCCGACGGCCAATCCTTACGCCAACCAGTACCCCCAGCAGCCCGCGCCCATCACCTATCCCTATAGCCCTTATGCGGGGGGCGGAGCCATCTTGCCGCCGCATGTGCCGGGTCCCGGAATGTCCGCGCCGGTTTACTATCCCCCTCCCCCGCGGCAACCCCTTTTCAAGCCGGACACCATCATTTTCCTCAAGCGTCTGGTGTTGGGGTTCATCATTTTCGGAACGCTCTTCACGTTGCTGATGGTCACGATCCAAGCTCTGTTCACGTTCGTGAACGATGCGAACAGCCAGCCGCGGGCCAGCGTCAGCGATCAGATCAAGAAGGCTGTGAATGAGTCGGCCACCGACGCTCCCCAGGCGGAAGCTGACCTGAAGGCCGCTGAAAAGTCCCATCCGCACGATCCCGAGGTCAGCGAGAGCCAGGGCAGGCTCTACTACACCCAAGCTGAAGGCCGGACCGACCCCGAAGGGAAGGCCACCTTGTATTGGCAAAGCGCCGTAGCCTTCGAGAACGCGATTCAGGACGAGTCGGACAAGGCCAAAAAGCAGCAGTACGAGCAAGCCTTCATCGATGCCTCCATGAAGGCGGGTGCGAGCGCCCAAGGTCTACAGGGCTATGAACACGCTCGAGACATCCGGGAGATCCTCCAACACTGCATCACCTATGCCGGCGGTGACCAAGCTCTGCTGGACGCCATCAAGAACGCCGCGGACCGGATTCGGGCCTAGCCGATACCCTTTGCCAGCCCTCCGTCCACCAGGATGCTGGTTCCAGTGATGTAAGCCGCCTGCTGAGAGCAGAGGAAAGCGATGGTCGCGCCGATCTCGCTTGGGTCGGCGATCCGCTTGACCGCCGATTCCTGGGCCTGCTTTTGGAGCGCCTCCTCCTGGGTGATTCCCATCTTCTCGGCGCGAATGTCCGCCAGGTGAAGAATGCGATCGGTAAGCGTGCTGCCCGGCAGAACTGAGTTGACCGTGATGCCGAACTCTCCCAGCTCGGCCGCCTGGACCTTGGTCAGACCCATCAGGCCGGATCGAAGCGTTGTCGAGATAGGCAGAACCGTGGAAGGCTCCTTCGCGACGTAAGAGGTGATGTGCACGATTCTGCCCCACTGACGTTCGGCCATGGAGTTCTTGACCATGCGTGTCAACCGGACGACATTCATCAGCGTGCTCTGAACGCCTTCCAGCCACTGCTCATCCGTCAGCTCGAAGACGTTTCCGGCTGCCGGACCTCCGGTGTTCGTCACCAGGATGTCCACAGGCCCCAGGTCCTCCAGGGTCTGCCTGTACCACCAGTCGAGGTCCTCCGAGCTCGATACGTCGACCACATAAGGTCGAGTTTCGCCGCCAATTTCAGCCGCGGCTGCCTCCAACGTCGCCTCGGTCCGCCCGCAGATAGAGACGACGCACCCCTCCTCTGTGAGCGCCTTCGCGGTGGCCAGCCCAATGCCCTTGCTGGCGGCCGCTACCATCGCCACCTTCCCCTCGATCCCAAAATCCATGCGCCTATCCTACCGCCCGGTATACATGTCGCAGATGGATGACCCTCCTCTCGAAATGGCTGTCCAGGCGCCTTCGGGGAGAGATCGGTGAGGAACGAGCCCGGAGAGGTCCCTCCCGTGCGAAAACGCCAAAAGTCCAGCTAACGCGCCCGGTAAACTCTTCATTCGCGGAGAGATGGCAGAGCGGTCTATTGCACCTGTCTTGAAAACAGGAGTGGAGCAATCCACCAGGGGTTCGAATCCCCTTCTCTCCTCCACGGCCCCTTCCACGCCCTGCAAAGCTGGTTCTGTTAGCCTCCGAAATGCCACGCACAAGTGATGGAATCTTTCGGGGCGTTGATTAACGGCTCCGCGAGAAGTCATATAATGGGTTTTTAAGCTCAGAAGGAGGCATTTGCAATGCAAACCAAATCTGATCGTGGGTCGCCTGGACCCGATCGACCTGCCCTGTCGCGCCGTGACGTTCTCGTCGGCGCAGCCGCCACCGCTCTGGTAACGGCCGTCCCAGCGGCAGCTTCTGCCGCAGCTCGATCCAAATCGAAGCGAAACCCTGCGATTCCGCCCGATATGCCCGTTCGCCGGTACATGGCTGCCGCCGCGGTCCTCCTGGACGGGAGGGTGCTGGTGACGGGCGGCTACGACCAGCCGGACACTGGGAGGTCGGCCCCGAACGCGCTCTGCTCCGCGATGATCTTCGATGCAAACAATGGCCGCTGGACCGAAGTGGCTTCCATGAACTCGCCAAGGGCGCGTCATGCGGCGGTTACGCTTCGGGATGGCCGTGTGGCCGTACTCGGCGGAATGGGCATGGTTCCCATGTCTTCGATCGAGGTCTACGATCCGAACACCGACAGCTGGCAGGTGACAGGCTCCCTGGCCCAGCCCCGCTACGACCATATGGCCGTCACTGACGGTTACCACGTTTATGTTCTGGGAGGATCTTCTCAGTCGATCGCGACAAGCGTTGAGACCTTCCACGTTGACAATGCTTTTTCGACTTCGCCACAGCCATAGGAGGAACTATGCCTATTTATATGAAGATTGGGAATTTGATGGGAGAGAGCACCGCAGCCGGATTCGTGGACTGGTTCGACGTCATGTCCTTTAGTTGGGGACTGACTCAGGCGTCCGGCAGAGCTACGCTTCAGGACGTTCACATCACCAAGTCCTCTGGAAGGAGCTCACCCGCGCTCATGGTGGATGCGGACGAGGGCGCACTTCTCCCTGCCGTGCAGATCGTGTTCGTGGTGAACGACCAGACGGGCAAACCTCAGACATACGAGCGCATTTCGCTGAGCGACGTTCTGATCACATCCTTCTCGCTCTTTTGCGACGGCTCACGCCCAACGGAAACGCTGACGCTCAGCTTTTCAAAGTTGGAGTTTGACAAGTTCGACTATCGCGCCGATGGCGGCCACTCCACGGAAATAGGTGTCGTGAACGTGGGCGGCACCGGATAAGTCCTGCTCCGGGTCAAGGCGGCCGGAGTGCTGCCTTGATCCGCTAAGGTTGGAACGGAGACCGCTTCACCGGTCCATTTCCAGCCAGCCTGATTGATTCCAAGCCGGAAAGCTCGTACAGCGCCCCATAATAGATGGCGCGACCGAATCGGGTTGCCTTCGTGATGCAATGAATTCCAAGAGTGGCCTTGCTTTAAGTCGTCGGGATGTGTTGGTGGGGTCCGTTGCCGCAGCCTTGACGGTGGCAGCTCCCAGCGCGCTGGCGAGTTCCAAGGGGAGTCGTAAGAGATCCTCTCTGCCCATGCCGGAGACGGCCGCGCTTCGGCGCTATATGGCCGCCGCAGTGACCTTGCCCGACGGCAGAATGATGTTGACGGGCGGATATGACCGGCCTTGGAAGGAAAAGGCTGCCCCTCAACCGTTGAACACGGTCCTGCTCCTGTCGCCAGGGGAGAGCCGATGGTATGCCGGTCCGACGATGAATCTAGCCCGAGCACGCCATGCGGCCGTCGTTCTTCCCGATGGCCGGGTGCTTGTGATCGGAGGCTATAGCCAAAATGCGACGGCCTCGGTAGAGCTTTACGATCCGCATCAGGAAACATGGACGTTTATTGACCCGCTCGACCAGCCGCGATACGACCACGTCGCCACGACGGATGGCCGCTTCGTCTATGTCGTCGGTGGGTCCTCGCAATCGATGCTTTCCGGCGTCGAAGTCATCCCGGTCGACCGGTCGGCCATCGTTTCGCAACCCTAGGAGAGAAGATGCCTATTTACATGCTTATTCAGGGAGTCGCTGGCAACAGCGCCTCCAATCTTTATCCCAACGGATTCGACATTCTTTCGTTCAGCTGGGGCGAGTCGTTCATCTTCTCCGCGGGAGGCGGCGGCAGTGGAAGGGCGGACTTCTCTTCGCTGAGTGTGATGCTTTCCGCTGGTAAGGGAACCGCCTATTTGATGCTGAAGGGCGCCACCGGCGGAATCATAGACGAAATCATCATGGTAGATACGCAGATGGCTGCCAGCAAAGAGGTGATTTTCGAGCGTTGGACCATGGACAATGTGGTCATTTCCTCCTATCAGATAAGTGGTGATGGGGGCGCCAAGCCCGTCGTCTCCCTATCGCTCACGTTCGACAAACTGAAGTTCGAGCAGTTCGTTCCACGAGCCGACGGCTCGCACGGGGATCCGGATACCGTTTCCGTCACCAATCCCAACGGCCCGTAGGATTGGCGGCTTTCCGGCGGTCGGTCACGTCCGGTCCTAAGGTCGATACCTCGCACCGTAACGCGCAGGAAAGGGCGCCTAACTACGATATTCGGCCATGACTTCGATGTTGCCGACGATATTCGCGTTGAACTCGTCCAATTCCTCCGCGGGTATCCAGTACTCTTGGCACTCCCGTCCGCCGGCCTCTTGGACCGGATAGCTGTCCAAGTGCCCCTTCCTCACAGCAAACTTGGTCACGTAGCCCACGTAGCCTGAAGCGGCGTCGCGGGTATTCCAGCCTCGGGCGATCTTCTCGGCGTATTCGAAGGTGAGGACCGGATAGAAGATGGGCTGGATCTCGAGCCGGGGTGGGAAGCGTCCGGACTGACGGATCAGATCCATCTCCGCCTGCCCTACGGGCCGAAACAGCGTCACAACCTCTTCCATCTGCCTAAAACTTACCAACTTGGCAACTTGGAAACTTATCCCCGAGGATAATAAGACCGATGCCTTTTGGTCGCGCGACGATGCGAACCACTTTGACCGGAGCTCTTTCGCTCGGCATCCTCGCGTACGCCATCACCCTCACGCCGAACAAGAAGAAAGTCGACTTCGTCCACGACGTCCAGCCGGTCTTTAAGGCTCATTGCACCCGGTGCCACAGCGGATCGGACGGTGCGGGCGGGCTCTCGCTCGACTCCGTCGCCTCGATCCTGAAAGGCGGCGTGAGCGGGACGGCAGTCGTTCTGGGCAAGAGCGGTGAGAGCGTGCTCGTCCAGCGGCTGGAAGGGAAGGGAGGCAAGGCGCAAATGCCGATGGGCTTCACGGCCCTGGCTCCGAGAGACATTGATCTGGTCAAGGAGTGGATCGATCAGGGGTGCCTCAACTCAGCCACGGGCAAATCCGAGCGCCATTGGGCGTATGTGAAGCCAGTCAAGCCGCCGTTGCCAGATCTCAAGAGCCCTTGGATCAAGAATCCGATTGATGCGTTCGTGCTTCAGCGCCTTCAGAAGGAGCACCTGAGCCCATCGCCGGAAGCGGACAAGACCACGCTGATCCGGAGGGTGACGTTGGATCTGATCGGCCTTCCTCCCACGCCCCAGGAGGTGGACGCATTCGTCGCCGACAAGTCCCCGAATGCGTATGAAAGGGTGGTCGACCGGCTCTTCGCGAACCCGCACTATGGGGAGAAGATGGCGCTGCCATGGCTGGACGCCGCACGCTACGCCGACAGCGACGGGTTCCAGATGGATGGAGACACTTTCCAGTACTTGTGGCGCGACTGGTTGGTGAAGGCGCTGAACGAGAACATGCCTTTCGACGAGTTCACCATCGAGCAACTCGCCGGGGACCTGCTGCCGCATCCCACTCAGGATCAGCTCATCGCGACGGCGTTCAACCGCAACCACATGCTCAACGGCGAGGGAGGCGCTATACCCGAAGAGCAGCGAAACGTGGGTCTGTTCGACCGCGTGGACACGACCTGCACCACATGGCTGGGACTGACAATGACCTGCTCGCGCTGTCACGACCACAAATACGATCCGTTCACTCAGCGCGACTACTACAGCCTGATGGCGTTCTTCAACAATCTGCCCGAGACCGGCATTCCGACGGACAACGACGGCAAGCATTTCATCGCGCAACCGTGGGTCTACGTTGGAACCGGTGAGCAGATGGCTCTTCTCAGGTCGCTTCCAGAAGATCTGAAGAAGGCTCAAGAGGCTGCCAAGCCTTACGAAGAGGGCCCGGATGTAGACAAGGCCCAGGCTGCCTGGGAGCAAACCATTAAGAGCCCGCCGAAAGAGATTGCGGGGATCCTTCAGCAAGAACCCGCGAAGCGAAGCAAGGAAGATGCGAAGACGCTGCGAGAGTACTACTTGGACAACGCCCTTACCGAACCCGGGAAGGGGCTTCGAAAGGCTTGGAAGGAGCTGGACGCAAAGCTGGCGGGCTTGAAGGTCGACGTTCCGCGTGTAATGGTGATGGCCGATACGAAGCCTCGGAAGACCTATGTCTACTCGCGAGGCAACTACGAGACGCACCTGGCCGAAGTCCACCCCGACACGCCGCTGTATCTGCCGCCGATGCTCGGAACCTATCCAAAGAACCGGCTGGGGCTTGCCAAGTGGATGGTAAGTCCGGAGAATCCGTTAACGGCAAGGGTGGAAGTCAACCGCAACTGGCAAGTCTTCTTCGGCAAGGGGTTGGTCCGTACGCCCGAAAACTTTGGAGTCCAGGGCGAGCCGCCGACCCATCCCGAGCTGCTCGACTGGCTTGCCGTGGACTTTCGGCAGCACGGTTGGGATGTGAAGCGGCTCCAGAAGATGATCGTCACGAGCTCGACCTATCGGCAGAGCTCGAAGGTTTCCGCCAAGCTGCGGGAGCGCGATCCGGACAACCGGCTGCTAGCGAGGGGCGCGCGGTTCCGCATGCCCTCCCTGGTACTTCGGGACGAGGCGCTTGCGGAGAGCGGCCTTTTGAACCCAGCCATCGGCGGAAAGCCTGTCTATCCGTATCAGCCAAAGGGCATCTGGGACAGCCTGAATATCACGGACGAGCGCGACTTCAGCTACCCGCAATCGAAAGGCTCCGATCTCTATCGCAGGTCGATCTACACGTTTTGGCGGCGCACGGTTGGTCCGGGCGACATGTTCGACGCCTCTACCCGGCAGGTCTGTACTGTACGCTTTTCCCAGACCTCCACGCCATTGCACGCTCTCACGACTCTCAACGACGTAGCTTGGGTGGAAGCGGGTCGGGCCCTGGCGCAAAACGTGATGATGCAGTTCAAAACTCCTGGAGCGCGGCTCTCGGAAGCGTTTCGGCGGGTTTGCGCGCGAAGACCGGACGCCACGGAGCTGCAGATTCTTGAAAAGGGACTCAACCGCTCAATGGCCGAGTTTCGAAGAGATCCCAAGGCAGCCGAGCGATATCTGTCCGAGGGTGAAAGCCCTCGCGATACAAAGCTTGACCCGGTCGAGCATGCGGCTTACGCGACGATCTGCCTGGAAATTATGAATCTCGACGAGGCGCTCACCCGCGAGTAGCCGGACGTACAATGAAGGAAAAGGAGAGCCGACCACGAATCCATACTTCGAACGCGATCTGAGAATCTCTCGGCGCCTCCTTTTTGGCAAGGCGGCTTCGGGCCTGGGTGTGCTGGCTCTCGGGAGCCTGCTGTCGGAAGACGGATTGGCCGCGCAGGTCGCCCCAAGACAGAGCCTTCAATTCAAGCCCAAAGCGAAGCGCGTGATTGTACTGTGGCAGGGCGGCGCTCCCTCGCAGGTGGATCTCTTCGACTACAAACCGGACCTGTTTGCGAAGCGGCTTCAGGAGCTGCCCGAATCGGTGCGGGCCGGCACCAAGCTGTCGACCATGACCTCCGGCCAAGCTCACTTTCCGATCCTGCCCGCGATTCGTCCCTTTAAGCAGTGGGGGAAGTCGGGCATGTGGCTTTCCGAGCTGATCCCCCACACCGGATCCATCGCCGACGATATCTGCCTCGTGCGCTCGATGAACACCGACGCCGTCAACCACGCGCCCGGCGTCACGTTCTTCCTGACCGGAAGCCAGATTCCTGGCCGCCCCAGCATGGGCGCTTGGGCGGTGTACGGCTTGGGGACGATGACGGACGACTTGCCGGCCTTTGTCGTGATGACCTCCGCCGACGAGAAGCACACCTGCGGGCAGCTCTTTTACGACTACTACTGGGGCAGCGGCTTTCTGCCCTCGAAGTACCAGGGCGTGCGATTCCGAAGCGAGGGCGAGCCGGTTCTGTACCTCAACAACCCATCAGGCGTTACGGACGAGATGCGTAAAGGCGTCTTGCAGGATATCGACGCGCTCGATAGGAAGCGCTACGAAGACTATGGGGACCCGGAGATCGAGACTCGCATCACCCAGTACGAGCTGGCCTTCAAGATGCAGACGAGCGTTCCGGAGCTGACCAACATTTCCAAGGAGCCGAAATCGGTCCTGGAAATGTACGGACCGGACGTGGAAAAGAAGGGCTCCTATGCGCACAACTGTCTTTTGGCGAGGAGGCTCATCGAGCGGGGCGTCCGCTTTGTGCAGCTCATGCACTCTGGATGGGACCAGCATGGCAACCTCGAGACTCAGCTCCCCATCCAGTGCCGGGACACCGACCAGCCTTCGGCCGCTCTCGTCAAAGACCTCAAGCAGCGCGGCATGTTGGACGACACGATCGTCCTCTGGTGCGGCGAGTTCGGGCGGACCGTATTCGCGCAAGGGGACGTCAACGATCCGAACAATCATGGGCGCGACCACCTCGGCGCTTGCTACAGCTTATGGTTGGCGGGCGGAGGCTTCAAGGGCGGGGAAGTGTTCGGCGAGACCGACGACTACAGCTATAAGGTGGTGAAAGACCCGGTCAGCGCCCACGATATGGGCGCCACGATGCTGCACCAGCTTGGGATCAATCACGAAAAGTTGACCTACCGTTACCAGGGCCGCGATTTTCGTCTCACGGACGTCGCTGGCGAGGTGATTACGCCGCTTCTCGCATAGGCGCCACCCAGCAAATTCGCGGTTCGCCCCGAATGGCCCTCTCATAGCAATAAACCATACGATGACGGCTGCCTATCGGAAGCGGTGGTATACCAGATACATTGTTGTAGTGAACTTAACTGAATCGTGTGCAAAGTTAGGGGTTGGAGGTCTCTAAAAGGGCAAGACTATCTGTGAAAGGAAACCTGCCGCCTGGCGTTGATCTCTAAAAGAGTTCGTTGACGTGGCAATCGCCAGTGTTGCAGTGAGGATGTCTTTCGACCGAATTTCCGCCATGTTGCTTCAAAAGCGTTGAAATGTCGACATGGACTGCATACAGGTTCGATTCGTTTTCAGGTTGGGTGCCGAAGTACTCGCCAAATAGTTTTCTGCAAAATTGATTCGATTGTTTGATGAAATGCGTGGGGCCCTGACCGACTGGCCTAAAGTTTGCGGCGGTTGGGCGAACGGAACTGGAAGGTAGCCGGTTCCGTCGTGAGATGACGGAGCATCTCGATATTGATTAACTGTGTCAAGAGCTAAGATACTTCAAATAAATAACGTGTACCTCGATCCTGGCGGGGAGGATATCGTTGTCAATGACGAGTTTGAGCTCTTGCGCTCGCACGGACACGAGATCGAGAGGTTTACGGTTTGGAACGGGGACGTCGACACCGTGACGATTCCCGGGCTCGTTCACGTCTCCTACGATGCCGTGTTTGGGAAGCGTTACGAAGCCAAGCTCAAGGAAGTCCTTCGCACCTACAAGCCCGACGTGGCGCACGTTCACAACACCTTTCCGCTGCTCAGCCCCATGACCTTCAAGCTGCTGCATGAGCACGGGTGCCGGGTGGTGGCGACTTTACACAACTACCGGTTTATCTGCGCGAACGCCACGTTCCTGCGGCATGGAGAGATCTGTACCAAGTGTCTGACCGGATCCAAGTTCAACTCGGTCATCCACGGCTGTTATCGCAACTCGCCGCTTGGATCTGCAGTTGTTTCGGCCTCGTCCACCTACCACAGCTACATCGGCACCTTTAAGAAGTACGTCGACTCCTACATCGTTTTCACGGCGCTTTCCAAGGAGCAGTTCATCAAGCGCGGCTTTCCGGGTGAGAAGTTCATCTTGATGCCCAAATTCGTGTTGACCGACCCCGAGCTACTGGTTCACGCCAAACGCGAGAAGCGGTTCGTCTTCGCCGGACGAATGTCTGAGGAAAAGGGCCTTGAAGACCTGCTGCAAGCTTGGGAGCAGGTGCAGCCCACGGACTGGCACCTGACGGTAGCCGGCGAGGGACCGGAAAGGGATCGCCTCAAAGCCCGCTACGGCAACCTCCCCAACACGGATTGGCCCGGCTGGTTGGAGCGAGGCAAGGTCGTTGAGCTTGCCGCGAACTCCCGGTACCTGGCGTTTCCCAGCAAATGTTTCGAACAGGGCCCGCTCGTCACGATGGAGGCGATGTCGATGGGAACGCCCGTTCTCGTGCGAAACCTCGGCCCCCTGCCGGAGATTGTTCGACCCGAAGGCGCCGGAATGGTCTTCGAGGACAGCGGCGAGAACGACCTCGCCGCCACTTTGCGGAAAGCCATGGAGCTTCCTCTCGAGGACTGGCAGGACCTGTCGCGGAGAGCCCTCGAGAAGTCGAAAAAGATGTACTCGCCGGAAACCTCGTACGAGTATCTCATGAAGGCTTACGGGCTTAACTGCAAGTGAGTTGGCAATTCGCCAAGTTGGCAAGTTGGCAACAGTCGGTGGTAGCCCCTGGCAGACAACCAACTCTACTGTCTTAACAACTTGCCAACTTGCCAACCTTGCAAACTTGACAACTTCCGCTCTTGCCCCCTTACCTAACGCTCGCCGCGGCCTCGTGCTTGCCTTCTTTGATCTCCTCGATGAGTTTGCTCGCAAATGCCGGAATGTCGTCCGGTTTACGGCTGGTGACCAAGCCTTCGTCGGTGACCACTTGCTCGTCGACCCACTCCGCGCCCGCATTCCGTAAATCGGTCTGCAGCGAGGGCCAGCTGGTCACGCATCGTCCATCGAGCACGTCGGCTTCCGCGAGCAGCCAGGGACCGTGGCAGATCGCCCCGACGGGCTTTCCTGTCGTCACAAACGCCTTTGCAAACTGAACGGCGCGAGGGTCTGTGCGCAGCTTGTCCGGATTCATCACGCCTCCGGGCAGCAGCAGCGCGTCGAAGTCCTCCGGGGAGCACTCGTCGAGCGTTTTTTGAACCCGGACGCTTCTGCCCCAGTCCTTCTCGTTCCAGCCCATGATCTCGCCGGCCTTGAGCGACACGACGGTGGTTTCGGCGCCGGCGTCTTCCAGGATTTCCTTGGGTTGCAGAAGCTCGGCCTGCTCAAACCCGTCCGTCGCGAGAATTGCTACTCTCTTTCCTTTTAACTGATCACCCATTCGATAAAACCTCCAAGTACACCCACTTAGGCGAGGGCGAAATCCCGGCAAGTTCCCTGGAAAGAGTGCCGAAACCGACGACGCCACACTTCTTGGCGTCATCGAAGGCGATCACGTTACCGGCCAGATCGAGAGAGCTCCATACGAAAGGCAGCCGGCCTAGGCCATCAACCCTTCCATGACGTGGCCATGGACGTCCGTGAGACGAAAATCCCGGCCCTGATAGGCAAAGGTGAGCTTCTTGTGGTCCACGCCGAGCAGCCACAGAAGGGTCGCTTGGAGATCGTGGACGTGAACGGCGCCTTCGGTCTTGACCATTTTAGTGGGGCTGATAGCGTTGCCGTCTTTGTCTGTGATGTTGTATCCGTAGTCGTCGGTGCGGCCGTACGTGGTCCCGGCCTTGACGCCTCCGCCGGCCATGAAGACCGTGAAGCACCGCGGATGGTGGTCGCGCCCAAACGACTGCGGGTCCAGCGGCCCTTGGGAGTAACTGGTGCGTCCGAACTCCCCGCCCCAAACGATCAAGGTGTCGTCCAGCATGCCGAGCCGCTTGAGATCTTTGATGAGCGCCGCCGTGGGCTGATCCGTGTCTTTGCACTGCACCGAAATTCCGTTTACCAGATCCCCGTGCTGATCCCAACCCTGGTGGTAAAGCTGGATGAATCGGACGCCCTTCTGCGCCAGACGCCGCGCAAGCAAGCAGTTGGAGGCAAAGGTGCCGGGTTTGCGCGAGTCGGGACCGTACAGTTCGAAGACCTCGTTAGGCTCCTTGCTCATATCGGTCACCTCCGGCACGCTCGTCTGCATCCGGTACGCCATCTCGTACTGCGCGATCCGGCTCTCGATCTCGGGGTCGAGCTCTTGCTCGAACTCGTGCCTGTTCAGCTCGTTCAGCCGATCGAGCATCGCCCTGCGCCCGGACCCGCAGATTCCGTCGGGATTGGAGAGGTAAAGAACCGGGTCGCCGCCAGATCGAAACCGTACGCCTTGATAGCGGGAATCGAGAAAGCCGCTTCCCCAAAGCCGGGCATAGAGGGGCTGGTCGCCCTTACCGGCGCTGGCCAGGACCACAAAGGCCGGAAGGTCGTCGTTCATGGAACCCAGGCCATAGGAAAGCCAAGACCCAAAGGAGGGTCTTCCGGCGAGCTCGCTCCCAGTTTGAAAGAAGGTGATCGCGGGATCGTGGTTGATTGCCTCGGTGTACATCGACTTGACGAAGCAAAGCTCGTCTGCGACTTCGGCGAGATGGGGCAGCTTCTCGCTCATCCAAGCCCCGCTTTGTCCGTGCTGGGCGAACTTGAACGGCGAGCCGGCGAGCGGAATCACGCTCTGGTGCGCGCTCATGGCTGTCAGGCGCTGTCCGTGGCGAACGCTCTCTGGCAAGGGCTGCCCGTGCATCTTGTTCAGCAGCGGCTTGTAGTCGAACAGGTCCTGCTGGGCCGGTCCGCCGGCTTGGAACAGATAGATGATTCGCTTCGCCTTGGCGGGGTGGTCGAGTCCGATCGCTCCGGGTGTGCCTTTGGCGGCTGCCAGGACACTCGAGGGGAGCAACGATGCCAGTGCCAGCGCTCCGAGCCCCTGCGCCGTCCGCCCGAAGAATTCGCGCCGGGTCAGGCCGAGCAGGAGGCTCATCGGCGTTTCAACGTCGACGGGGATCATAGCGCCATTCTACAGTTGTTTTTCGATGCAGTGGATCGCTTGAGCCGCGATTCTTGGGCTCTCGCGCCCGTAACCAGATTGGGGGGAGGGTCCTGGCGCAGCCCACGGCAGCTCGGACAGCGAAGGGGTGTGACTTCCACCAGCTCTATCTCTTCCAGATCACGGCATCGGAGTTGAGAATCGTCTGAACGGTCACGGTCATGGCCGCCAAGTCCTCAGGCCTCAGCGAGGCCGATGGCTTCGACTCGCCGATTGCGACCAGTTTCCTCGCGTCGTTGGGCGATGCGGAGAAGATCTTTCGCTGCTCCTGAAGCGTCTTGGCAAGGATCGACAGCTCGCGAGAATCCGGCCGCCGGCCGGCCAGCCGTACAAAGGCCGTTTTGATCCGCTGTTCATCGGTGGGCAGAGTCCTCAGAACGAAATCGGCCAAAACGCGCGCCGCCTCCACATACTGGATGTCGTTCAATAGCACGAGTGCCTGCAACGGAGTGTTCGTGGCCGGACGCCGCACGACACACGCCTCTCGCGAGTTTGCGTCGAACATCATCATGCTCGGCATGGGAGTCGTCCGCTTCCAGGTGGTGTAAAGGCTGCGTCGATAGAGGTCGGGCCCCGTGCTCTGCACAAAGGGCGGGCTCATCGTGTTGTTCTCTTGCCAAATGTTGCCCGGCTGGTAAGGGTTGACGGGCGGCCCGCCGATCTTGCCGTTCAGCAGACCCGCTCCCGCCAGAACGGTGTCGCGAATCATTTCTGCCGAGAGCCGGTTGCTAGGGCCTCTCGCCAACAGCCTGTTGCCGGGGTCTTTCGCTCGGAGGGCCGGCGTGAGAGCCGAATCCTGCCGGTAGGTGGAGGAAAGCACGATCTTGCGGAGCAAGTCCTTCACGTTCCATCCCGAGCTGACGAAGAATCGGGCGAGGTAGTCGAGCAGCTCAGGGTTCGAGGGTTGCCCGCCCTGCACTCCGAAGTTTTCCGTCGTCTCAACGAGCCCGACGCCGAAGAGAAGCTGCCAGAGGCGGTTCACGGCAACACGGGACGTCAGGGGATGGTTCGGCTCCGTCGCCCATTGGGCCAAGGTCAGACGGTCGTTGCGGCCCCCCGAGGTGATCGGGGGGAGCGACTTTGGGACGTTCCTGAACACGAGCGTGCTCTCGTTTCGCGGCGCGTCGTACATCCCCCGGGCCAAGAGGTAGGCGGGGACAGGCTTCTTCGCCTTCTCCATCACCGAAATCTCTTGGATCGGCTCCTCGTATTCGGTCAGCTCCTTCTGGGCTTTCTGGACCTGGCCAAGTGCCGTGCGGCAAGGCTCGTCGAACGCTGAGATGTAGTACGCGAGCAGGGCGTCTTTGTGCTGGGCGGGCTCCTGGAGGGCGTCCGATAAGGAATGGCCGTCGCAGAGTTGCGCGACCTCCAATGGACTCAATGCTCGGTTGGCGAAAGCCACGTCGTCGAGCTTCCCGTCCTTGAATCCCGCGTCTCTGAACCTCTGCGCGAACGACCACTCGTGGCCGCTTGGACCCAGGTCGCCATAGGCGTCGATCTTCTTCCAAAGCTTGTCCTGCAGCACCGTAATCGCTGCCGGCCGTCCATCCAGATAGAGCTTGAGGCCGGACGCGTGGCCCGTCCCGTCCCAAGACCAAGCCACATGGCTCCATCGATTCTTGGGAATTGCCGTCGTCGTCCTGACCGCAACGGCGTTTCCGGGCCAATGCCGCATGACCCGCGCGGTCAGATATCCCTGTTCAAGCCTCAGATCGAAGCCGCAAAAGCCGACGTCGGTGCCGCCCGTCCGGTGCAGCAAGATGATCGGACCCTTGGAAGTGCCCGGGTCTTCAATCCAGAACGACCAGGTGAACGGCTCATACCGCTCTCGGGCAGGTAATCCTTTGAAGACGACGCCGTTGTCTCCATCGAATAGGAGAGCCTTCCCTTGACGACCCTCAACCAAAGGCGGATCTCCAATCTTCTCACCGGTTGCCGGGCCGCCCACCGCGTCGACGAATTTTCCGCTGTCAAGGCTGTCCAGCGGAAACCGTGCGAGCAGGCCCGGGATCTCCGGTTTTGTTGGCTTGGCTGCGATCCACTGCTCGAACCGGGATGACGCGGAGGTTTCGGAACTGGAGAGGCTTTTGAGGCAGGAGTTGCTCTGATCCTGAAGCACCTTGAGCTTGGCCTCCTGCTCGGGCGTCGGAAGAAGCAGCGAGGGCGTGGGCACGATCTCGGTGCTCAGGAGGAGTCCGTATTCGTCGATGTTGTTGAAGTAGCCAAAGAGCTGGTAGTACTCCTTTTGGGTGATCGGATCGAACTTGTGGTCGTGGCACCGCGCGCATCCGACGGTAAGACCGAGCACAGCTGTTCCGAATGTCTCGACGCGGTCTTCGGCATAGGCGGTCTTGAACTCCAGCGCGATTGACCCGCCCTCGTTCGACTGTCGGTGCAAGCGGTTGAACGCCGTCGCCAGACGCTCGTCTCGGGTTGGATTGGGCAGCAGGTCGCCGGCAAGCTGATCGGTCAGGAACCGGTCGTACGGCATGTTCTCGTTGAACGCCTTCACCACCCAGTCTCGGTAGGGCCATGTGGGCATCAGGAGATCCGACTGGTACCCATAGCTGTCGGCATACCGCGCCGCATCGAGCCAATCCACGGCCAAACGCTCTCCAAAGTGTGGACTCGCCAGCAGGCGATCGGCGACCCGCTCGAAGGCATCCGGACGCCGATCGTTCTCGAACGCCGTCATTTCGGCCTCGGTGGGAGGAAGGCCTGTCAGGTCAAGCGTGACGCGTCGCAGCCAACGGTCTCGTGAAGCCGGCTTGCTCGGCGTGAGCCCGTTTTGCTTCAAGTTCTGCAGCACCAATCGATCGAGATCGTCCCGCGGCCAATCGCTCACGACTTTTGGAACAGGCACGGTCGCAGGAAGCGGTTCAAACGACCAAAGCTTGCCGTAGCGGGCTCCCTCTCTGATCCATCGAAGGAGCGTCGCCTTCTGATCGGGAGAGAGGCTCTTCCCGCTGTCGGCGGGCGGCATCGGATCGTCTTTGCTGGTGATCCGCTGAATCAGAAGGCTCTTTTCGGGTTGCTTCGGGACGATCACATACCCGTCGGGCCTCTTGGCGAACACGCTTTCCGGCTGGTCCAGCCGCATGTTCGCCATCCGGGACGCCGAGTCCGGACCATGGCATTTGAAGCACTTGTCCGAAAGGATCGGCATGATGTCTTTGGAGAAGACGATCGGCTTCTGAACCGGAGCCGCCTGCGAAGGCGCCAAAGCGCCGGCCAAGAAGACGCCCAAGCTCGAGGCGAAAACCAACGCATTAGAAACCCGACGCTGGGCCTTCATCGGACACGAGGTTACCAAAGATAGCGAGTCGGCGAGCCTGCCGCCGCAACACCGGCGGATCTGCTCCAATGCGACAGTCTCCGATCCGCCGCCTACTAGCCCATTAACAAGCCGTAAAGGTCCTTCACGTCGGTCATCTCCGGCACCAGGTCCAGCTCGACGCCGAAGTCACCTTCCGTGGCTAGGTCATAGATCAGCGACAGCGTCGAGAAATCCTCCACCGAGAACCCAACGGAATCGAAGATGGTGACTTCGGAGTCGGATTCACGACCGGGCTGGGACTTCGTCAGCACCTCCCACAGTTCGGTAACGGGAAAGTCAGGATCCATCTGCTGGATCTCCCCCTCGATCCGCGCTTGCTCGGCGAACTCGACGAACACCTTGCCCATGCGAAGGATCTCGGGTTGAAGCTCGGTCTTTCCCGGGCAGTCGCCGCCGATGGCGTTCAGGTGCATGCCTGGTTCGACGAGCTCGGCGGTCAGGATGGTCGCCAAGGCCTTGTCTGCCGTCGATGTCGTCACAATGTCGCAGCCCTCCACTGCCGAAACGATCGACTCGCAGGGCACGAGGACCAGATCCGAGACTCCTGAGAGGTTCCGAATCAGGCGGTCGGTTGCCCGGGGATCTTTGTCAAACAGGTGGGCGCTCCGGATTCCAAGCAACTTGTGGAAGGCCAGAATCTGGAACTCGCTCTGCGCGCCGTTACCAATCATCGCCATGGTGCGCGAAGAGGTCTTCGCTAGCGCGCGAGCGGCGACCGCGGACGTAGCTGCCGTGCGGACGGCCGTCAAGATCGTCATCTCGCACAGCATCAGCGGCCATCCGGTGGCCATTTCGGACAAACATCCAAACCCCATTACGGTCGGCATGTCCAGCTTGTAGTTGAAAGGATGCCCGTTCACATACTTGAATGCGTACCGGTCGGCGTCACAAACCGGCATGAGCTCGATGACGCCTACCGCCGAGTGGTTTGCCATTCGCGGCGACTTTTGAAAATCCTGCCATCGAAGAAAATCGCCACGAATTCTTTCTGCCAGTAAAGCCGTCAACGTTTGCAGCCCGACGGATTCGATCAGCTTACGTATTTCGGAAACGGAAAGAAAGA
Source organism: Fimbriimonas sp. (assembly GCA_035550555.1). Classification (GTDB taxonomy): domain Bacteria; phylum Armatimonadota; class Fimbriimonadia; order Fimbriimonadales; family Fimbriimonadaceae; genus Fimbriimonas. The sequence goes on from DASZPA010000149.1 coordinate 18,740, forward strand.
GCGTCTTTGCCATAGCGGGACTTCCAATTATGAAGCCCTTGCAAGAAGGTTCCCTTGACCATCCTTCACAAACCTCAGCTATGATCCCACCTGTGCCCATCGCAAGAAACCTGAATTGGAAGTGGCTTGTGCCTGCTTTCCTGGCAATCGCCGTCGTCACCTCTTCGTGCGGCGGCGCCACTGGATCGACCGGTTTTACAGGGACTACCTCAGGGAACGACAACTACATCGTTTCTTCCGACCTCGGCCCGCAGATTTCCCCCATCGGCATCGACGACGGCGGCCGGATCGCCGCTAACAGCGCGAGCGGGCCGGTGATCATCTTTAACGGAGTGAGCCAAGCGATCCCTACGCCTCCCAACAACGGCGTGCCAACGATCGTCGCGATGAACGCCGGCGGGACCGTGCTGGTGACCACCACACTGAGCGGCGCTCCGGCCGACAGCTACCTGCTGAACGGCGCAACCTACACGCTGCTCAAGCGGACCGTATCGAGCGGAAAGCTCAGCCAAGCCGTAGCGCTCAGCAATAACGGCCAGGTTGTGGGCACGGGCAGCGTCCTATGGACCACCGCTTCTACCGCGAGCATCTTCAACTCGCCGACAGGTTTCAAGCCGCTCTGCATCAACAACTCGGCCGTCATCGTTGGCACGAATGGTTCGGGTGAATACTTCAAGGTCCAGAACGGCGCTGCCACCGACCTTCATGTGGCAACGGCTCCGGGCGTGACGTTTGGCGGGACCTTCGCTGTGGCGACGATCAACGATTCGGGTGAGATCGCCGTCCAGAGCGGCGACTCTTTCGATGTCATTCCGGCCGAAGGCTCCGCGACCGTTGGCGCCTACGGGGTGATACTCGGAACCATGAATGCCGCGGGCGCGCTGCCGGCCACCAACGGACCTTCTCCAACTTGGCCGCAACCTTCCGGCGCGACCGTTTTCAATACGGCCAACTCCACCAACATCCAGTTCAACGCTTACCGTTCGCCCTCAGACACCAGCACGCTGTACTACCAAGCTACAGGGATCAACAACTCCAAGGTGGTCGTGGGCACCTATTTTCCAAGCGGAAACACCACGCTTTCCCACGGCTTTGTCGCGACATTGCCGGCCAGGTCATGGGGACCGGGCTCGGTCACCGTCGCCGTGAGCCCCAAGAGTCCCTCGCTGGAAGGCGGGGGCGTGCAGAAGTTCATCGCACACGTATCGGGAGTTTCAAGCCAAGCGGTGACCTGGTCCGTCGACGAAGCCGGGGGTGGCTCGGTCGATGCCACAGGCAGCTATACCGCGCCGCTGAACACCGGAACTTATCATGTTCGGGCGACCTCGAACGTGGACTCGTCAGCGTTCGATGAAGCCACCGTGACGGTTCAGTCCGTCGGGGGCCAGAACGGGGCCACTTACAACACACCGGTCGCCGTAGCCGGACCAGCCACGGCGTTCCAGATCTCCCAGGTCCTTCCCACCGGAGAGATGGTGGGCTTTACGAAGCCTGCAAGCGGCCTTTCACAGCCGCTCTACTGGTCTTCGGCGACCGCCACTCCGACGGCAGTTCCGCTCGATACGTACCAGGGCGCCAAGCTCCAGTCACTCGCGAAGGTCGGCACGAACATTGAGATCGTTGGCACGGCGCTGTTCACGGACAATCAAGGGGATCATGCGGTTCCCGCCATCTGGCCGAGCCCCACGTCCGGTCCTCAGAAGCTGACCTCCAATGCGGATCAGGCGGGACTCTTCGGATCCATCAATACCAATGCGCAGATCCTTTTTGGCAACAGCTACTGGTCTTCGCCGAGTGCGACCGGAACGAAGCTGTCAGGTTTTCCCGATAACTCGCTTTCCCAACCGAACATGCTTGCGAATAGCGGTGTGATCGGCCTGCTGGGCCCCAATCCGGTCGTCTACACCTCGCCGACCGATAGCCCGTTGGCTCTCTTCAGCTCGGGCGCGGCGGTAGGCAACGCCATGAATGCGGTGGGAGCCGTGGTGGGACAAGACCAGATCAGCAACGCGCTGAGAGGGGTGTTCTGGTCACCTCTCGATAACTTTGCCGCGGAGCATGTGCTTCCATCGACCGCCAACGCCCAGGCAACCGCCGCCTATGGAATCGGCAACAATGGCTGGATTGTGGGCGGCGTGAGCTATGCCGATGGCACCGGGGGAGCCCCGCTCTGGGTCGACGCCAACCATGTGGTCGACCTGCGGGCACAGATTCCGCAGGGAACCGGCTGGTCTCTGTCGCAGGGTCTGTGGGTCGAGACCGACGGATCGATCATTGCCTTCGGAAAGTCGCCCTCAGGAACCACGGGTTATGTGTACTTGAAAGCCAAGTGAGCCACGAATGATTCGCGCCTGATCTCGCCTCGTTCGAAGCGCCTTCGGGTCTGAAAAATCCGGTTCAGGAACGTCATGGCTCTTTGATCACGGACAAAAACCGTTCTCCGTACCTCTCCAGTTTTCGGCTTCCGACTCCCGAGACTTCCAGCAGTGCCTCGCGGGTCCTCGGCTTCGAGGCGGCCATTCCTTTGAGGGTCTGATCGCCGAACACGACGTATGGGGGAACGCCCTCTTCTTCCGCGATCTTCCGGCGCAGGGAGCGCAGCCTCTCGAAAAGAGAGTCATCATAGTCCGCCGGACCGCCGCCCTTCTTCTTCTTCCTCTCAGTCCTCACCCGGACGCGAGGCGTCGGGAGAATCAGCGTCGCGCCATCTCTAAGGAGTGGCCGCGTCAGCGGCGTTAGCTTTAAGGCGTTGAAATTCGCTTCGTCCTGCAGCAGATAGCCGCGTTGGAGAAGCTGGCGAAGCAGCGCCATCCATTGCTCCACAGAAGTATTCTTGCCGGCTCCGAAGAGCTCCATCCGATCATGCCCGAACTGGCCCACTCGATCCGTCGGGGTCCCGCGAACTACGTCCACGACGTGTTTGATCCCAAACCGCTGCTTGAGGTGGTAAATGGTCAGCAGCACGGTCCTGGCGTCCTCCGTCGCGTCGTAAGAGGTGGGCGAATCGAGGCAAACGTCGCAGTTGCCGCAGTCCTCCGTCGATCCCTCGCCAAAGTAGGCAAGGAGCTTTCGGCGGCGGCAGGTGTCCGCCTCGGCAAAAGCAATGATCGAGGAGAGCTTCTTCAGCTCGATTTGGTTCTGCTCTGCGTTCTCGCCTGCTTCGATCAGCTTGCGGACAATTCGAATGTCGCCCGGGCTGTAGAGCATGAGCGCCTCCGAAGGAAGACCGTCGCGGCCCGCGCGACCGGTTTCCTGGTAGTAGCTCTCCACGTTCCACGGGAGGTCGTAATGGACGACGTACCGCACGTTCGGCTTGTCGATTCCCATTCCGAAGGCGACCGTTGCGACGACGATCTGAATATCGTCCTTCTGAAAGGATTCTTGAATTCGCGCCCGGTCTCCCGCACCCAAGCCGGCGTGATACGCCGCCGCACGAAAGCCTGACTCGACCAAATGTTCGGCAACCTCTTCGACGCGGCGGCGGCTCAGACAGTAGACGATTCCTGGTTCGTTTGATTTGCTCCTGACGAAGCTTTCAAGTTGGTGGATGGGCCTGCTCTTCTGAACCACCGTGTACCGAATGTTTGGCCTGTCGAAGCCGGAGACGAAAATTCTCGGATCCTGGAGCTGAAGCCTCATCAGGATGTCTTTTCGCGTCTGGGCGTCGGCGGTCGCAGTAAGCGCGATGAACGGTATCGATGGGAACTTGGCTCGCAGGTTGCCCAGCTGCACGTACTCGGGCCGAAAATCGTGACCCCATTGAGACACGCAGTGCGCCTCGTCGATGGCAACACACGCTACTGAAATACCTGCCAAATGCCGTTGGAATTCCTGGATCATCAGCCGCTCTGGCGAGACATAGAGCAGGTCCAACTGGCCGGATTGGAGGTCGCCAAGAACGCGGTTTGCTTCGGGATGCGAAAGTGACGAGTTGAAGAAGGCGGCCCGAACGCCATTCTGCTTCAGCGCGTCCACTTGGTCCTTCATGAGGGAGATGAGCGGAGAGACCACGATCCCCGTGCCTGGACGAACGATGGCTGGGATCTGAAAGCAGAGGGACTTACCGGCGCCGGTTGGCATCAAGACAAAGCAATCGCGCCCCGCGAGAACCGATTCCACGATCTGGTCTTGCGGGGCGCGAAAGCTGGAGTACCCGAACACGTCGCGCAGAACGGTTCGGGCTGCGGCCAGATCTACTTCCAGGGACCGTACGAGGCGATCAGAGGAGGCCATGTATCTAGAGTCTGCACCTTGGCGGCGCCCCATGTGCTGGAGAGCACGCCGATGACTTTGGAATTGCCCTTACCTTCTTTGCTGAACGCCGCTGCGGCTTTCGGATTGCGCCAAGTCGTCGGCCAAACCCGGAACCCTTTGTCAGTCAGGATCTTGATCGAGGGATAGTCGGTCCGCGGCTCATAGTGCCAGTCGCAAAGGATGATGTCCTTTGGAACCATGTCGATGGCGCCTTCGGTTCCGTTCTTCGATGCTTCCCACTCTCCGTAGCCGGTCGCATCGCCATTCAAAAACCGATCGCCCCACATGAGCATCTGGACGTGCTTCTTCTTGAGGTGGTCGTGAAAATCGTTCACGGACTTGGCGAAGAGCTCGGCGGTCGATTTGCCCTTGCAGAGCGGACAGGCGTCCGATCCGATGATAAAGACTTCGTCCATCCCGCAGTGGAAATCCTTGGCCTGGAAGGCGTCGATCAGCTCGTCCACCAAGGGGAACACGACTTTGGGCAACTCAGGATTCAAGGGGCACCAGCTTCGGCAATAGATGTCCTTGTTGTTCGGATACAGCCCGGGCGTCTCGTCGAGCTCGGGGTGCACGGTGAGAAGGGCATCGGTATGCTCTGCCCAGCTCTGGTGACCGAGGCAGTTGATTTGAGGAATCACGCGGACATGGTTTTCGCGGCAAAGCTTCGCAAATGCCCGTGCCCCTTCAAAGGTCACTCCGTTCGGATTCGCCATCTCCGGCCGGCTCTTGAACTGGTAGTTGTAGTCGACCTCGACGATGATCACGTTCATGCCGGCCTTCGCCAAGTCGGGGATCTTCGCTGCCCCACTATCCAGGTCGGCCTCGCTCCCCACGGATAGGTGAACTCCTCGCCACGGCTCCTTGACGCCGCCCAAGGCAAACGCCGCCAAACAGATGAGACCCACCAAAGCAAGTAACCGATTCATCGTTTAACCTCCGCCAGATTATAGGCCGCAAAGACGTCCGACAACCCGCTTACGGACAAACCCAGTCGCCTACTCGCGTCATACTTTCACAGTGACCATCGCGGTTTCCTCTTGGGCACTGCATCGAACGATCGGCGTTACCTATCCTGACTCGCCTTCCGCCGGGCGTCTAGAGGCTTCGCAGCATTCCGATCAGCCTTTACCCCTCACCGAACTCCCAGCGGCGCTGAAGACTCGCGGATACGACCGGTTGGAGCTCTGTCACTTTCATCTTCCTGCCGGAGACGATGTGCAGGTTGCGGCGTTCCGGCATGCTCTCTCGGAAAACGCGGTTCATCTGCAGTCGCTGCTCATCGACGATGGAGACCTTTCCAATCCCGAAACCAGCGACAGGGACGCCGATTGGATCGAGGGTTGGCTGGACGTGGCGTCTCGTCTGGGCGCCGAGCGCGCCAGGATCATTGCCGGCAAACAGGCCTACAGCGACGAGGCGTTCGAGCTTGCCGCCTCGCAAATTGAAAGGCTGGCGGAGAGGGCGGAGGGACTGGGATTGCGCCTGACGACTGAAAACTGGTTTCCCCTGCTTTCGACGCCATCCGCGGTAAACGGAATGCTCGACCGGCTGGAAGGCAAGCTGGGGCTATGCGGCGATTTTGGAAACTGGCCGGCGCCCTCGAAGTACGAGGATTTTCCGCTTATCTTTTCAAGAGCTGAAACCTGCCACGCCAAGTGCGAGTTCATCGACGCCGACCACATCGACCTTGACGACTATAACCGCTGCCTCGCCATCTCTGAGGCTGCGGGCTTCAGCGGCGCGTATACGTTGGTGAACGGAGGCCCGGCTAACGAATGGCATGCGTTGTCTCTGACCCGGTCGGCAATCTCGGACTCTCGACCGCAAGAGGTGTAAGGCCTAATTGTCCCCCTCGGAACGTTTTGGGACCCAAATCAGCCTATGCTAGTCGAGATGATACGATTAGCGTTGCTCTTTTGCGTCGTGCTGATGACGGCTACGGCGTTTGGGTTCCGGTCTGGCCAGACCCATCAGGACAAATCGATCCATCATGCGGCGATGCACGCCGAAAAGTGGGTCTCACACCATACCAAGGCCCCCACCGGCCATCATCATTACCCGGCGAAACATCATAAGGACAGATCGGCCCATCACGCGGCCATGCACGCGGAGCACTGGGTCAAGGCTCACACCAGCCCGCCGAGACGCCACCGCGGACACTATCCGAAGCCTGGCCACCACGACAAGTCCGTACACCACGCGGCCATACATGCCGAGCACTGGCTGAACAAGCACCTCAATCCGCCTAAAAAGAAGCACTAGAATCGATTCGTTCTGTGAGCTCGCGGGCGCGTTCTCCAGTGCCTGCGGGCATTTTCTTTGCCCTCGACGCTGTGGCTTGGCATTTTGCTCGGCGTCCCCTATTATGGAGCCCCCTCTGGCGGTTCCGAATGACGACGGTATCTGACGAGCGCAAAAGGTCGAATGACCATCTGCAGGTCTTTCTGTACTTCGGCGCGCTGATCTTTCTTATTGCTTTCGTCAATCCGATCTACTTCCTCACGGACATCCCGACTTCGTACATGCTGAAGAATCAGCTCCACGCGAACGCGGATCAAGTATCTCTCTTTCGCTGGACGACGGGCATTCCCGCCTACTTCGCATTCGTCTTCGGTCTGACGAGGGACCGCTGGAATCCGTTGGGAATGCGCGACCGAGGGCTCTTGGTCATCTTCGGCCCGCTCACCGGTCTCTGCTTTGTTTGGCTGGCGTTCCAGCATGTGACCTACACGAACCTCTACATCGGCATGCTGCTGGTGATGCTTAGCTCCCGCATGATCGTGGCTGCCTACCAGGGCCTCATCACGTTGATCGCCCAGGAAAAGATGATGTCGGGACGGCTGGCGACCCTTTGGAACGTGGTGGCCTATCTCCCCTTCGCGGCGGGCGCCTGGTTGGGCGGCCAGATATCGAGCCGCCTCACGCCGATGCAGATCTTCGCTTCGCTCGCGGTCTTATCCGCGTTGATTGGAGTGCTAGGATTTTGGAAGCCCCGCGCTGTTTTCACCCACGCCTACGATCAGCCGGAAGCAAGCACTTCCAATTTCTGGCAAGACGTACGGCGGTTGTTCAGCTATCGAGCGATCTATCCCGCGGTGCTGATCATGTACCTCTGGAACTTCGCCCCCGGGTTCAACACGCCGCTTCAATACTATTTCTCAAACACGTTGCGCGCGTCGGACGAGATCTACGCCGACTTCCAAGCGATCTTCACGCTCTCATTCATTCCGACATTGCTCATTTTCGGCTGGCTTTGTAAACGCTATCCGCTAAGAAAGCTGCTCCTTTGAGGAACGATCATCGCCGTGCCGCAGATCGTTCCAGTACTGTTCATCCAAGCTCCCACGCAGGCGCTTTGGATGGCGGTCCCCATTGGACTCATGGGCGGGATCGCGACTGCCGCTTACTACGACTTGGCGATGCGTTCGTGCCCTGCGGGTCTGCAAGGCACGCTCATGCTGATGGTCGATGGCGTCTATTTCTTTTCGCAAAGGATAGGCGACGTGCTGGGGACCCACATCTACAACGCCAGCCCAAAGTACGGTTTCAGCTGCTGCGTGGTCGCGATTTCCATCGTTTACGCCGGGATCTTGCCGCTGATCCTGTGGGTGCCCAAGAACATCATCGCAACGAGGGATGGCGAGGAGATCCTGGCTACGACGTAAAGTCATAGCTCGCAAGGTCTTCGGGCGTCATCTCGCATGAGACCATAGCGCTGGGGGCGCCTTTCCAGTCCGGAAAGCCCGCCAGCCGAAACACTCCCTCCGAAGGCAGGCGCGCGCCTGCCAAGACCCTTGCCAGCGAAAGCCCGGCTCGGGCTTTGCCGCTAATACGGAACCGCATCGCTCGTTTGGCGAATGCCGAAGCCCGCCGAAAATCCCCTTCGGCCAAAAGCATCCGATGCAAGGTGGTCGCTCGCCTCATCTGAAAGAACTGCCACTTCGAATCGAGCTGCCGCACCTCATCGTCGGTCAGCGGCAGCTCGGCACGATGCTCCTTCATAAATTGCGCCGCGTAGGCGTAGACGCCTTCCAAGATCTTGGGGAAGTTGTTCGTCGTGATCGAATTTGAGTGTTTCCGCCAATAGCCGAGCAAGTCGTCTCGAAACTTCCAAGGCCCCGTGGTAGTGAGACTCAGGAACGTTGGATAGTCCACAAGCGGGAGCAAAGGTGAGCTCTGAAATCCTCCGATCTGCTCCAAGGCGGTACGACGGATCACTACCGACACGGGAAACGTAAACGTGAGAATGTCGGGGTCGAGCATGCCAAAAGCCGCTCGCCCGGTCGGCAGGTTGCTTTGCACATCGGGTGCGGGTAGGGTCGAAGGCTGCAGACCTTCTTTCTCCTCGCCGCGAAACGGTTGAAACATCCCGGCTGACAGCATCGTGCGTCCGTCTTCGAAGTCGGTGAGTTGAATCTCCAGCTTGTTCGCGGGCCAGAGGTCATCTCCTTCCAGAATGCAGATCAACTCGCCTCGAGCTTGGGATAAGGCGAAATTATAGGTTTCCGCCAGCTTATAGGGGCCCTTGTTCGCCTGCTCAAAGTACCTGACTCGAGGATCGTCGAATGACTGAGCCACCTTGGCGGTCCCGTCGGTCGAGCCATCGTTGACGACGATCTGTTCCCAATCGGAAAACGTCTGCTCCAACACGGACCGGATGCATTCGCCTAAAACCGCTTCGTGGTTGTAGGAAGGCGTCAGGATCGAGACCAAGGGAAGCTT